>CALEPV010000014.1 GCA_937910905.1 uncultured Prevotellaceae bacterium
GGGCGCTGGAGTAGACACCGGCGGTGTGGGTACCAAAGAAGCGGGTGAGCAGCACACCGAAGGCATTGTTGTTCAGCTGAAAGGCGAGGCTGTTGATGAGTAGCTTGGACGAGAAACCGAACATCTGCCACGCAGGACGCAGGGTGCCGCGATGGGGTAGAGTGGGTCGCCAGGTGGAGAAGTGCCAGCTCATGGCGGTGATGGTGGATACGTAGGCAAGGCTCTGCAGAGCCAGACCCCAGTAGGCGAAACCGAGCAGGGCGAGCGCTATGGCCACGATGCCCGACACGGTGATGGCCGTGAGCTGGGTGATGCTGGCCTGCTTGACCATGAGGTGCCCGAAGAGGTATGCGCGCTGCGCTGTGCCGAGACTGCTGATGACGAAGCCCAGAAAGGCTACACGTGCCAGCGGGCAGAGCACGGGTTCGCGGTAGAAGTCGGCTATCCAGGGTGCTGCGAAGAAGAGTAGCACGTAGATGCCCGTGCCAACGAGGATGTTGAACCAGAACACGGCATTGTACTCTTCGTGTGTAGGCTCCTTGCGATTGGCCAGCGCTGCGGTGAAGCCGCTCTCCTGCAGGCAGGAGGCCACGTTGCTGAACACCACCAGCGCGGCTATCTTACCGTAGTCGTCGGGCGAGAGAATGTTCATCAGCACCACGCCGAACAACGCTCCCAGCACCTGCACCATGCCGTTGCTCAAGCCCCCCCAGAGGAGGCCTTGAGCCGTTTGCTGCTTGAGAGAAGACGTGGTATTGGCCAATTGGACGAGTTACAAGTGATTACCAAAGATGTGCTGGTATATCACCTCCGTTGCCCCAGCGTTGTTGCGTATGTAGTCGCCGGCTATCTGGCCGGCAGTACGGAGGGCTTCAGCATCGGTGAACAGACGGTCGGCAGTGGCATCGAAGTCCTGCTGGTCGCGCACCTCGAAGCAGCCGCCGGCATCGAGCAGATGGCGCGCCTCGCGGAAGTTCTGGTTGTTGGGACCGATGATGACCGGCATACCATACACGGCAGCCTCGGGCACATTGTGCAGACCGTGGCCGAAACCGCCACCGACCATAGCCACCTGGCCGTAGCGATAGATGGACGACAGCAGGCCGAAGCAGTTGATGATGAGCACATCGGCCGCAGCCACATTGTCGGGCGTGGCATCGCTGTAGCGCAACGTGCGGCAGCCGTCGAGGGATGCCTCGATGTCGTGCAAATGGCTCTCATCGATGACGTGCGGAGCGATGATGAGCTTCATGCCCTGCTGACGCTTGAACCACGGGATGAACAGCGCCTCGTCGCCTGGCCAGCTGCTACCGCACACCATCACCTTGCGGTCGGCGGCAAAGGTCTCGACCAGCGGCAAAGGCTTGGCAGCGTTGCGTATGTCTATCACGCGGTCGAAGCGGGTGTCGCCCACCACGGTCACATTGGCCGTATGACCCAGCGTGGCCAGCAGCTGGCGGCTCTGCTCGTTCTGCACGAAGAAGTGCGTCACCTTGCGAAGCACGCGGTTGTAGCCCGACAGACGGCCGTACCAGCGGAAGAACACCTGGCGTGGACGGAAGATACTGGACACACTGTACACCGGTATGCCCAGCCGCTTGCAGCCTCGGAGGTAGTTCTGCCAGAACTCGTACTTGATGAGTATCAGCATCCGCGGACGCACGTAGTGGAAGAAGGCCTGCACGTTGGCGGGGGTATCGAGCGGCAGGTAGCACACGATGTCGGCTCCCTCTCTGTTCTTGCGCACCTCGTAGCCCGAAGGCGAGAAGAATGTGAGAAGTATCTTGCACTCCGGGTGCTCGCGCTTGATGCGCTCCATGAGCGGGCATCCCTGCTCGAACTCGCCCAGCGATGCGGCATGCACCCAGATGTAGGGCTCGCTCTTGTCAGCCTCGCGACGCAGCTTCTTATAGGCGTTCCAGTGTCCCTTGACGAGCATCCGCGCACGCTTGTTGAAGAGCGCTGCAATGCACACAGCTATTAAATATAGGTATATGGCCAGCGTGTACATGCCTTAGCTTAGGGTGTTGATTGCGAAATCCATGCGCCGCAGCACTTCGTCCTTGCCCAGGAAAGCTGCCAGCGAGTACATGTCGGGACCCTGACCCTCGCCCACCAGACACACGCGCCACGTGTTCCAGGGCTTGGCTCCCGTCTGCTCCACCCAGGGGTCGACCACAGCCTTCTGGCCCTCCACGCTGAAGTCGTCGACAGTGGCCAGCAGGTCACGCAGCTGCTGCATCTGTGCTGCAGCACCCTCGCCCCAGGACTTCTTGATGAACTTATCGTTGCGGTCGAAGGCCGTGGGAGCCACGAAGAAGAAGCGGCAGAGCGGCCACAGGTCGCTGATGAATGACACGTTGCGCTTCTTCGGGCCGTCCTTGGTCTGGTACTCGATGACCTTGGTCTTCATCATCGACACCACAGCAGCAGCCTGCTCCTGAGTGGCCTCGATGCCCTCGCGCTGCAGCAGCTCGGCGAACTCGGCGCCCAGCTCCTCGTCGCTGCGGCGCAGCAGGTATTCGCGGTTGAACCACTGACCCTTCATGTAGTCGAAGCGGGCACCGTTCTTCGAGCACTTCTCGAGGTTGAACTTGTCGATGAGCTCCTGCATGGTGAGCAGCTCCTGGTCGCCGCCAGGGTTCCAGCCCAGCAAGGCCAGGAAGTTGATGACAGCCTCCGGCAGATAGCCATCCTCGCGGAAGCCACTGCTTGTCTCGCCCGACTTGGGGTCGTGCCACTCCAGCGGGAACACGGGGAAGCCCAGGCGGTCGCCGTCGCGCTTGGACAGCTTGCCCTTGCCGTCGGGCTTGAGCAGCAGCGGCAGGTGGGCGAAGCGGGGCATGGTGTCCTGCCAGCCAAAGGCGCGGTAGAGCAGCACATGCAGCGGCGACGATGGCAACCACTCCTCGCCGCGAATCACATGGGTGATGCGCATCAGGTGGTCGTCCACGATGTTTGCCAGATGGTACGTGGGTAGCTGGTCGGCACTCTTCCAGAGCACCTTGTCATCGAGTATGGAGCTATTGATGCACACATCACCACGAATGATGTCGTCGACGTGCACGTCCTCGCCCGGCTCAATGAGGAATCGCACCACGTAGGGATGGCCCTCGGCTATCAGGCGTGCCGTCTCGTCCTTGCCCAGCGTGAGCTCATTGCGCATCTGCTGGCGCGTGCTGGCGTCGTACTGGAAGTTCTGTACGGCTTCGCGCTTGGCAGCCAGCTCGTCGGCGGTGTCGAAGGCCACGTATGCACGTCCGGCATCGAGCAGCTGCTGAACATACTGCTTGTAGATGTCGCGACGCTCGCTCTGGCGATAGGGACCGCTGTCGCCGCCGAAGCTCACGCCCTCGTCGAACTCGATGCCCAGCCAGCGGAAGGCTTCAAGTATATATTCCTCGGCACCGCGCACGAAGCGGGTGGAGTCGGTGTCCTCAATACGGAAAATCAATTGGCCGCCATGCTGACGGGCAAACAGGTAGTTATATAGCGCAGTGCGCACGCCACCGATATGCAATGGTCCGGTGGGCGACGGTGCAAATCGCACACGTACTGGTGTGTCGGTATTCATCCTTATGTTACAAAATTTGCGCAAAAATACAACATTTATCTTGTACCGTCACGCAATTCCACGTATTTTTGTGCGTCATTACAGAATTGCGCCCACGCGCACTGTATACTAAAGGTACAATCCATGAGCAGATATAACCACCCCCGCAACCTCACCTGGCGGCACTACGTAGTGTTCGCCCTGGTGCTGGCCGGCATGTGCACAGCTGTAGCGTGGCTTCTGCCGCGCGAAGGCAACTCGCAGTGGCACTTTGAGATAGGCAAGCCTTGGGCATACAACAAGCTGATGGCCCCCTTCGAGTTCCCGCTGTACAAGAGCGACGCGCAGATTGACCGCGAGCGCGACAGCATCATGCGCTCCTACCAGCCATACTTCGAGCTGCAGCCCACCGTGGCCAGCGAGCAGCTGCGCAGCTTCGTGCTCGACTGGAACAGCCAGAGCAGCGAGCTGACACACCAGAACCGAGTGCTGCGCGACCAGCTGGCACAAGCCATGCGGCAGATTTACTTGCAGGGCATAGCGTCCAATGCAGACATGAACATGCTGCAAGCCGACAGCGTGGAGAGCATACGCCTGTACCAGGGAGTGAGCAGCGTGGAGCGCCGCCCAGTGGCACAGATGCTCACACAGCGCAAGGCCTACCTGCGGATGCGCAACCTCTGCGACCACTTGGCCGACAGCCTGGGCATCACGGCCGACCGTCTGCCGGACATCAGCCTTGACCACTATCTGGTGCCCAACATGGTGTACGACGAGAAGAAATCATCCGACGAGCTCGATGCCCTGGAGGATGCTATAGCCACCAGCTCGGGCATGGTGTACGCCGGCACATCCATCATAGACCGCGGCGATGTGGTCGACGAGAGCGCCTACCAGAAGATCATCAGCTACCAGCAGGCCCTGCGTTCGCGCAACAAGGCCGGCAAGGAGGACGACATGATACTGCTGGGGCAGACGCTCTACATAGTCATCATCCTGGTGTGCTTCACGCTGTACTTCAGGCTGTTCCGCAACGACTACCTGGGCAACTTCCGCACCATATCGCTGGTCATCATACTGACACTGACCTTTCCGATGCTCACATCGCTGGTGGTGCGCAACCACTTCCTCACGGTGTACATCATACCCTACGCCATGCTGCCCATCATAGTGCGCATCTTCATGGACTCGCGCACGGCATTCATGGCCAACACCGTGGCCGTGCTGCTCAGCGCCGTGGCGCTCCAGTACCGCTTCGAGTTCATCAGCACACAGCTGGTGGCAGGCCTGGTGGCCATCTACAGCCTGCGCGAGCTGTCGGAGCGCTCGCAGATGTTCCGCGCCACACTCATAGTGACCGCCACGTCGATGCTCTTCTATCTGAGCCTACAGCTGATGCAGGGGCACACGCTCTTCGGCAACGAGTCGATGTTCAGCATTGAGTTCAGCTACTTCAACCACTTGATAGTAAGCGGCGTGCTACTGCTCTTCGCCTATCCGTTGCTGTTCGTGCTGGAACGTCTGTTCGGTTTCACCAGCAATGTGACGTTAGTGGAGCTGTCCAACATCAACAACCCACTGCTGCGCAACCTCTCGGAGGTAGCACCGGGCACCTTCCAGCACTCCATGCAGGTAAGCAACCTGGCTGCCGAGGCAGCACGCAAGATTGGCGCCAACAGCCAGCTGGCACGTACTGGGGCCCTGTACCACGACATAGGCAAGACCTACAACCCGCCCTTCTTCACCGAGAACCAGAGCGGCTACAACCCGCACTCGCAGCTGTCCTACGAGGATAGCGCAAAGGTGATAATACGCCACGTGACCGAAGGACTGCAGATTGCATCCAAGGCCAAGCTGCCCAAGGTGATATGCGACTTCATCAGCACCCACCACGGACGCGGCATGGCCAAGTACTTCTACATCTCCTACCGCAACAAGTACCCCGACCAGCCCGTCGACGAGGCCGTATTCACCTACCCCGGACCCAACCCGTTCACCTCGGAGCAGGCCATCCTGATGATGGCCGACGCCGTCGAGGCCTCATCGCGTTCGCTGAAGGAGTACAGCGAAGAGAGCATCTCCGAGCTGGTGGACCGCATCGTGGACGGCCAGGTAAGCGATGGCTTCTTCCGCGACTGCCCCATCACCTTCCGCGACATCAAGACCGTTAAGGAGGTGTTCAAGGAGAAGCTGAAGACCATCTACCACACACGCATCAGCTACCCCACCCTCAACAAGGAGGAGAAGTAGGGGGGCTGCCTGATGAGGGGTGGGCGTATAAGGCATATAGGGTCACCCCCTAATGCAGCGGCCACGGCATCTCTGCCGTGGCCGCTGTGTTCATAAGTCCTGCTATCGCTACTCCCACACGAACACCTTGCCGGTGGCGGGCTTGGTGTACCAGTCGGTGTCCACGCTGGCATCGTGTGCCCAGTTGAGGAACGTCGGGTAGGCGTCGATGATGCTCACCGACTCCAGCGGGTAGGCAAAGTCGGTGGGCACGATGATGGCGCATGGTGCCTCGCCGTTGTGCTCGGGCAGACGTATGCTGTTCTCCATCGATGCATTGTACACATAGATGCGCTTCAGCACGTCGAGCAGCGTCTCGCTCTGAGCTTTGGTCATCACGTCCACGATGGGCGCCTTGGTCTTCGACGGGTCGGAGGTATTGACTGTCTGGCCTGTCGATGTCAGCCCGAAGAGCTGGTGCACCTCCTCGTTGTCCTTGATGATGCTGCCGTTGACACCGCGCAGATAGATCTCGTCGAGAGCTCCGCACGCGATGACAGTCACCTTGACGTGGGTCTGGTCAATGAGTGTGACGCGCACCACGAGGTCGTTCAGGTCGTAGTCGGCGATGTTGGGACGGTCCTCGTAGCACACCGTGAAGGTGGCTCCTTCAACCTCGCCTTCGCTGCCCAGATAGTTCTCTACGCCGTTACCTTTCTCCTCCGAGCCTTCCGGAGCCTCGTCGAGGATATTGGTGTCGTAGCCGCCCACCTCGAACACGAGGTCGTTGTACTGGCAGTCGGAGCCGTCCTCGAAGGAGATGTATGTGCGTCCGTTGCCGCTGAAGATTGCAGCGCGCGGGTCATCGGTCTCCACTGAACCATTATAGTTGCTATTGACCGTACCGGAGCTGAAGTGGCCTGGGAACTGATTGATCTGCACGTTGAGACTGCCAAAGCCGTAGCAGCAACCGTTGGTCGCTGTGGCCAGCCAGGCATCGTTGGTCTTGCTCTGGTTGCCCTGCACCTTGCGCAGCATGAAGCCCACCTTGTAGCCCTTAGGTATAGCCAGGGCCTGCGCGGTGATGGTGGTAGGATTGTCGTACACCGTGGCATCGCTCACAGCCTGTACGCCTGCACCCTCATACTCCTCAAATATCCACTTGGAACTGTCGCCGGAGGAGGCTTTCTTATCGGTCACAGAGTACATGTTGTTTATCTTGGAGGCCATCTCCCACGATACGCCCAGCGCCATGTCCTTCTGGTTGTAGCGCAGTATGCGTCCGCCCTCCTCGAAGCGGAACAGCTTGCTCTGCACCTCCGTGGCATCGTCGGAGTAGAGTGCGTCCCAGCTGCCCGACCATGTGAGGAACTTCTGTGCGCCCACGTTGTAGAGCATCTGGTAGCCATCGGCGGTGGTGAACACCTGCCAGAGCTGGTATGCCACGTTGTCGGCACTGTCGTCGTAGCGGTGCAACATGTGCTTGCTCTCGGAGCCGGTGTAGGACAGGTAGTAGTCCTCGCCATAGCGCTGTATGGCCACGCGCATACGGTACAGCTTGCCGTCGGTGGTGCTGAACGAACTCGCCTGCACAGGCTGCGGCATTATGTCAGCCGGCTCGCCGTAGTATGGCAACAGGTACTCATCGCCCTTGGCATAGTCGGTAGCATTGTTGGCAGCCGAGAGTGCATCGCTGCAATGTACGGCCTTGAACTTGGGCAGCGACTTGATGTAGTCGGCCTCGGTGGTGCCTGCTGGGATGGCTGCTGGGTCATAGTAGTAAAAGTAAAGCTGGCAGTTCTTGATCTCCGACGACGGCATCCAGATGGGTGTCACGGTCATCGGTGTAGTGCCGTCGGCGGTGAGCTCGTTGTTGTAGAGCTTCACGGCGTCGCTGTTGCGTATGTACTCGCGGTTATCCTTGCGGCCCCAAGTGACCCTGGAGTTGCTACCCTGGCGCTGCAGGAAGTCGCCAAACATATCGTCTAACGTGGCTATCTCGCCCTCGGTCATAGCTGCAGCCGGACAGCGTATAGCGCCGTTGACTATGGTCCACCTCGAACCCGTGCTGGTGGTGGCTGTCGGCACCCACAGGCGCTCGTCCTGCCAGCCGGCATTGGCCCACAGGTTGACGTACGATGTAGCGGTCCAGCTGGCCAGCTCCTCGTTGCCAGTGGCAGCGGCATCGTTGGCCAGACGTGTGCGCATGGCGTTGAACGACAGTGTGGAGTTCTTGAACTCCAGCTTCAGTGCAGATGCCGTGGGATAGTCGTCGGCAGCTGCTCGCGTGCTACGTGTGGCTGCTCTGGACGCTGCGCTCTGGAAGCTCACCATGGTTTCGCCGATGTTGAAGCCTTGGATGTAGTAGTGCCCGTCATTGTCCACGCACGCGGCAATCAGTCGCGAGTAGACATTGGGTGCCACGTAGTCCAGTGTGACCAGCTGTCCTTTCTGGACATTGGCTTCGGCAAGCACCTTGGAGTAGTCGTTGAGGAATGGCGACTCGGTGAGTATCTGCACCTTGGCAATCGTCTTCAGCGGAGCATCAACATTGATAGTGACGGAACCCTGCACAGTGGAGTTCCAGTCGTGATCTTGGTCTATTGTACCAAAGACCGTTTGTGCATTGACCTGGGATGCGTAGTTAGGATCGTAGAGGTCCTTCTCGTTGCTGCATCCGGTGAACAGCAACAGCATAGCTGCTATTGCTGTGGAGGCTAATAGAATGTGTTTCACAGCTCTGTATCTACTTTCATTATATGTATATCCGAGTGCAAGGTACAATAATAAGGCCTATGCATGTATCTGCGCAGGCCTTATTTAGCGTATTTTAACGCTGTTAAGCTTTGGGCTAAACAGCTGCTACACTCATTATGTACTCAGCGTACTCAGCAGTCCAACGGCGCTGTATCTCAGTTACTTCACGTACTCAGCCAGGTCGGTGAGGCGCATGTCGCCCTTACGGAGGAAGGTGTCGTGCATGGCGAAGGCGGCGCTGAGGCAGTGGTGTGTGTGGCCGCTGTACTTCTCGGCATAGCGGAGGTAGTCGCGGAGCAGGGGCTGGTAGTCGGGGTGAGCCACCTTGATGAGCTCCTCGGCCTTCTCCATAGCGCACTTGCCGCGCAGGTCGGCAACACCATACTCAGTGATGACGGCATCCACGAAGTGGCTGGTGTGGTCGATGTGTGAGGCGAATGGCACGATGGAGCTGATGGCGCCGCCCTTGGTGGTGGAGCCGCAGGTGAAGATGCTGAGGTAGGCGTTGCAGGTGAAGTCTGCCGAGCCGCCGATGCCGTTCATCATCTTGGTGCCACAGATCTTGGTGGAGTTCACGTGGCCGTAGATGTCGGCCTCGATGGCAGTGTTGAGCGAGCAGACGCCGATGCGGGCGATGACCTCGGGGTTGTTGCTTATCTCAGACGGACGCAGCACGAGCTTGTCCTTGAAGAAGTCGATGTCGTCGTAGATGCCCTGCAGACACTCGTTGGTCACGGTCAGCGAGCACGCCGAGGCAGAGAGCACGCGGCCCTCGCGCATCAGCTGCACGGGAGCGTCCTGCAGCACCTCGGTGTAGATGTTGAAGTTGGGCACCTCGGTCGAGTGGCCCAGTGCGCCCAGCACGGCGTTGGCACCGCTGCCCACACCCGACTGCAGGTTGAGGAACGTTGGGGGTATCTTGCCGTCGCGCATGTTCTGCACGAGGAAGTCGGCCACGTTCTGACCAATCTTGGTGGTGATGGGGTCCGGATCCTTGAAGGCGCGGGCCTCGTCGGGGATGTTGCACTCTATGATGCCGAGGATGCGGTTGGCGTCCACCTCCACGTAGGGCTTGCCGATGCGGTCGCCCGGATGCAGGATGTTGATGGGAGTGCGGTAGGGATGGTCTTCAATCTCATAGACATCGTGCAGGCCCTTGGCCTTGGCGCTATGGAAAGCGTTGACCTCCACGAAGATGCCGCGCTTGGCCAGACGGCAGGCTGTGGGGCTGATGCCTCCGGCAGCGGTGAGGTAGATGTGAGCCTTCGAGCCGTGTATCTCCACGTCGCAAGCCTCGATGATGGCCCAGTCGATGTCGCCGAGGTAGCCCTGGCGTATCTGTGTGGCCATGTTGGAGAGGTTGAGGTCGGTGTAGCGGATCTCGTTGAGGTTCACGTGGCGACGGAAGTCGGGGTTGGTGGTGTAAGGGGCGCGCAGACCTATGGCCTGCTCGTTGGCCAGCACACCGTCGCAGCTCTGGCCCGTGCTGGCACCGGTGAAGATGTTTACCTTGAATGGGCGGCCAGCCTCATGCTCGGCATGGGCTTTCTTAGCCAGCTCTGCTGTTACGCACTTAGGCACACCTGCTGGTGTGAAGCCCGACAGTCCCAGTGTGTGACCGTTCTCGATCTGCGCTGCTGCTTCGGCAGCGGTGATTTTCTTTAGTTCCATAATAAAGCCCCCTCCAGGACCCACCCCTTGCCCTCCCTGCGAGGGAGGGAGTGGTTACTATTTGAGTTTAGAGGGTAATGTATGTTTGATGATTAATGATGTTGTAGTGCTTGCGGATTGATTGCAGGTTTATTGCTGGTTTATTGCTGGTTTATTGCTGGTTTATTGCTGGTTTATTGCAGCGGACGAACCGCTGCACACGGGACCTCAGGCTTGGGAGATACTCCCCGTAGCCCCCGTGGGGGCTCCAGGCCTTGGTGCTATTCTCCCATGCGCTGCCATCCAGCCTTGAGAGGTGACCACTCTCCCCCTTGAGCGGGAATCCGGGAGGGAGAGCGTGGAGCGGGGAGGGGGCTCGGGAGGGAGAGCCGGGAGGGAGAGCGTGGAGCCGAGAGGGAGATCCGAGAGGGAGAGCGGGGATCCGGGAGGGAGAGCGGGGAGCCGAGAGGGAGAGCGGGAAGGGGTCTCGGGAGAGGGTCGGGAGAGGGTCGGAAGGGGGGCAGGCCCTTTTATTCCCTATTCGCCCTCTTTCTCTCCAGGTGATCCAATAGGATCTTGCGCATACGCATGGACTTAGGGGTCACTTCCACGTACTCGTCGGCCTTGATGTACTCCAGTGCCTCCTCGAGCGAGAGGATGGTGGCGGGTATGATGCGGGCTTTCTCGTCGGAGCCGCTAGCGCGCATGTTGGTGAGCTGCTTGGACTTGGTGACGTTCACCACGAGGTCGTTCTCATGCACATGCTCGCCCACCACCTGGCCGGCATAGACCTCGGTCTGCGGTTCGATGAAGAACTTGCCTCGGTCCTGAAGGTTGTTGATGGCGTAGGCGAAGGCGGTGCCGGTCTCGAGGCTCACCATCGAGCCTGCCGTGCGGCGCACTATCTCGCCCTTGTAGGGCTGGTACTCCTTGTAGCGGTGAGCCATGATGGCCTCGCCCTGGCTGGCTGTCAGCACGTTGGTGCGCAGACCGATGATGCCTCGCGAGGGTATCATAAACTCTATGTTCACGCGGTCGCCCTGGCTCTCCATGCTGGTCATCTCGCCCTTGCGACGCGTCACCATATCTATCATCTTGCTGGCGAACTCCTCGGGCACGTTGATGGTCAGTTCCTCGATGGGCTCGCACTTCTCGCCATTAATCTCCTTGTAGATTACCTGCGGCTGTCCCACCTGCAGCTCGTAGCCCTCGCGGCGCATGGTCTCGATGAGCACGCTGAGGTGCAGCACACCGCGTCCGCTGACTATCCAGCGGTCGGTCGAGCCCTCGGCCAGCTCCACACGCAGGGCGAGGTTGCGCTCCAGCTCGCGCTGCAAGCGCTCGTGGATGTGACGGCTGGTGCACCACTTACCCTCCTTGCCGAAGAACGGCGAGTCGTTGATGGTGAACAGCATCGACATCGTGGGTTCGTCAATAGATATCGTGGGTAGTGCCTCCGGTTCCTCGGCATCGCAGATGGTGTCGCCTATCTCGAAGCTAGGCAGGCCTATGATGGCGCAGATGTCGCCGCTCGACACGGCATCGGTCTTCTGCTGTCCCATGCCTGTGAAGGTGTGCAGCTCCTTGATTTTGGTGCGCTCCTTGGTGCCGTCGCGATGGGCTATAGTGATGTTCATGCCCTCGCGGATGGTGCCGCGGTGCACGCGTCCCACGGCTATACGGCCCGTGTAGGTCGAATAGTCGAGCGAGGTGATGAGCATCTGGGGTGTGCCGTCGAGGCACTCAGGTGCGGGAATATGCTCCAGTATCTGGTCCAAGAGATAAAAGATGTTGTCCGTGGGCTGCTGCCAGTCCTCGCCCATCCAGCCCTGCTTGGCCGAGCCGTAGATTACGGGGAAGTCCAGCTGCTCCTCGGTGGCGTCGAGGTCGCACATCAGGTCGAACACCATCTCATACACCTCCTCGGGGCGGCAGTTGGGCTTGTCCACTTTGTTGATCACCACGATGGGCTTCAAGCCAATCTGCAGCGCCTTCTGCAGCACGAAGCGCGTCTGCGGCATCGGGCCCTCGAAGGCATCCACCAGCAGCAGGCAGCCATCGGCCATGTTGAGCACGCGCTCCACCTCGCCACCGAAGTCGGAGTGGCCCGGAGTGTCGATGATGTTGATCTTGGTGTCCTTGTAGTTGATGCTGACGTTCTTGCTGAGGATGGTTATGCCTCGCTCGCGCTCCAGCTCGTTGTTGTCGAGCATCAGCTCGCCTGTCTGCTGGTTCTCGCGAAAAAGGTTACCCGCCAGCAGCATCTTGTCCACTAATGTAGTCTTGCCATGATCGACGTGTGCGATGATGGCTATGTTGCGAATGTTCTGTTGCATACCGGCTGCAAAGGTACTGCTTTCTGCCGAACAAATGACCGTTGAGCACTAAATAATGTGCTCTGCATGCAGCATTAGAACCACCGCCAGCACTGCGGCAGCTATCACCAGCAGTACTGTAGCCACCGCTGCTACAATGCCCAGCCGCCCCGGCCAACGCCTGCTGGCGGGGGCTGCATCGGCCAGCGTGTCGTTCAGCCGACTGCGGCGGCCGGCGGGGGTGGTCCCGCTTCCGAGGCTCACGCGCAACAGTGCCACGGTCACATTGTCGTAACCGCCGCTGTCGAGAGCCGCGTCGATGAGCATGTCACGGGTGCGGCCCAGGGAGTCGGCCGGCGCGGTCAGCACGTCTATGATGCGCTCCTCACTGGCCACGGACGAGAGGCCATCGGAGCACAGCAGGAACGTGTCGCCGTGGCACACGGTGTATGTACGCGTCTCGGCCAGCGACTGAGCGGAAGCCTGCCCGAGGCTGCGGGTTATGATGTTGGCCAGCGGGTGGTCGTGAGCTTCCTGTGGGGTGAGCTCGTCTTTGTCTATGAGCTCCTGCACCAGCGAGTGGTCCTTGGTCAGCTGGGTCAAGCCTGTCTGCCTGTTGAACACGTAACAACGGCTGTCACCACACCATCCTATCTGCACCTGTTGCTCCATCATCCACAGCACGACGATGGTGGTGCCCATGCCCTGACGGGTCTCGTCGTGCGCGGCACTGTCCACGATACGCGCGTTGGCCTCACTGATGACATCCTTGATATGGCGCTCGCGGGCCTCGCTGCTGCCTGCTATGTGGCATATATGGTCGGGGCTGAACAGCTCGCGCACGGTGTCTATGGCTATCTGCGATGCCACCTCGCCTGCGTTGGCACCGCCCATGCCGTCGGCCACCACAAGCAGACAGCCATAATCCCCTAGGGAGGCGGTGATGCCTCCTCGGGGGATGTCGAAGTTGTTATGTCGCAGGTCGTGGCACAGGACATAGTTGTCCTCGTTGTTGAGCCTGTGGAGTCCCTTGTCCGTGCCACCGGCTATCTCGACGGTTGTGTTCGGCATGGCTATCTGTTGAAACGCGCCACGGGTATGAGACGGCTCTGCCCGTAGAAGTGGCCCACGTACATGCCCACGAGGCGGTAGTTGCCATCGCTGTCCTTGATGAATGCTGGTGAACCCAGATAGCCGCTGGTGCTGGTCGGAGCGCTCTGCAGCACTATGGTGCCGTTCTGAGTGTCGTTGCGCGAGGTGCTGGACTTGAAGTACTCGAGGCTCAGGTTGTGGATGTTGGTGGTGCCCATGAAACCTGCGATCTGTATATCAGTGCCACCCTCGCTGGCCACAGAAGCACCAGTGTTGTACGGTATGCCTGCACCTCCAGCACCCGGCAGTATGGCCACACAGCGCGAGGTGGGTGAGAAGACGCGTATCTCAGCATAGTGACGCTCAATGTAGGACACGCTGATGCTGTTGCGCTTCAGTATGGCGCGTATGCTACGCTCTATCTCGATGCGCTCCACACGGGTGTCGCCTGAGCGGTCAATCATGAAGTCTTGGTTGTTGAAGCTCAGCTTGGCAGCTGTGCCAGCAGTGCTATAGGCCTCGTACTCGATGATGATATTGCACCCAGCGGCAGCATACTGTCGCATGATGCTGCGCCAGCTGCCCTGCTGCACGCCGGTGGTCTGGTCGAACACCCACGGCTCAATGTTCTGGCGGGCTGTGATGAACGAGCCGTTGCTCAGCAGGAAGCCCGTGCCGCAGGCCACATCGCTCAGCGAGATATGCGGGTCTATGGACACGCCGTCCTTCTCGATGGTGATGCGGCGTATCTTCAGTGTGTATATCTGGTCGTTGTAGTCGCGAATGGCCGCCTGTGCTGCGCCTCCTGTGGCTGGTGCCGATGCCGTGCTGGTCGCAGAGCTGTAGTCGGCTTCGTCGTCATAGTTGTCAGCCGCTGTCGCAGCTGCTGCACCGCCGTTGCCAGCCACCTGTGCCCGCAGAGCAGATATCTCCTGCTGCAGTGCTGGGTTGTCGCGATACACGGTGGTGTAGCGTGTCTGCACCTGCTGTTTCTGCTGCTGCAGCTCCTCGAGCTGGCGGCGAAGGTTCTCGTTCTCGGGGTTTTCGCGCATCTGTCGGTTCAAGTCCTCTATCTGCTGATCCAGCTGTTGGTCCTGCTGTATGAGCTGCTCGGCCTGTGCCAGCAGCTGCTGGTTCTGCTGTGCGAGCTTGTAGTTCCAGAATCCCAAGCCCAGCACCACCAGTAGCAGCAGTGCTGCCATGCCCCACAGCGCACGGCGATAGGGGCGCAGTGCCTGCTGGCGGAACAGATTCATGCGCTCGGTCAGACGAATGCTTGATGTGGTACTCTGGCTGCCCTGAGGTATGATGAACCCGAAGCGGGGCCCATTGCCAGCGAGCTGTATCTCGTCGCCCGACTGTAAGTAGTATGTGCCGTTGATGGCCTGGCCGTTGACGAAGGTGGGGTTGGAGTGCGACAGGTGCACGAGCTTCCAGTTGTCGCCCTCGCGCACGATGGCTGCATGACGGCGGCTCACAGAGCCAAAGTCCTCGTCGAAGCGCACTTGACAGCTGGCATCGCGACCTATCTCAATCTGGTCCACGATGATCTTCTGTGCATCGCCGGCATGGTGATACTTGGACGTTGTCTTATGTTCAATGATGTAGTACTTGCGTCCAGAGCCGTTGAACAGTGCTCCCATACCGGCACCTACGCTGCCGGCGATAGTACGTTGATAGTTGGATGTGCCCATAAGTGAATTGTTTGTTGTGGGGTATTGATATGTATATATTATAAGGTAGATGCTATTGGTTCGGTGGCCGTTGGTGCTGTTCACACGCACTCAAAGCGCAGCGTGGTGTCGCCCATCGTGATGATGTCACCTGGCTGCACGTAGACACCGGTCTGTGTGGCCTCAACAGAGTTGACGTATGTGCCATTGCCCGAACGGACCCAATGGCGCAGGTCTGGCTGCCACTGTCCGTCGCGCAGTATCCACTGCCCGTTGGCCAGCTCCAGGGTGCAGTGTCGGCGCGACACGTAGGCGTTGTACTCGGAGCGTATGTGTATGGTGTTGGAGGGCTCGCGCCCCACGGTGATGAGATGTCGGCCAGCGGCGGCTATGTCGGTCAGGCTGTACACACGGCCGTAGTCCTCGCCCTGCATCACTCTAAGGTATATGCCGCGGCGCAGTGCGGCGGGCTGGTTCGGGCCCTGACCGAAGATGTAGACGGGGGTATAGAGCGCGGCGGAGTGATTAGTGGTGCTGGGCAGCAGTGCCGCCACATCGCGCACGGACTGCAGGCGGTGCCTAAAGTCGGGCACCAGGCAGCCCTCAATCAGCCGTTCCCAAGCCGCAGCATCGGATAGCCGGTACAGCGCGCAGTGGTCCCACGTGCCGGTGTCGGCGTTCTTCTGATAGGCTGGCAGATGGCTGAAGTCATCCAGCCGGCCGAAGGGCAACTGGCCTGTGAGCAGCTGGTAGGCCACCACGCCGAATGAGAAGATGTCTGTCGTGGGCAGCACCGTGGCGTCGCCGCGAGCGCGTCGGGCCTGCTCGGGCGGCATATAGGCATAGGTGCCAAACACCTGCTCGGGCCGCCCGAAGATGTTGCGCGAAGTCATGCGGCGGTTGCGGTCGCCGGCGATGCCGAAGTCGGTCAGCGCGGCTGTGCCGTCGCTTTTGAACAGCACATTCTCGGGTTTGAGGTCGCGGTGTACCTTGCCGTTGGCGTGTAGCGCAGCCAAGCCTTGCAGTATCTGCCTACAGATGGTGGCCGCGTGGCCTGCCGACTGGCCCAGCATTAGTGTCAGGTCGCCACCGCCGCAGAACTCCATCACGATGTATGGGTTGCCTCCGACAGAGCCGTAGTCCACCGATTGCACCAGATTGTCGCAGGCTATCTGTCCTGTTCTGAACTCCATCTCGAAGCGCCGGCTCAGCGACTCGCGTATGTCGGGTGGCACGTCCCACAGTCGCAGTAGCTTCAGCGCATAGGTGCCGCCGTCGGGTGTCTGCACCTTATACACCTTGCCGAAGGCTCCTTCTCCAAGAGTCTTCACTACGGTGTAGCGACCACAGACAGTCTGACCATCGGCAAAGTCGCATCTGTCGACAACTGGCAATGACATGGGTCTATAGGGTGGTTTTAGGACTGCGACGCTCGCATCGCAGCTGGTTTACTTGGTCTCGAAGCGGAACTCGCGGTTGCCCAGCATGATAACCGTGCCAGGCTTGAGTTCGGTAGGCTCGGTCACCTTGACGTATGTGGAGCCGTGCTCGCTACGGTTCTCTATGTACCACTTGCCGTTCTTGAACGACAACGCAGCCTGCTCTTTGGAGGTGATGGTGATGTTGGAGGGCTCGGTGTTGGCGCGGTTCAGTATACAGCTCTGGCCGGTGTAGCCGCGTGTGGTGGGCTGGATGGTCTCGTCCTCGTCGGGCACCAGTGTCAGGCTGAACTGGGGCTGTATCTCACCGCGGTAGCGCGGTGAGCGCATGGTTTTGAGGCGTATGGGCGCGCCGCAGTGTGGGCAGAACTTGTTGGCCACGTCCACCTGCTGGCCGCACTTGTCGCACTGCACGTGGGTAGGCACCCCGGGTATGGCTGCGGCTGTAGCTCTCTGGCTGCTGTCTGCACCACCCTGCTGCGCGGCTGCCGAGGGCTGTCCCTGGGGCATCTGAGCGCCGCAGCTGGGGCAGGACGTCGCATTGCCAGCCACTGGATACCCGCAGGCGGGGCAGTGGCGCTCGGAGATTACGGTGCGGGTGATGGGCGCGCCGGCTGGTGCGGCGGGCGCTGCCGTGGCTCCTACAGAGGCGGCATTCACTGTCTGGCCTGGGCGGAACACTATGGTGGGGCGTGGCTGCCGTCCGGTGTCCATGGTGGTGTGGTCAGTGTCGGCAGGCGACATGACGGGTGCTGTGTGTGCAGCTATGGGCAGTCCGCACTTCTCGCATACGGCTGCGTTTGGTTGGTTCTCCCAACCGCAATTCTGGCATCTCATATAGTGTATCTTTACGTGGTCTGTGCGGGGTGTGCTCACTTGGTCTGACACAGCGTGAATCTGAACTGGCGACCGCCGCTCTCGATTACGATGTCGCCCTTACGGCCACCCATCTTCTTGAAAGGTGCGGGTAGCGGTTCGACAAAGATAATCAAGGCATAGTTGGCAAACTGGCTCATGTCCATGCGCTGCCACTCGATGCCCTTGCCGCGCAGAAAGCGTATCACCGACTCGGAGACTGCATTCTTGAGCTTGTCTGACAGGTTGCTGTAGCTCTCCACCTGCACCCACGAGGGCAGCTCGACGACACGCCAGTTGCGGCCATCGTCCAGCGTCACATCGCTGGTGGAATAGACGGGTATGGGGTAGAAGGTCTTTTTTTTGCCCGACAGACCGATGGCGCGCATCGTGCCTGTGAACAAATCGAGATCCATGCTCTTGGTGCCGCCATCGGCCACACCCTCGACCTCAATCACCACCTGGCCAGACTGCGACACGACTATGCTGTCGGACACGTTGCCGTAGGTTAGCACCACAGTGGTCTGTCGGCGCTCGCTCGAGGTGTTGGCATCGCACAGCAGGTGCAGCGTATCGCCGCTGGCCTCCTGGGTGGCGTGCAGCCATGCGGTGTCGCTTGAAGCTATGTGTATGGTCCACTCGTCCTGGTTCGGCTCTGCGGCTACGCTTACGTTAGAGTAGCTGGCCTCGCACTCGAAATCGATGCTGTGGTTGGCCAGCACCAGTGTGGGGTTAGCGGTCCGAGTGGCACTGATCTCGTCGAGCTGGCGACGACACTTGGCCGCATTGGTGTTTCCGCCGTCGTAGCTCATGCTGCGTTTGAAATAGCTCTCGGCCGTGCGGTAGAGCTGCTTGTTGTTGGTGCGTTTGGCTTGAGCCACGGCGCCTAAGCCTTTGTTGTAGTAGCACTCGGCTATCTTGCTATTGCACTTTTTCTTGTTGGACGCATTGCCATTGAGCCTCATCGAGGTCTCAAAATGGCCTATGGCCACATCCCACTGGCTGCTCTGCATGGCCTGCACACCGTTGTTGTAGGATCCGCTGGCGCTCTGGGCGTAGGCTGTCTGTGGTGCTATCGCTATGAGCAGTGCTACGATAGCTCCGATAAGTGTTCGTTGTAGCATATCAAACTTATGTGTTTAGCTGTTAGTCATCGGTGTTGTCGGTGGCGGTGAACGGCTCTATGCGGTCCAGGCGCTCGCGCAGTGGCAAGTAGATGTCGGCATAGTCGGCAAACTCGTTGGCCATGGAGTCCAGGCGCTGCTGCACGGCCACAAGCTGTGTCTGTGCGGTCTCACGGCGCTCGGCGAGGCTGTCCAGCAGGCTGCCCATAGCCTCGGTGCTGGCTGCAAGCAGTATGTTAAGGGCTTCCATGTACTTCTCTTCCACCATGTACTGCTCGTCGTACCACTCCTCGCCAGCCATATAGGTGTCGGCCAGCAGGATCAGCGAGTCGGCGCGGAAGTACTCGGGGCGTACAACGGCGTTGATAGAGTCGGTGTTAATCACAGGTGCTGCCAGTGGCTCCGCCTCCACGAGCTGCTCCAGAACAGGCTCGGCATCGCCGCTGTGACCACTACAAGTAGCTGCTATGCCTATCACGATGGCTATCACGACAGCTACCGCGGCGCCTATCTGCACGCGGCGGTCCTGCCACAGCTGTCGCGGGTCGAACCGTCGGGCGGGCTCGGTGGCGGGCTGGAAGCTGGCTGGCGTGGCGGTGTCGGCAGCCGCAGTGGGTGTGGCGATGTCGGCTGGCTGCGCTGCGGTGTCGGCTGCGGGCTGAGCTAAGGTGTCGGTCTGCAAGCCCAAACGGGCTGCGATGTCCACCTCGTGGCCGTGCAGCTTGGCGTAGGTGAGGTCGGCTATGGTGCTCGCCGTGGGCCGCTCGGTGGGGCTCGCTGAGAGGCATCGGTACACTATTTGTTTGAGGACGTTGCTATAGTCCTCCGAGATGATGGGTATCTCGGCGCCGTTCTTCTGCAGTATGCCGCCGTGATTGCCGAAGGGGGTGTCCTTGGTCATCAGTTCATACATCATGGCTCCGAGCGACCATATATCGCTGGCAGGCACAGGACGCGGGTTGGAGCTAAAGCGCTCGGGACCCATATAGGCCAGTGTGCCACCGCTCTGCTCGGCGTGCGAACCGGCGCGCATGGTGCTACGCACCCGCGCACTGATGCCGAAGTCGGTAATCATGTAGCTGCCCTCATCGCTGATTAGTATATTGTCGGGTTTGATGTCCTGGTGTATGACGGGTGGCGTCTTCTCGTGCAGATAGGCCAGACCAGCAGCCACATCGTGCAGCAGTTGCCAGCACTGGTCCTCGGTGATATCGGTCCCAGGCGAGAGATAGGCGAAGGCCGACCCGTGGCGACAATACGGCAGTATGAGGAAGGGCATACGTTCCCAACAGTCGAAGTAGGTGGGACGCAGCAGGTTGGTATGGTTCAGGTCGAACACTAAGGAGAACTCCTGGGTGAACAGCGAGATGCCGGCGTCGTCCAGTCCCTGGCCTGGGGCATACACCTTGACGGCCACCTCGATGTTGGCACGGGTGTCCTGTGCCAGCCACACCTCGGAGAAACCGCCTCGACCCAGCAGTCTCTGCAGTTCGTAGCGGTCGGCAAAAAGCAAGCCTTCTGTGAGCATAGTATCTGTGTTATATATCTATTCGTATTCGGCAGAATGAGATTGCATATATACACAAAAAGACGTGAGAATCAGCCCTCATTGCTGGTCCCACGTGTGAAGCTCTGGCATTGCTTATAGTAGTCGGGACAAGCAACACCGAAACTCATGCCAATATGTACAGCACAACACGCTACAGCCATGGCCGCAACGCGTGTATGCAGATACATACGCATGAGCGTCGTTGCTACTTTGCCGCTTGACTACTATTGGGTGGAATTGCCAGATTCTCACACGTCAAGTACAAAGCGTCAACTAACGCCTTTTTGTCATATATGTTTCGACGCCGGTCAGCGCGAGCGCTACCGGAATCGGCGTCAAAGGTAGTACATTATTTAGGTTTTACACAACAATATGCCCCATTTTTTTTCGCGACACCTGCGCAGGGCATATAGAATATGATGAGCACGGACTGTTCACTTTGTGCGAAGCAGGTCGAAGAGATAGGTGGTTTTGATGATGATGGCACCGTTGGCGGAGCGGCCGAAGGGGTCTTTCTTGCCGTTGTCGAACATGTCGGAGAGTGCGAAGTAGTAGCGTCCTTCCAGCTGGAAGTGGCCTATGGCTGTGCTCAGCTCCACGCCGGCGGCACCGGCCAGGCCGTACTCGAACTTGCGCTGGATGTCGAGGTCGTACTGCGCCGTGACGTTGTTGGGTCGCAGGGTCAGCGTGGCGTCGCTCCACTCGCCGCTTCGCTGGTCGCTGTCGCTGAGCAGGAAGTTGAACTGCGGACCGGCCATCACGAAGAACTGCATCCCGCGCTGCTCCTTGCCCCAGGCCATGCGTGCAAACACGGGCAGCTGGATGTAGCTGGCATCGCGCTGGTAGGTGTCGGTGCTGGTCTCTATGACCTCCTTCCATCCCAGCTGTGCGTAGTTGAGCTCGGCTTGCACGGCGCATATCGACGAGAAGTACTTCTCGCAGGTGTAGCGCACCGTCACGCCTGCCGTAGCACCTCCGTGCCACGTCTGCTTGATGGTGGGGTTGAACGACACGCGGTTCAGCACATAGCCTCCGCTGACGCCGACTGCCAGGTCGGACCGAGAAATGCCCACCTGGGCGGAGGTGAGGAGGGGGAAGAGTAAGGCAAGGAGGAGGAGGAGAGGCCCCTCCCCCCGCCCTTCCTCAGAGGGGGGGAGTGGATACTTTAGGAATTTGGGGAGCGTATGGGGCATATGGGGCGTATGGGGCTTCTCTACTATTCCACCTCTATCGTCTGTTCTCGTGTGTAGTGCACCACCTCCACGCAGATGTTCATGTGGCCGCCGCCTGTGTCGGGCAGGGCGAAGAGCATGGGGTTCTGGTAGTGTGCGGGATGCAGGTTCTGGAGGTTGCTCTCCAGCGCATCGCCGTAGGTGGCGAGGCCCTTGAGGAAGTACCACGCCACGTCGAAGCCCATCATGCCCCATCGCGGGAAGGTGTTCTGCATCGGCTGGTGGAACCAGTACTGGTACAGCTGGTCGAACTGCCGGGTGCTGAATGCCAGCGGATTGCGGTAGAAGGAAGTATATATGTGTGTGTCGAAGCGGTAGAAGTCGGCCAGCAGCGTGCTGGTGAAGGTCTGCCACGAGGGGTAGCCCAGCAGTGTGATCTGGCAGTCGGGGTTGGCCCGCTGGTAGTCGCGCAGGCGCGGCATCAGCTTGTTGATGGCACGTATGGTGGCGGAGTTGACCACCACCACGTTGTGGCGCAGGGGGTTGAAGGCCATGGCGTAGGAATCGTCGTCGGCATCGATCTCCACCGTGCGCAGGAAGGCGCCGCGGGCATTGAGCACCGAGCGCAGCTGCAGCTCCAGCGAGCGGCCATCGTCGTTGGCATCGCCTGCCTCGACGAACACGAAGTGGCTGTTGCTGAACTGCTGGTTGAACACGGCGGCGGCCTGTGCCTGTATCTGCGCCCGCGGAGCTGTCACGAGGTACATCAGCGGATTGGTGCGCAGCTGTGCTGTGCTGGCCGTGAAGGGCACCACCAGTCGTGTGCCGTGGCGCAGACAGTAGTCGGACAGCGCCGGCAGCTGGGCGGCATCCAGCGGACCGAACACCACGTCGCGGTCGGCCAGCTGGCCACCTGCCAGCAGCTCCGACATCTCGGCCTCGGTCGTGCCCGAGTGCTGTGCCACGATGTCCACGCTCACGCCGCTGTGCCGCAGGCTGTCCACGGCCAGCAGCACGCCCTGGTAGAACTCCACCATCTTCTGTCCGCGCTGCGACGTCTCCTTCAGCGGCAGCACCACGCCCACACGCAGCAACCGCGGTGCCGCGCCGTGCTGTGCCTGCGCCACGACCGCGCCCATGCAGAGCAGCAGCATCACAGCCGCCAGCGGGCGCAGAACAGTATGTAATGTATGTTTCATTTGTATATTGGATTGACGAGGGGTTTGAGGGGTTTGAGGGGTTTGAGGGGTTTGAGGGGTTTGAGGGGTTTGAGGGGTGAGGGGTGCATTATCACCACAACCTCGCTTTGCGAGGCCAAAGGTACGGCCTTTTTTTCACAGCGGCAAATGTTACGGCATTTCTTGCACGAAAGGACAGGGGGGTAGCGGGCATTTAGAGTGTCTAAGGCACAACATAGCACCAGAACAGCAATGATATTTCGCATACAAATAATTTGTCGAATGTTTGCATTTGAATTTACAATGCACTATATTTGCAGCAGCAAAGGAGCAAAACTGGGAATAATTCATGCATCATACCAGCAGGAATTGCACCGTGCTGCAGCTGCAGTTACACCGCGCTACAACCGCTGTTTCAGCGTGCTCCAGCCACTGCTACACCGCGCTATAAATGCAGCTGCAGCACGCTACGACCACCGTTACACTATGACCAAACAACAAATCTCAAGATATGCAACGAATCACACTCAACACTTTCAGCTTTCAGCGCAAATACCACGACGCACTCAGCAACCTGAGCGATGAGCAGTACGGCCGTTTCATGCGTGCCATCTGTGTCTACGCCCTTTATGGTGAATCGCCGGATTTCAAAGGGGTGGATCTGACTCTGTGGAACTACCTGCAACCCGCCATCGACAAGTCGCGCCGCAAAGCCAACGGCAAGTCCGGCCGCAAGAGCAGCGGCGATAGCAACTCTGCTGACAGCCTGTACAGCACCGACAGTCAAGACTGCACTGAAAATCAGGGCGGTACAGACAAGCCAGACGGTACAGACGGACAAGGCAGAACAGACAATCAGAACAACAGCACAGACAACCCGAGCAGCACAGACAGCCAAGGTAAGCTCTTCGCCGACTCCGTTTCATCCCCCAATCCGAAATCAAATGAAATCAAATCGCAAAGTTCGCAATTTGATTTCGACAGAGAAGTACCGCCCCCTATTCCCCCGAAAGAAGAAATACCCCCTATAACCCCTAAAGAAGAAAAGACCCCTATTATCCCCACCGAAGAGACGTCGGCGAAAGTGCGAAAAAACGCACTTTGCGCAACCGCGGTTGCAACCAAGACTAAAGAAACAGCCTCCAGAGCCTGCAAGCCCGCTTCCAAAGCGCAAACCAAAGGCAAACAGCAACGGCCTAAAAGCCTGCAAACCCGCGCACGCCAGGTGTTCGAGGAGCACTATCTGTCGCTGGTGAACCGTCACTACTACTGGACCAGCAAGGACGCCGGCCACATGAGGCACCTACTGGAGAAGCTGCAGTTCGACCGCCAGCAGAGCGGCCTGCCCATAGGCGACGATGCGCTGCTCGACGACCTGCAGCAGCTACTGGCGTCTATCCGCGACCCGTGGATTATACAGCACTTCGAGGTGGCTATCGTCAACTCGCAGTACAACAAGATATGCAGCGCTGCAACTGCCGCAGCAGTAGCGGCCTCAGCCGGTGCGTCGATCAGGGCCCCGGGCTCTGGGCAGCACAGCCAGCCTGCGCAGGCCATGCAGCAGGGCGTGGTACTGAAGTCCACGCAGTTCGACCAATTCATAGACAAACTCTCATCACGATGGCAATGATAAACTTCCAGAAAGCAGTCGACGAACTGCGCGCCTGCGGCATCTACCCCATAGCCGCCGACAGCATAACATTCCGCATACCCAACGCCCGCGAGCAGCTGTGGCACGGGCTCCAGCACTTCACCGGCGGCCACGCACGCTGGCTGCCCGCCTACGAGAAGATAGCCGCCTACCTGACCGACAACCAAGGCCGCGGCCTGCTGCTGCAAGGGCCGTGCGGAGTGGGCAAGAGCCTGATATGCTGGAACATACTGCCCATCCTGATGTGCGAGTACTGCAACCTGATGGTGGAGCCGTTCTCAGCCCACGACATCAACCGTCACATAGACCGTGCCCTCAAGCGGGCCATCGTCACCATCGACGACGTGGGCGTAGAAGCCGAGGCTGTGAGCTACGGCAACCGCCGTCAGGCATTCACCGAGCTGGTGGACAACGCCGAGCGCAAAGGCCACCTGCTGTTCTGCACCACCAACCTCAACGAGCGCCAGCTGGCCGAGAAGTACGGCGAGCGCACCATGGACCGCCTTGTGGCCATCACCACAAGGGTGAAGATCGAAGGCGAAAGCATGAGAGGATAAGACCCATAAGCCCTATAAGCCCCACCACCCCAACCCCACACCCCCTATGACCCCCACATCCATCTTCAAGGGCCAGCTGGCCCAGCTCTACTACCCCGACGCATCGCCCACCACGGCGCTGCGATGGCTCAACGAGGACATCAGCCGCGACAGCCAACTCGTGGAGCACCTGCAGCGCGTGGGCTACTCCAAGTCCACACGCCGCCTGTCGCGCCCCATGGTAGTGCTGATACGCGACGCTCTGGGCGAGCCCTGACATATTTTACTGCACTATGTCGGCACGCATTCGCGCGATTCTTATTATCTTTGCCGCCAAATAGCATCCATACTGACCAACAATGAGACTACGTACAATCCTCACAGCCTGCTTAGCCGTGCTCTGCGCAGCCACGGCAGCAGCGCAGACAGAGGCCACAGCCACGGCGCCACAGCGCACACGGCAGTCGGACCTCTTTGCGGCCAAGAACCTGGTGCTGACCGACACCAAGGGCACCACCTACTACTACCTGGTGGTCGACGAGAACTTCCTGACCATACACCTCGACGATGCGCAGATTACCATACGCGGCGATGTGTTCCAGAAGAGCAGCATCAGGAACATGCGCTTCCGCTCGCTTGGACGCCACATCATGAGCGAGGACAGCACCACCTTCGACAAGACGCTGGTCATAGAGCACGGCCTGATAGCGCTGCGCCGCTCGCTGCAGCAGGACAAGTGGAACTCGCTTGTGGTGCCATTCGAGATGACCGCCGCACAGGTGCTCGATGCCTTCGGTGAGGGCGCACAGCTGGCCACACCGCGCGGCGTGAGCCAGGAGGAAGGCACGGTGCTGGAGTTCAGCACCGTGGACCTCAGCGACCCCGACAAGGTGGTCGTAACCGCCAACTACCACTACCTGCTGCGCCCCACGCGTGAGCCCGACGTGGCCGAAGGCAAGACCGTCAGCACCTTCATCAGCGGCACACGTCTGCCCGGCCCCATCTACTACATAGCCGACGTGTCGACCAAGAAGAACGCCACCCCGCGCGTGCAGGGCCTCAAAAGCGACGACGGCACCGTGCAGCTGCGCTACCGCGGCTCGTACACGCTGCTGGACAACAGCGTGCTCAACGCCGCCGGCCGCCCCACCAACCGCAAGATAGCGCCAGGCACCTACCAGCTGAGCGACGACGGCATCATGCTGCACAACGAGGACTCATCCGCCGTGCGAGCCTTCACATCGTGGATCGAGGACATCAGCGACACGCCCGCACAGCTGAGCTTCTACATCGACGGCATAGGCGACGACCTGACAGCCATAGCCGACCTGCCGTACAGCCCAGCCGCACAGCAGGCTGCACCTGCCAGCGACCCAGCCATCTACGACCTGGGCGGACGCCGCGTGGCTGCCGACGCTGCCGAGTTCAGCCGCAACCGCAGCTCGATGCGACCGGGCGTGTATGTGGTCAACGGACGTAAGTATATCATCAAATAAAAGGGACAGGAGGACATAGATATGAAGACAACACGATTTGCACTGCACTGCGCCGCCTTGCTCCTTGCACTATGCCAGACGGCTGCCACCCTAAGCGCACAGGACACCATCTGGGTGCGCTACGACGACCGCTTCAAGCCCAACTACATCATATCGCTGAAGGATGTCGACTCCATCGAGGTGCGCCCCACCCAGATGCGACTCTACAGCGACAAGCTGCCCAGCGCCAAGTACACACCCCTGGCCACCAACACCCGCGTGCCGACCGACGAGGCCAGCATGATGTTCAGCGACCCGGGCCGCTACCTGCTGAAGCCCAACACCTATAGCGGCACCGACTACACCAACGCCGCGGCCACGTCGGGCTACAACTTCGCCCACAGCGTGGAGAGCGCCCACTTCGCCGTGTTCTGGGACATACGCTACGGTGACACGCCCACCAAGATACAGTATCCCGGCGACGGCAACGTGGCCAATGCCAACACCGTGCTGAGCATCTGCGAGCGCTGCTGGAATATGTACGCCAATGAGCTGGGTTTCCTTGAGGAAGGCAACTCCACCACGGACAAGTACAAGATACAGCTATACATACCCTACCAGAGCGCATGGCGTGCCGACGCATCCGGCACGGACGGCGTGGGGGGCGGCCAAACAGGTATAGGCCACTTCAACCCCTGGGCTGCCACCGCGCGCGGCGGTCACACCGTGGCCCACGAGGTGGGACACACCTTCCAGTTCCTCGTGTCGGCCGACCTGGGCACCAACGCATGGCACACCGACCGCGGCTGGCGCTGGGGCTGGGGGGGCGGCAACGACAACGGCTGGTGGGAGAGCTGCGCCGACTGGCAGGCCTACCAGATATTCCCCGACCGCCAGTTCACCGACGGCGAGTACTTCGAGCAGCATCTGGCTGCCCACTACAAGAACCTGCTGCACGACGACTGGCGCTACGCCTGCTGCTTCATCCAGGACTGGTGGTGCATGAAGTACGGCCGCGACTTCATAGGGCGCATGTGGCGCGAGTCGAGGCCCTACGAGGACCCCGTGGACGTGTATAAACGCATGAACAACCTCACACAGGAGCAGTTCTGCGACGAGACCATGGAGGGCTACATGCGCATGGCCACATGGGACATCGACCGCGTGCGCGACCGCGCGGCACACCGCATAGGGCAGCACAAGAACTACCTGACCACCGTGAGCTCGGCCAACGCCATCTACAAGACCAGCCCTGCCACCTGCATCCAGAACTACGGCTACCACATCACCAACCTCACCCCCCCCAAGGCTGGAGCTACCGTGAAGGCCAACTTCACGGGCATCACCGACGATGCCAGCTACCACTACGTGTACAAGGACCGCGCGGGCTGGCGCTACGCCTTCGTAGCGCTGATGAGCGACGGCACGCGCGTGTACGGTGACATGCACAGCCTGCAGGAGGGCACGGCAGAGCTCACCATACCCACGGACCACGGCCGGTGCTCCAACCTATTCTTCGTAGTCATGGGCGCACCCACACAGCACTGGGCGCACCCCTGGACCTCTGGCAAGGCGAGCAGCGACTGGGACGTGAACGAGGAACAGTGGCCATACCAGGTGCAGTTCGAGGGGACGAAGGTGAAGTAGTGGAGGGATGAGGGATTATATAAAGGTTAAAGGTTAAAGGGATGAGGGATGAGGGATGAGGGATTATATAAAGGTTAAAGGTTAAAGGTTAAAGGTTAAAGGGATGAGGGATGAGGGCAGGCGTAGCCTGCACCACATTGTAAATCGTAAATCGTCAAATTGTAAAATACACAAGATGAACCTATCAGGACGCAGACAGAGCAGCAACGTGGACGACCGCCGTGGAATGGGCGGCGCCAAGATAGCAGGCTTCGGCGGCATAGGAGCCGTGATCGTAGCCGTAGTACTGGCCTTCCTCACAGGCAAGGACCCAGGTCAGGCCTTCCAGCAGGCTGGCGGCCTTGAGGCTATATTCAACAACGCCAATGTCACTCAGAAAGACGGACAGCGCGACTTCACCCCCGAGGAACAGGAGCTGGCTGTCTTCGCATCACAGGTGCTGGCCAGCACGGAGGACGTATGGACCAAGGTCTTCAAGGACATGGGGCTCACCTACAAGGCGCCCACGATGGTGCTCTATACGGGGAGCGTCAGCACGGCCTGCGGTGGCGGCTCGGCCAGCATGGGACCGTTCTACTGCTCGGGCGACGAGAAGCTGTACATCGACCTCTCGTTCTTCACCGACATGAAGAAGACCCTGGGTGCCGACGGCGACTTCGCCTACGCCTACGTCATAGCGCATGAGGTGGGCCACCACGTGGAGCATCTGCTGGGCGACCTCGACCGCGCCCACTCGCAGATGGCGGGCCTGAACGAGACGCAGGCCAACAAGATCAGCGTACGCATAGAGCTGCAGGCCGACTTCTACGCTGGCATCTGGGGCTACTACGAGGGTCAGATGTTCCAGAGCCTCGACGACGGCGACCTGCAGGAAGCCATCGACTGCGCCCGCGTCATAGGCGACAACTACCTCCAGGAGAAAGCCCGCGGCTACTCCCAGCCCGAAAGCTTCACCCACGGCACCTCCGCCCAGCGCATGAAGTGGCTCAAGCTCGGCCTCCAAACCGGCGACATGAACCGCCGCGACACCTACAGCATACCAGAGGGTCAGCTCTGACTGAAGCGTCACATCCCCCCTTTGTACTATATTCCTTACCGATATGTATAGAGTTGGATTTCATCCTTCGTTTTCTCGCCATGCCAAAGCTCAAACAAAGTTTGGCTTTGGTTATTGGCTTAACGAAAACGTTGGTTTTTCCCTGGCAGCTCTCCTTGTTCTTATGCTCTCCTGTTCAAAGTATGAGCCGAGGTTTCATATCGGTATCTCCCAGTGCTCTGAGGATATCTGGCGCGACTGGCAGAATGCCGAGATGAAGCTGGAGGCGAGTTTCCACGAGGAGGCGCAGCTGAGTTTCACCACTGCTCACGACGACAGCCGCCGCCAGACACAACAGATCGATAGTCTCGTTGCCGCAGGGATCGACCTGCTGATTGTGGCTCCGAACCAGCTGCAAACGGTATCTCCCGCCATCGACCGTGCCTACGACAGTGGTATACCTGTCATAGTCTTCGAGCGCAAAACTGATTCGCAGAAATATACCGCCTTTGTGAGTGCCGACAACTACGAGATGGGCCGTCAGATGGGCGAGTACATTGCTACTTGCCTGGGCGGCAAGGGCAATATCCTGGAAATCGTGGGACTGAAAGGTTCTTCACCCGCCTATGAGCGCCACTGCGGTTTCCACGCAGCCATAAGCCACTACCTCGACATTCATGTCACGGCCACGCTACAAGGCGATTGGACAGAAACGACAGCCTACAAAGCTACCAAGCAATGGCTAAATGGGGAATCTGTAAATGGTAAATGTATAGATGTCGTATTCGGCCACAACGACCGTACAGCTATGGGGGCACGACGGGCGTACGTGGAGTGGCTGGAAGGGATGGAGAATAACACATCTCCATCCCAACTCCCTCTTTTCTGCGGTATCGACGGACTGCCCGGTGAACAGGGCGGCATCCGTCAAGTATGCGATTCACTGCTCACGGCCTCCTATATCTATCCCACGCGCGGAGATCTGCTGCTGCAACTGGCATTGGACATCCTCGAGGGCAAGCCCTACGAGAAGGAAACACTGCTGACCTCTGCGCTTGTCACCCACAAGAACGCCAACGTGCTCTATCTCGAGAGCGAAGAGGTCGTGCGACGTTCACAACGGCTCGAACGCATGCAGCTCTTGGCCAGCAGCTATCTGAAAGAACTCTCTGCACAAAAGGCCATCACCGTGCTGGCTTGTGGCGTCATCGGTTTGCTGCTCATCGCCATAGTCCTTTTCTATCTTTACCACCGTGGGCAGGTGAATATCCGTCGCGAGAGAGTGCTGAACAACCTGTGGAATATGGAGAACGCATCCGATTCTCCCTCTGCCTTTTCTGTTCATGAAGCGTCCAGCGCTCCTGCGAACCAAACTGGAGAGAAAACAGCGTCTTTGGAAGGCGACGTGCCAGCGGCCTTTAAGTTCTCTGACGCCTCACCTTTCATTAATCGTTTTCGCGAAGTAGTGGAGAGCAACATGAGTAATAGTGAACTCAGTGTTGAGGATTTGGCTGCGAACATGAACCTCAGCCGTGTACAACTCTACAGAAAGGTAAAGGCTATTACGGGCAGTTCACCAGTTGAACTGCTGCGCACAGCTCGCCTCAATCGCGGCTATCAACTGTTGCTCACTACGGACAAGACCGTTTCAGAAGTGGCCTATGCCATCGGTTTTTCTGCTCCTGCCTATTTCACCAAATGCTTCAAAGACGAGTTCGGCATGGTGCCAGGGGATGTGAGGAAGTGAATTATCGTTCATTCCTTTGTAAAATTGTTGCATCGAAACAAAATTTCAAGGGGATGAACGATTCTTTTAATGTATGTTGTTAATAAGTCACGAGCTTTGTGGCATCATTTGTGCAAACCTCATAAACTAACATTTCAAACAACATGCAAAAGCTAAGACGATTGTTGATGAGCCTCGCGCTCATTCTTGCTGGCACCACGCTGTGGGCGCAGCAAGTCGACATTCACGGCACCGTGCTCGACGACCTCGGCGAGGGGTTGCCTGGTGCTACGGTGAGAGAAAAAGGCAACGAGAGCAACGGCACGCTGACCAATATGGACGGTCAGTTCACGCTGAAAGTGGAGAAAGGCGCCATACTGGTCATCTCCTTCATGGGCTTCGACACCCAGGAGGTTGAGGCCAAGGACGGCATGACGATTACGATGGGCGAGAACGTCGCCGACATGAACGAACTCGTCGTGACGGGTTATCAGGTACAGCGCAAGGCTGACTTGACTGGCGCCGTCTCGGTGGTCAGCGTTGACGAGCTGGCCAAACAGAACGAGAACAACCCCATCAAGGCCATGCAGGGTCGTGTGCCCGGCATGAACATCTCGGCCGACGGTAACCCCTCGGGCGCTGCTACCGTTCGCATCCGCGGTATCGGCACGCTGAACAACAATGACCCCCTCTACATCATCGACGGCGTTCCCACTAAGGCTGGTATGCACGAGCTCAACGGCAACGACATCGAGTCAATCCAAGTCCTGAAAGACGCCGCTTCCGCATCTATCTATGGTAGCCGTGCTGCCAATGGCGTAATCATCATCACCACCAAGCGCGGTAAGGAAGGCAAGGTCAAGATCGACTTTGACGCCAGCGTAGCCGTGCAGACTTATGCCAACCGTATGGAAGTGCTCAACGCCAAGCAGTTCGGACAAGTCATGTGGCAAGGCTACGTCAACGATGGTCTCGACCCCAACATGAACGGACTCGGCTACCACTACGACTGGACCTACAACCAGCAGGGCGTGCCCGTCTTGAACGGTATCACGATGAGCAAGTACCTCGATGCCGCCGGAACCACTCCCGCTGCCGACACCGACTGGTTCGACCAGACTACGCGCACGGGCGTAGTACAAAAATATGATGTGTCGCTGAGCAACGGCTCGGAGAAGGGCAGCAGCTTCTTCTCGCTCGGTTACTACAAGAACCTGGGCATCATCAAGGAATCCGACTTCAGCCGCTTCTCAGCCCGCATGAACAGCGACTACAAACTCCTGAAGATCAATGAACGCGACATCATCACCGTGGGCGAACACTTCACCGTCAACCGTACCAGCGAAGTGCAGGCTCCCAGCGGTTTCCTCGAGAACGTCCTTCAGTTCAATCCCTCGCTGCCCGTCTACACGACAGATGGCAGTTTCGCTGGTCCCGTAGGCGGCTATCCCGACCGCGAGAATCCGCTGGCACGACTCACGCGCAACGCCGACAACCGCTACACCTACTGGCGTATGTTCGGCGATGCCTTCATCAACATCAATCCCTGCAAGAATTTCAATGTGAAGAGCACCTTCGGTCTCGACTACGCACAGAAGCAGCAGCGAATCTTCACCTATCCCATCACCGAGGGCACTGTGGCCAATTCTATCAACGCCGTCGAGCCCAAGCAGGAGCACTGGACGAAGTGGATGTGGAACGCCGTGGCCAGCTACAGCTTCGAGGCTGGCAAGAACCACTTCGATGCACTCGCTGGTGTCGAGCTCAACCGAGAGGACGACAGCTGGCTCAGCGGCAAGGCCTACGACTTCGCTGTGCTGAATCCTTCTTATATGTGGCCTGATGCAGCCGTTGGCGAGGCCGAAGCATACGGCGGCGCAGGCGGCTTCTCGCTCGTCTCGTTCTTCGCCAAAGCCAACTACAACTTCGACAACCGCTACCTCGCCAGCGTCACCGTCCGTCACGACGGCAGTTCCCGCTTCGGTAAGAACAACCGCTACGGTACTTTCCCCTCCTTCAGTGCTGGTTGGCGCATCAGCCAGGAGAAGTTCATGGAGAACGTAGGTTGGCTCGACGACCTGAAGCTGCGTGCCAGCTGGGGACGTACGGGTAACCAGGAGATTGACAACATTGCCCGCTACACGCTCTACGTGAGCAACTACGGCGAGGCTGGTTTCGGCGGTCAGAGCTACGGCACCAGCTACGACATCGCAGGTACTAACGGCGGACAGCAGCTGGCCAGCGGCTTTAAGCGCAACCAGCTCGGCAACGACAACCTGAAGTGGGAGACCACCACGCAGACCAACCTCGGTTTCGACTTTGGCTTCCTGCGCAACGCACTCTACGGCTCATTCGAATGGTACTACAAGAAGACCGCCGACATCCTCGTCTATATGCCTGGTATTGGCGTTATGGGCGAAGGTTCCAGCCAATGGATCAATGCAGGCGAGATGGAGAATAAGGGTATCGAACTGAATGTAGGCTATCGCGGCAAGGTTGGCGACTTCAGCTACGACCTCGCCGGTAACATCGGCACCTATCGCAACGAGATCACCAAGCTGCCTGAGACGCTCGCTGCCAACGGCACCTTCGGCGGTAACGGCGTCGAGAGCGTAGTCGGTCACCCTATGGGCGCACAAGTGGGCTACGTCTACGATGGCATCTTCAAGAGTCAGGCCGAGATTGACAACCACGCCACGCAGAACGGTGCCGGCCTCGGCCGTATCCGATGGAAGGACCTCAACGAGGACGGCATCATCAACGAGAAGGACCAGGAGTGGATCTACTCGCCTGTGCCCGACTTCACATGGGGATTGAACGTCTATCTGCAGTACAAGGACTGGGACTTCACTATGTTCTGGCAGGGCGTACAAGGCGTCGACGTCATCAGCGACCTCAAGCGCGAGACCGACCTCTGGAGCGGCCTGAACATCTCAAACCTTAACAAGGGCCAGCGTCTGCTTGATGCCTGGAGCCCCACCAACAACTCCTCCAACATCCCAGCCATCAGCGTGATGGACAACAACAACGAGAAGCGCGTCAGCTCCTACTTCGTCGAGAACGGCAGCTTCGCCAAGCTGCGCACCGTACAGCTCGGCTACAACGTCCCCTCGAAGGCTCTCGAGCGCATGCACATGCAGCGCCTGCGACTCTATCTCTCTGCCCAGAACCTCTTCACCATCAAGAGCAAGAACTTCACCGGCGTCGATCCCGAAAACGCCAACTTCGGCTATCCTATTCCTGTCAACGTGACCTTCGGACTGAATGTTTCACTCTAATTTCCATACAGCAATCATGAAAAAGCTTTTCAACATATTACTTGCCTGTTCCGTATATTGCTGTATCACAGCAATGATGGCCACCTTCACCTCCTGCTCCGACTTCCTCGACGAGCACACTCCCCAGGGCACGCTCAGCGACGAGCAGGTGAAGTCGCCCGAGAACGCCGAGGCGATGGTCGTCTCTGCTTACGCCATCTTCACTACTGCCGAGGACATCAACTCTTCCTTCTCTATGTGGAACTTCGATGTTCGCTCTGACGACGCCTACAAGGGCGGCAGCGGCACCAGCGACGGCGACGTCTTCCATCAGCTCGAGGTGCAGCAGGGCGTACTGACCACCAACTGGAACATCAACGACATGTGGGTGCGCCTCTACAATAGCATCTCTCGCGTCAACACTGCCATCGCTCTCCTTAACGCCAGCGATTACGATATGAAGACACAGCGTATGGCTGAGATGAAGTTTCTCCGCGCATATGCGCACTTCCTCCTGAAGCGCCTCTACAAGCACATCCCCTTCGTCATCGACGAGAACCTGACCTACGATCAGTACAACGCCCTCTCCAATACCACTTACACCAACAACGAGGGTTGGCAGCTCATCATCGACGACCTCATGGAGGCCTACAATACCCTTCCCGAGACACAAGCCGACAAAGGCCGCCCCACCAAGGCTGCCGCTGCCGCCTTCCTCGCTAAGGTCTATCTCTACAAGGCTTATCGTCAGGACGATGCGGCCACCAATCAGGTGACCAGCATCAACGAGGCCGACCTGCAGAAGGTCATCGAGTTCACAGCTCCTGCCCTCTACGCCAACTACGGCCTCGAGGACGACCTCCACAACAACTTCCGTCCCGAAGAAGAGTACGAGAACGGCGTCGAGAGCATCTGGGCTATCCAGTACTCCCGCAACGACGGCTCCACCTATGGCAACCTCAACTGGAGCTACGGACTCATCCCGCCCAACATCCCTGGAGCCACCGATGGCGGCTGCGACTTCTACAAGCCCTCGCAGAACCTCGTCAACGCCTACCGAACGGGCGACGACGGCCTGCCTCTATTGAATAACTTCAATGACCGCGACTACAACAAAGCCGCCGACAACGCCGACCCGCGTCTATTCCTCACCGTCGGCATTCCTGGACTCCCCTATATGTTCAATCCCGGATACATGATGGAGGAGACCAGCATCTGGAGCCGCTCCAACGGCCTCTATGGCTACAACGTCTCGCTCAAGCAGAACGTCGACCCCGCCCTCATCGACCAGTACCTCATCAAGGGCAGCTATTGGGCAAGTTCCATGAACCGCATCGTTTTCCGCTTTGCCGACGTGCTGCTGATGCGCGCTGAGGCTCAGGCTCAGTTCGGCAATACCGCTGAAGCCATCCAGCTCGTCAACCGCCTGCGCACTCGTGCCGCACAGAGCACGCAGATGACGGCCAGCTACCCCAGCCGCTATGGTGTCAAGATGTTCGTCTCCAACTATCGTGGCACCTATTCCAAGCAGGATGCCATCAGCATCGTCAAGATGGAGCGCCGCCTGGAGATGGGCATGGAGTGCGAGCGCTTCTTCGACCTCGTACGCTGGGGCGAAGCAGCCACCGTCCTCAATAAGTACTACGCCGAGGAGATTGACAACTGCGCCATCTACACGGCCGCTCACTTCACCGCCAACCGCGATGAGTACCTGCCCATACCCTTCGAGCAGCTCTCCGCTTCCAATGGCCATTATACCCAGAACGTAGGCAATTGGTAAAGAAAGACCCACCCCGCTCTCTCACTGTGAGGGAGGGGAGTGGTCACTATACAAGAAATGAATTCATTAAAGACCTCATTCAATATGAAATCTCTTATAAAGAATCTCTTGCTGTGCGTAGTCTGCGGTATTGCTGCGGTCTTCACAGCCTGCTCCTCCGACAACGTCAGCGACCTGCAGCTCTCGGGCGACTGCCGTGTCGAGGCCCTCGCGCTCGATGACTACGAAAGCACCATCGACCTCACGTCCCGCACCATCACCGTCCGTCTGCCCGAAGTCTATGAGACATCGGCCATGCAGCTGACCCGTCTCACCCTCTCCGACGGCGCTGCCTGCAACGTCCGTCAGGGTGATTGTCTCAATATGGACGCCGCACAAGTGCTCCACGTCACCAACGGTGACACCTACCTCGACTGGACTGTACGCGTGCTCCACGATGAAGCGCGCATCACAGCCTTCACCATCAACGATATCTATCAAGGCACCATCGACCAGACGGCCAAGACCATCGTCGTCTACGTTCCTGCTACGGAGAATATCACAGCGCTCGTGCCCACCATCACTTATAGCCAGAATGCCACCATTACGCCCGCTTCCGGTCAAGCTCAAGACTTCTCACAGCCCGTGACATATAGGGTGAAGAACAACTCTGCCGAGAGCACCTACACCGTCACCGTCATCGCTATAGACAAGCCCAAGGCTCTCTTCGTAGGCACTGCTCCTAGTATGAATGACCTCGATGCAGAGGCCCGAACCGCCTGCGAGTGGATGCTCGCCAACATTCCTGGCTCGCTCTATGCCAGCTTCGCCGACATCGAAGCTAATGCCGTTGAACTCGACGAGTGCAAGGTCATCTGGTGGCACTTCCATGTTGATGGTGGCGTCGATGGTCACGATGTCTTCGTGGCTAAGGCACCTGAGGCTCTCGCTGCCAAGAACCAGCTGCGTCAGTTCTATGAGAACGGCGGTGCGCTCTTCCTCACGCGCTATGCCGTGAATCTGCCATCCTTCATCGGCACTACTGGCGACGACGAGTGGACAACCCCCAACAATTGCTGGGGTCAGGACGAAGACGCGGCCGAACTCTGCGGCGGTCCTTGGGACTTCAATATCTATGCTGGTCAGAACAACCACCCGCTGTGGCAGAACCTCGTCGCCGGCGATGATCCTAATAAAGTCTATTGCACCGATGCCGGCTACCACATCACCAACTCAACTGCCCAGTACCACATCGGTACCGACTGGGGCGACTATCCCGACTACACCGCTTGGACCAATCGCACAGGCGCAACCGTCCTCGGCGTGGGTGGAGACGGAGCCATCGTTGCGTGGGAATATCCTGCCCACGACGGCAAGGGAGGCATCATCTGCATCGGCTCCGGCTGCTACGACTGGTACTCCTACACCTACGACGCTGGCTATACCGAGAACTTCCACAAGAATATCTCGATAATCACCAAGAACGCTTTCAACCACTTAACCCGATAACGCCTTATGAAAAAGATGATTAATATACTGTTGTGTGTAAGCTGCGGCTTTGCCGCAGCCCTCACCACCGCTGCTTGCTCTGAAGACTCCTACGGCCCCGACCCCGACCGCTCCTGGGCCACAACCACCACCGTCTTCGCCAGCACCGATGACGCTGCCTTCCTCACCTACTACAAGCCCGCCATCGGCCGCGTAGGCGACCCCATGCCCTTCTACGACCAGAAGGCCGGAGAGTTCAAGGTCCTCTACCTGCAGGAGTACGACAATAACGGTGCCTGCTATCACCCCTTCTGGGGACTCGCCACTAAGGACGGAGCCACCTACCAGCCCTTAGGCGAGGTTCTTCCCACCGGAACGTCGACCGCTCAGCAGGATGCCTCCCTCGGCACTGGATGCGCTGTCTACAACGAGGCCGACGGCCTCTACTATATCTATTATACCGGCTACAACGTACTCCTACCCAATCGCGAAGTCGTCATGCGTGCAACCTCGCCCGACTTTAAGACCTGGACAAAGGATGCCACTTGGAGCCTGAGGGGTGTCGACTACGGCTATGCTGCCACCGACTTCCGCGACCCGCAGGTGTTCAAGGCTGATGATGGTCTCTGGCACATGGTTATCTCCTCCAATCTCCGCTTCGCAGACTTCAAGTCCTCCGACCTGAAGAACTGGCAGCACGTCGGCTCCTTCAATATGGTTTGGGACCGCATGTGCGAGTGCCCCGACATCTTCCGGATGGGCAACTATTGGTACTTCGTCTATAGCGAGGGCTACCGTGCTCCCTGGAGCCGTAAGGTAAAGTACATGATGGCCACCTCCTTCGAGGGGCTCAAAGCCTGCTTCTCCGATCCGGGTGCCAACTGGCCGAAGGATGGTCATGAAGGTGTCCTCGACAGCCGAGCCTTCTATGCTGCCAAGACTGCTTCCAACGGCACCGATCGCTTCATCTGGGGATGGTGCCCGCAACGCATCGGCACCACCATCGATGAGCGCAACGTCAACGTCGATGCTGAGAGCGAACCTGCATGGTCCGGCGCGCTCGTTTGCCACCGCATCATCCAGCACGAGGACGGCACCCTCACCCTCGGCGCAGTGCCCGCTATGGCCACCAAGTACAGCAAGCAGCAGGACGTCAAGGTGATGGCCAGCAACGGTTATGCCGACGGCAAGCTCTCCGGCAACGATGCCTACGTCCTCTACCCCCGTCTCGGCACAGCCAACCACATCACCCTCACCGTCCAGACCTCCAACAACTGGGACCGCTTCGGCATCAGCTTCGTACGCGGCACAGATAGCGAGTGCTACTACACCCTCGTCGTCAACCCCGAGGACGAGAACCACCGCAAGGTCAATTTCGAGCAGGAAGGCCCCCAAGGCAAGGGCTTCATCGAGGGCATCGACGGCTACTGGTTTGAGCGTCCTACCGACAACAAGTACAACATCGACATCTACACAGACAACAGCGTGCTTGTACTCTACATCAACGATATCTGCGCCTACACACAGCGCATCTACGGCATCCAAAAGAACTGCTGGAGCATTAACAACTATGGCGGCAACATCACGATGAGCGAAGTCCGCATAGCTGAGCAATAACTTAAGTGGCACATAAGAGACCGGTACGCCATTTGTGGCGTGTCGGTCTCCCAAATACTTTTTTACCCATGAAAAGATTTCTTTCAGTAATGTCGCTCATGGCTGCGCTGGCCGTTGCTGGCGCGAGCAAGGCGATAGCACAGGACGTGCATGGCAAGCCCATTCGAGCCGAGCAGCTGGCGAATGACAACTGGCTGATGCACGTCTCGCCGCAGGAAACGGCCAAGTACCTGCTGCTGCCCGTGGAGGACAAGGCTCCCGAGGCGCACTTGAAACTGATTGTAGACAACCAGCTGTGCCGCAACATCGACGTGCGCATGGCGCTGCACAAGATCGACTACTACGTGCCCGTGCTCCTCGACGAGTTCCGTGGCCACAACCTCGTCGTGCAGGCCCACATGAACATAGACCGCAGCAACCGTGGTGGCGTAGGCTCGGAGATCTGTTGGGGCAATATCCGACTCGCGGACACCTTCGACACAGCTAACCGCGAGCGCTTCCGCCCGCTCTACCACCACACGCCCGTATACGGTTGGATGAACGACCCCAACGGCATGTACTACAAGGATGGCACGTGGCACCTCTTCTATCAGTACAACCCCTACGGCTCCATGTGGGGCAACATGAACTGGCGTCATTCCACCTCACGTGACCTCTTGACATGGGAGGACCAGGGCGTGGCCATTGCGCCCGATGCTCATGGTGCCATCTTCTCTGGCTCGTGCGTAGTCGACGAGAAGAACACAGCAGGCTTCGGCACTGGGGCAGTCATCGCACTTTATACCTCGGCAGGCGACGTCCAGAGTCAGTCGTTGGCTTATTCCACCGACGGTGGCCGCACCTTCACCCCCTACGTCGGCAATCCCATCCTGACAGCTGATGTGCCTGACTTCCGCGACCCTAACATGTTCTGGAACGAGGATATCAACGCCTGGAACCTTATCCTCGCTGTGGGGCGGGAGATGCGCATCTATTCGTCGCCGAACCTGAAGGACTGGAAGGAAGAGAGCCGCTTCGGTCTCGGCTACGGCAACCACGACGGCGTCTGGGAGTGCCCGGATCTGTTTCCTCTCAGCGGCAAAACCGCTGAGCACACTAAGTGGGTGCTCGTCTGCAACATCAACCCTGGCGGTCCCTTCGGAGGCAGCGCTACGCAGTACTTCGTGGGCGACTTCGACGGCCACAAGTTCACCTGCGACTCTGCTCCTCAGGTCACCAAATGGATGGACTGGGGCAAGGATCACTACGCTACCGTCTCCTTCTCGGATGCTCCCGATGGACGTCGCACCGTACTGGCGTGGATGAGCAACTGGCAGTACGCCAACGACGTCCCTACCATGCAGTTCCGCTCTGCCAACAGTATTGCCCGCGACCTCAGTCTCTTCCAGGACGGTGGTGAATGGTACGTCAGCGTGAAGCCTGCGCCAGAGATGCTTGCTGCACGTGGCAAGAAAGTGAAGAATCCCTCTGAGGCTTGCGAGATACTCGTTGACCTGAAGGGCTCGGCAACCATCACGCTCTCCAATACTAAAGGCGAAAAGGTCCAGATGACCTATGACGAGGATGCACGAACCTTCAGCATGGATCGCACGCAGAGCGGTAACGTAGGCTTCAGCGAAGCCTTCCCCTGCACCACCGTTGCTCCTACTCACGGACGCGTCAAGCAGTTGCGCATCTTCGTTGATCAGAGCTCCATTGAGGCGTTTGATGCCGAAGGACGCTTCGCCATGACTAACCTCGTGTTCCCCTCAGAACCATATAATAGCGTGAGAGTTAAAGGCGGCAAGGCAACCATATATCAGATTAACAATTAGCGCAATCCCGGAATAACGTTATAACGGAATTTCGGAATAACGGAATATCGTAATATCGAAAGAACAATGAATAACAAGACAAGCAAACTTGCAATCATCCCCGTGATGCTCTGCTTCTTCTGCATGGGCTTCGTGGACTTAGTGGGCATCGCCTCCAACTATGTGAAGGAAGACCTTTCGCTGACCGACAGCGTGGCCAACATCTTCCCGTCATTGGTATTCTTCTGGTTCCTCATCTTCAGCGTGCCTACGGGCATGCTGATGAACCGCATCGGTCGCAAAAAGACCGTGTTGCTCTCGCTCTTGGTCACCGTAGTGTCGCTCATCCTGCCCCTCTTTGGCGAGAACTTCGGCATTATGCTCATCGCCTTCTCGCTGCTCGGTATCGGTAATGCGCTGATGCAGACGTCGCTGAATCCGCTCGTATCGACCGTCATGGGCGGCGGTAATCTGGCCTCCACGCTCACCTTCGGACAGTTCGTCAAGGCTATCGCCTCGTTCTCGGCTCCCTATCTGGCCATGTGGGGCGCCACGCATGTCATCCCCGAGTTCGGCTGGAACTGGCGGGTGCTCTTCGCCATCTTCCTTGTCGTGGGTGCGCTCTCCACGCTGTGGCTGTGGGCAACGCCCATTGAGGAAGCACCCATCGAGGGCAAGCCCTCCACGTTCGTCGAGTGCTTCAAGCTACTCGGCACGCCCATCGTCCTGCTTTCGTTCCTTGGCATCATGTGTCACGTAGGTATCGACGTGGGCACGAACACAACTGCTCCTAAGATCCTGATGGAGCGTCTCGGCATGACGTTGAACGAGGCTGCCTTCGCCACCTCGCTCTACTTCATCTTCCGTACTATCGGCTGCCTGACGGGTTCCTTCTTCCTGCGCGTGTTGCGCATGCGCACGTTCTTTATCATCTCCGTGTGCATGATGGCCCTGTCCATGTGCGGCCTCTACTTTGGTCATGATAAATTGGTGCTTTACGCAGCCATTGCCCTCGTGGGCTACGGCAACAGCAACGTATTCTCGATTTGCTTCGCCACCGCCCTCGAGTCGCTGCCCAACAAGCAGAACGAGGTCAGTGGCTTGATGATCATGGGTCTCTTCGGCGGCACCGTGTTCCCGCTGCTCATGGGCTTCATGAGCGATGCCATGGGTCAGGCCGGCGCAGTGCTCGTCATGGCCGTAGGTGTCCTCTACCTGTTCACTTATATCAAACAGCTGAGTTCTAAGGCTTAATGACGATTTAGCGTAATAACGTAATAACGTAATAACGAAACAAAAAAATGGAAACGAAAAGATTTGTCGTAGGCCTCGGCGAAGTCCTGTGGGACGTGCTGCCCGAAGGCAAGAAACTCGGCGGCGCACCCGCCAACTTTGCTTACCATGCTGGTCAGTTCCTCGGTTCTGACAACACCATCGCCATCAGCGCCCTGGGTGAGGACAAGTTGGCCGAAGAGACTATCGAAGCCCTGCGCGCACACAACCTCAACGACCTGCTGCCCCGCGTGCCTTATCCCACGGGAACGGTGCAGGTGACCCTCGCCGAGGGAGGCATCCCCACGTACGACATCAAGGAGAACGTGGCTTGGGACAACATCCCCTTCGACGACGACATCGCGGCCATCGCACGCTCGTGCCGCGCCGTATGCTTCGGCTCGCTGGCGCAGCGCAGCATCGTCAGCCGCACTACCATTCAGCACTTCCTCGATGCCACTCCCGATGACTGCCTCAAGATTTTCGACATCAACCTGCGCCAGCAGTTCTACACCAAGGAGATTATCCAAGAGAGCATCCGACGCTGCAACATCCTGAAGATTAACGACGAGGAGCTGGTGCTCATCGGCCGCATGTTCGGCTATCCCGGCCTCGACATCGAGAACAAGTGCTGGCTCATCCTGGGCAAGTACAACCTCGACATGCTGGTGCTCACCTGCGGCACCAACGGCTCCTACGTCTTCACCCCCGGCAACGTCTCGTTCCAGGAGACGCCGAAGGTCACCGTGGCCGACACCGTAGGCGCTGGCGACAGCTTCACCGGGTCGTTCGTGGGCAGCATCCTTAACGGGAAGAGCGTTGCTGAAGCTCACCTCACCGCCGTACGCGTCAGTGCCTTCGTCTGCACCCAGAATGGTGCCATGCCCGAAGTTCCTGCCGAGCTGAAAGCTTAAACCCAAATCGGTCATTAGACCAACAATTCGATATAATGTCCCTTTTATAGGTCTATTCATGCCATATCAGCATTTCTTTCGGCATCTTGTCCACATCCCTGTCTTGACGTAGCCCGCTACGCCTTCGCCAGTGATGCAGCCAATCTGCTCGAAACAAATACCAATCTGACATAAATCCTAATGACCGATTTGGGTTAAATTTGAGAGTCTTGGCCCATTTCTCAGAGCCGAAAACGAAAGAGTTTCAGAATAAATGTCTACCTTTGCGCACAAAATCGAAAGTATTGCGTAACAGATGGACAAGAAATTCAAGAGAACCACCGTAACCTCGGCCCTGCCCTACGCCAACGGCGGCGTGCATATCGGACATCTGGCAGGCGTGTATGTGCCGGCCGACATCTACGTGCGCTACCTGCGCCTGAAGGGTGAGGACGTGATGTTCATAGGCGGCTCGGACGAGCACGGAGTGCCCGTGACGCAGCGGGCACGCAAGGAGGGCATCACCCCGCAGCAGGTAGTGGACCGCTACCACAAGATGATCAAGGACAGCTTCGAGGAGTTCGGCATCAGCTTCGACATCTACAGCCGCACCACGAGCACCACTCACCACAAGTTCGCCAGCGACTTCTTCCGCAAACTCTACGATGACGGCAAGCTTATCGAGAAGACCACGAAGCAGTTCTACGACGAGACGACGGGCACCTTCAAGACCGACCGCGACATCGTGGGCGAATGTCCCCACTGCCACAACGAGGCCAACGGCGACCAGTGCGAGAAGTGCGGACGCGACCTCGACCCCACCGAACTCATCAACCCCCGCTCCAAGGAGAGCGGGGCACAGCTTGTCCTGCGCGACACCACCAACTGGTTCCTGCCACTCAACGACTACGAGGACTGGCTGAAGGAGTGGATACTCGAAGGCCACAAGGAGTGGCGCCCCAACGTCTATGGCCAGTGCAAGAGCTGGCTCGACATGGAACTGCAGCCCCGTGCCATGACCCGCGACCTCGACTGGGGCATCCCCGTGCCCGTGGAGGGAGCCGACGGCAAGGTGCTGTACGTGTGGTTCGATGCCCCCATCGGTTATATCTCCAACACCAAGGAGCTCTGCGAGAGCAACCCTGAGCGCTGGGGCACATGGCAGCAGTGGTGGCAGCAGGAGGACACGCGCCTCGTACACTTCATCGGCAAGGACAACATCGTGTTCCACTGCATCATCTTTCCCGTGATGATGAAAGCCTGGAACAGCGAGGACCATCAAGCTTGCTTGGATGGTCGAGTCGTGACAGGCGAAGGCAAAGGCAAGGCCCACGGCGGCTACATCATGCCCGACAACGTGCCCGCAAACGAGTTCCTCAACCTCGAGGGCGACAAGATATCCACCTCCCGCAACTGGGCCGTGTGGCTCCACGAGTACCTGCGCGACTTCCCCGGTAAGCAGGATGTTCTGCGCTATGCCCTCACCGCATCGGCACCTGAAACCAAGGACAACGACTTCACCTGGGCCGACTTCCAGGCGCGCAACAACAACGAGCTGGTGGCCGTCTATGGCAACTTCGTGAACCGCGCCCTGCAGCTCACGCAGAAGTACTACAAGGGCGTGGTGCCTGCCTGCGGCGAGCTCACCGACTTCGACCGACAGACCATTGCCGAGTTCAAGGACGTGAAGGAGCGCATGGAGCGTCTGCTCGACACGTTCCACTTCCGCGAGGCGCAGAAGGAGGCCATGAACCTGGCCCGCATCGGCAACAAGTACCTGGCCGACAGTGAGCCGTGGAAGCGCATCAAGACCGACCCCGAGCGCGTGAAGACCATCATCAACATAGCCCTCCAGCTCACCGCCAACCTCGCCATCGCCTTCGAACCCTTCCTGCCGTTCAGCAGCAAGAAACTCTACGGAATGCTGAACGTGGAGCCGCTGGGATGGGAGAACCTGGGAAGCACCGACCTCCTGCCTGCTGGCCAACAGCTGGCTAAGCCCGAACTGCTCTTCGAGAAGATAGAGGACGAAGCCATACAGACACAGATGGACCGCCTGGCCCGCATCAAGAAGGAAAACGCCCAGAGCAGCGAGAGCCATCAAGCTGGCTTGGATGGCCGAGTCGTGAAGGGCGAAGACGAAGTCAGCGAGGCCGCAAACTTCAAGGCACAGCCTCTGAAGCCCAACGTCAGCTTCGAGACCTTTGAGAAGCTGGACATCCGTGTGGGCCTCATCAAGGACTGTCAGAAGGTGAAGAAGTCGAAGAAGCTGCTGCAGTTCACCATCGACGACGGCACCGACACCGACCGCACCATCCTCTCCGGCATAGCCGCCTTCTACGACGACCCGTCCGTGCTCATCGGCAAGCGCATCCTATTCGTTGCCAACTTCGAGCCCCGCAAGATGATGGGCATAGAGAGCCAAGGCATGATACTCAGCGCCGTGGACTTCGACGAAAGTCTCAGCGTAGTCACCACCACCAAGGACGTCAAGCCCGGCAGTCAGGTAGGATAAATTATGACTTATAGGTCCTAATTGCGCCTAAACATTCTTAATGAGTAGGTGATGTCGGGGAGGGCGTGGCGACCGTCGGTGGTGGTTAGGACGAAGGTGAACATCCACTTGTTCAGCCGGACACCGTCGGTGGCGACGTATGGCAGCTTGAGGAGCACCTTGTTCCAGCCATGATGAAGGTGCACGCGCAGGGGCGCGCGGGCTGCAAAGTTCTCGTTGAGCAGGTCGGCTTCAGAATGGATACTTTGCCCTGCGTTCTCCCATGCGGGCGGCAGCAGCTCCTCGCCGTTCAGCCATACGCGTGAGCCCTTGCGGTCCCAGTGGCCAGCATCTGGCGCACGGTCATTCTCCGAGCGGCTGTAGTTCTGTAGCTCAATGAGTGCACCTGCATCTTGCTCTGTGGCTGAATAGACGTAGGTCCAGGCGTAGGCTGTGGTGTTCAGCGCAGGTGCACTGTAGAAGCCTGGAACGACATTACCCCACGTGTGCCGCAGATATACGGCAGCTCCTGCGGCCTCGGCGCTGCCGTAGGTCTTGCCCTCGAAGTTGTAATTGTGGGGTAGCGGGTCATCTGTCGCCGTCTCGGGTGGGAACACGGCCTCAGCATCGCCGCCGTTGGGGAAGGCATCTGTGATGCGCCAGCGCACATCGTTCTGCTGCACGTAGGGTATGGGTTCGTTGCTGAGCCACGTGTCCTTGTAGTGGAGGAAGCGACGCTCCCAGTCGCAGAACTCCTCCAGCTCGCTGCCGCTGCAGGGCAGCGCCGTGCCACCAACTTCGATATACTGCTGTCCACCGCCCATCCATCCGCGCTCGGCAGTGGCCAGCACGTTGGCATAGAGGTTGTTCTGACAGATAATGTCGCGCTCGGCAGGGAGCTTGCGGTCGTTCCACACGGCGGTGATGGCTCCGGCCAGTTCCGGGCTGCCCTGCTGGGCATAGTATATGTTGCTGCGGTAGATGCCCACGAGGTCGGCAAAGACATCGAAGTGGTTGACGTAGTTGTAGCGGCAGTCGATGTTGGGTAGGCCGCTGATCTGCCGTCCCGCAGTGCTCCACATCTCTGTCATGTCGATATGGGGCAGCGTGGCGGTGCTAATGTTGACGCCGCTGATGGGGTTCCATACGATGCAACGTCGCCCCAGCGACTGGTGGATGTAGCCAGTCATCTCGTTGATGAACTCTGCCGTCGTGCCCGCCTCGTCGGCACCGATGTGGAGGTAAGGCGCCAGCGGGAAGGCGGCGGCCAGCTCTGCGAGCAGTGTCTTCAGCACGGCGCGTCCCTGCTCGCTGCTCATGGTGTAGCCCATGGCCTCGGTGAAGGCGCGTGAGTGGCCGGGCATGTCTATCTCGGGTATGATGACCATGCCACGCTCGGCGGCATAGGCCTCCAGTTCGGTGCATTGCTCCTGAGTGTAGTAGCTGCTGGCGAAGCGCATCATGTTGGCGGCCTGGTTGAGCTGGGGGAAGGCCTTGGACTCGAAGCGGAAGGCTTGGTTGTCGGTCAGGTGCCAGTGGAAGACGTTGACCTTGAAACGCGCCAGCAGGTCTATCTCCCGCTTGAGTTCCTCGAAGCTGATGAACGAGCGGCCCACGTCGTGCATGAAGCCGCGCAGCTTGAAGGCGGGGTAGTCGGTGATGGTCCCGCCCGGCAGGCTGGCACCGTCGGTGGCAGCCGCCAGCTGCATCAGGGTCTGTGCGGCACGGATGACTCCCGTCCGTGAGGCGGCGGTGATGGTGACGTTTTTGGAGGCAACGCTGAGCCGGTAACCCTCGTTCTCGAAGCCCGCCAGGGCGTAGTCGAAGGTGCCGAGTTCGTCGTCGCTGACCAGTCGCACGGTGACCGCTGCCTTTGCGGAGTTGCTGACTTTGAATAGTGAGACGAGGAGTGTGGAGCCGGTGGGGTCGTTCAGGCGTACTGGCTGCTTCAGGCTGAAGGCGTGGCCGTTCACGGCTGTTGCCTTGGGCTTCGGCAGTAGCCATGCTGCAGGCTCCGCGCCGTTCTGTCCAAAGACGGAGCACGCGCAGGCGGCCATCAGGCCAAGGAGAAGATGACGTAGCGGTGTCATGGGCTCGGAATCTAATGGGCTATGCGTGACTGAAAGGTGGAGGCGGGCAGCCCCTGGCGGTTGCAGAGGTCGGCGTCGGTGAAGCCGCTCCAGCCGTAGCGCACGGCCGCGGGCAGCTTCACGTCGGGTGATGAGAGGACTATCCTGTCGCCTTCAACATGGATGGCAGCCGGGTGGAAGAGGCCGTCGGAGCCGGCTATCTCGAAGCCACGGGTACAGGAGAGCCCGTCGGCGTGGTCAAAACGTAGGACTGCGGTCTGGTTCTGCCCCTGCACAGCGGTGCGCAGGGTGGGCCCTTGGCTCTCCAGGTCGTGGCCGTAGGTGTGGCGCAGCGCGAGCAGTGCCAGTCGCTCGCCCACGGGTCGCTTCGTGCGGTAATGCACATCGGCGGCATCGCCCACGTCGCTGCTGACGGCCATCCACGTGTTGGGGAGCTCATCGGCCAAGCGGCGCTGGCTGTCGCGGAAGGCAGGCCATGACGGGCGCTGGAGGCTGGAGAGCTGGACGACGTAGAAGGGTAAGGCAGGGTGCTGCTGGGATTCGCACTGCCAGCGGCGGGCGAAGTGTTCGCGCCACGACTGTTCGAGCAGGCGGAACAGGCGTTCGTGCAGCTCCACGTTGTGGGCATTGCTCTCGCCCTGGTACCAGAGGATGCCCTTGACGGGCAGATGGCCGAGGGGCGCTATGGCGGCCTCGAAGAGGTAGGCGGGGTCGTAGGGATGGCGTTGTAGCGGATTGTAGGCCGCCGAGTCGCGCTCCAATGCATGGGCAATGTTCTGCGTCATGCGCCCGCGCGCCCAGGGCTGGCCGTAGTCGCCGTTGCGCCAGTCGGTCAGGATGTTGGGCATTTCACGCTCCAGCGTCGTGCGGTCTATCCATGATTCTGTCGTGGAACCGCCCACGGCGTTGCAGATAATACCGATGGGGATGTCCTCAAGGCTGTCGCATAGGACGCGACCGAAGTTGAAGGCCACAGCAGAGAACTTGGCAACCACCTCTGGCGAGGCCGTCTCCCACAGCTGAAAATCCATGTGGCGAAGTTCGTTGGTGTAGCGGAGCACGCTGTCGTCCCACTCCACAGCATCCGTGCGGGCGCGGGCAGGCATATTAAATAGGTGCAGGCGGTCGGCGAGTCGTGCAGCATCGGCCAGATCCTGCTCGGGGGTGTTGCACAGATCTACGCGCAGCTCCATGTTCGACTGCCCGCTGGCCAGCCATAGGTCGCCGAAGTAGAGGCTGTCGATGACGAGCGTCTGCGCCCCGGCCTTGGTGAGGTTCTGGAGGCTGAAGGGATAGTGCTCTGGGTAATATGCCTGATAGTCCTTGAGGGCCAGTGGAGTAGAGGTGAAGGTGAGTTTGTAGGGTCCTCCCGCCTTCATGTGGGGCAGTTCGAGGCACCATGAACCGTCGGCGCGGGTGAAGGCTCCGCATTCCTCCACTACCCTGCCGTCCTTGCTCAGCACGGCACGTATGTTTTGACGGGCGTTGGCCAGTCCCTCTATCAGCAGGTGCTCATCGCGCGGCAGCACCATACCGCTGCTATATACTGGCGGCAGGCGCAGCCCTCCGTAATCACCCGTGAGTGCGCCATATACCGTACGCGCCAGGATTAGCGCTCCCTCGGGGTTGGGGTGCAGGGCATCGGGGAAGAGGTCGGGCCGCGGGTGCAGTGGCGTATAGAGGTCTATGAGCTGGACATTCGCCCCCGCTGCCACTTGGGCTATGGCCTGCTGTATCTGTTCGTGCCAGTCGCGCGTGCCGCTTTGGAAGCGCGGGTGACGGTCGAAGATGGGCGTCATCTGGCAGATGAGGATGCGCGCCTCGGGGTTCACCGTGCGGAAGGAGTCGATTAGCGCACGGTAGTCGGGTATGAACTCCTCCTTCCAGTCGGGCCAGTCGCGCGGGTCGGTGTCGTTCAGGCCCAAATGGATAACCACCCAGTCGGCCTTGAAGTCCAGTGCTTGACGGAACTCAGGTGTTTTGATGTAGGGGCGGTGACCCTTCGTGAGCAGAGTGCTGCCCGAATGACCGAAATTGGCCACCTCGCAGCGGCCCTCACCGTACAGCCGGTCGAGCATCTGCTGTAGCCGCACGGGGTAGGCATCGCGGTCGCGGTGTCGGAGCCCGTAGCCGTAGGTCACGCTGTTGCCAACGCAGGCCACGCGCACGAGCCGCTTGTCGGCTTGTTTTCTACTGCCGCTCCACGCGGGCGATGCTGCAAGGCAGAGGATAGTGCAGAGGACGAATGCTCTGCGCAGGACGGTTACAGGATTCATAGTTCAAGGGTTCAAGGGGTTACGACCGCAAATATACGATAATCTCGCCACACCGTATGCCACAGCACATAAAAAAGTTGCACCGCGGTGCAAGAATCGCTGCACCGCGATGAAAGTACTGTTGGAGCACGGTGCAGATATTGTTGGAGCACGGTGCAACTGTACGGCTTTCAATCCATGCTGGAGGGGTCAAACGGGGTCCACGTCGAAGTAGATGTGGGCGGAGGCGTACTCGCGCTGGACAAGCATAGCGGAGCGGGCTGTGCTGAGCAGCTGGTGGACCTGCGCCAGGGGCAGGGCGGGTTCGAGCTTGAGCATGATGCGGCGTATGTAGAGGCTCTGGATGCGACCCACAGGGGGCTCGTCGGGACCCAGCACACGGGTGCCGAAGCTGGCGCGCAGGCTCACGGTCAGCTCGCGTGCCAGATGCTCGACCACCATGACATCACGATGCTTTACATAGACCGATATGATGCGCAGGAACGGGGGGTAGCCGAAGTCGCGACGCTCCTGCATCTGGGTCTGGTACATGGCATCGTAGTCGGAGGCTATGATCTGCGCGATGATTGGGGCATCGGCATTGCGCGTCTGCAGCACCACAAGGCCCTGACGGTCGCGGCGGCCTGCACGTCCGGCCACCTGCGACATCATCTGGAAAGCACGCTCGTAGGCCCGGAAGTCGGGCTGGTTCAGCATGGTCTCAGCGCTGAGTATGCCCACCACGCTGACGTGCTCGAAGTCCAGTCCCTTGGTGACCATCTGCGTGCCCACCAGCACGTCGGTGGCTCCTGAGGCGAAGTCGGCGATAATGCGCTCGTAGGCATTGCGGGTGGTGGTGGTGTCAAGGTCCATGCGGGCTATGCGGGCTTCGGGGAACTCCTTGCGTATGCCGTCCTCAATGCGTTCAGTGCCGAAGCCGCGGCCCTGCAGCTTGTCGTTCTCGCAGGCGGGGCAGCGGGCAGGTATGTCGGTGGTGTAGCCGCAGTAGTGACAGGTCATGCGGCTGGTGCGCTTGTGCAGGGTGAGGCTCACGTCGCAGTGCGGACAACGGGGTGTCCAGCCGCACACACGACACTCCACCTGCGGCGCAAAACCGCGGCGGTTCTGGAACAGGATGACCTGCTGACCGCTGCCCAGTGCCTCGCTCATGGCTTCAAGCAGCCGCGACGAGAAGGGTCCGCTCATCTGGCGCTTGCGCTGAGCCTCCTTGATGTCCACGACCTCCACGCGTGGCAGGCTGACCTGACCGTAGCGCTCGTTGAGGCTCACCAGCCCGTACTTGCCGCGGCGGGCGTTGTAGTAGCTCTCGAGCGAGGGTGTGGCCGTGCCGAGCAGTGTGTGTGCCTTGAAGTGGTTGGCCAGCATCAGGGCCACATTGCGGGCATTGTAGCGTGGCGCCGGATCCTGCTGCTTGAAGTTGGTCTCGTGCTCTTCGTCGACAATCACCGTACCCAGCCGCTGGAATGGAAGGAACACCGACGAGCGCACACCTACTATGATATCGTAGGGTTCGGCCGACAGCTGACGCTGCCAAACCTCGGTGCGCTGGCGGTCGGAGTACTTGCTGTGGTACACTCCCAGGCGGTCGCCGAACACGGCCCGCAGGCGGTCGGTGAGCTGCGAGGTGAGCACTATCTCGGGCAACAGGTACAGCACCTGCTTGCCGCGGGCAATGGCCTCGGCTATCAAGTGTATGTATATTTCGGTCTTACCGCTGGATGTCACGCCGTGCAGCAGGCAGGTGGCGTGTTGTTCCCACTGCGAGTGGATGCTGTCGAAGGCTGTCTGCTGTGCGGGGGAGAGGGCGGGGAGGGCACCAATGGAGGCCAAGGAGCCCCCCCAGCCCCCCGTGGCTCCCCGGTGGGGGGCGTCCAGAGAGGGTGAGAACAGCTGGATGGGTACAGTTGATGCCGTGGACAAAGCAGACGGAAGCTGTACAGAGGCCTTTTTGCTGTCAACGGATGCCCCCCTCCGGGGGGCCACAGGGGGCTTCGCCGCCTTCTTCAGCGGCGCAGGCAGGGCGGCCTTGAACACTTCGCCGAGGGAGCAGAGGTAGTAGTCGGCTATCCACTGCCAGTAGTGCAGCTGGTAGGGAAGGATGATGGGGGCGCTGTCCACTACCGCTGTGACATCCTTGATGGTGATGCCAGCGCCCAAGCTGGCCCCCTGTGATTCACCGGTGGGGGATGTCAGTTGTTGGGGGTTACTGCTGGGGCGGAGTGGCTGCCGGGCTATACGGGGCTCCCCGTCATAGACCTCCGTCACCAGCGCCGTGGTGACCTTCTTGTTGCCGAAAGGCACTATAACACGGCAACCCGCCACGACTTGACCATGCAAGTTGGCGGGCAGACGATAAGTGAATGTGCCTTGCAGTGGCACGGGAAGTACTACGTTGACGTACATTGAGTTTGTGTCAGGACGTACTGTATAGCTGAATCATCGTCTCTGTCGGCGTGCCGATGCGCGGGGGGCACTGCTGCCCGACGAACTGCGCTGGCGCTTCTGCGATGCTGCGGCCGACGCTGAACTGCTGCGGCGGGAGCTGCTCTTCTTCTCCCTGGTCTTCTTGGAGCTGGACGGCGCGGCTGCTGCAGGCTGAGTACCGGTGCTGTCGGCCGAGGCCTGTGCCGTGCTGTCGGCAGGCTGCGGAGCCGTCCAGATGCCCTGCTCGAAGGCTTCGAGCTCCTGCTCTATGCGGCGCTGTTCCTGCGACAATGCGCTGTCGGTGCGGAAGTCATTGGCCAGCACGCGGCCCTGCAGGTTGTTGGTCTTGTATATCTTGCCGTCGTAGAGCTTCAGCGTGAAGTAGTCGTCGGCAGTCATGTTGGTGACGTTGTTCAGGTTGGATGCCATCAAGGGCAGGCGCGACAGGTAGCCAGCCACATCGTCGTACTTGATCCAGAACAGCGGACGCGGTGCGGCGCTGACGTCGAACTCGTCGAGCAGCACAGGGCAGAGCGCCGTGACGCGTGTGCGGTAGGTGGCCGAGCGCTGGTCGAAGTAGTTGCTCTCCTTGATGTAGAAGCGCTTCACATCGGCCGACGGGATGTCGGCAGCAGCAACGGTCAGCCTGCCGTTGGCCTCCTCGTAGTAGAAGCCGTAGCGGTCCAGGAACTCCTTGACCTCCACCTTGTCGGCGGCCTCGAAGCTCTCGTTGCCGTCCAGCTTATACTGGTAGGCAGGCACGCGGCCCGACACCACCAGGCGGAAGATGTAGGTGAAGAGGTTCTGCTCCTTGCCTCGCGGCTCGGTGGGATAGTATAGCGGAGCATTCTTGTCGAGCGTGAGGTCCAGCTGACGGTATATGTCGCGCCGCCACACCACTTCCTCGGGCATGGCATCGGCCACGGGGAATGACAGGGCTGCACGGTCGCTGGCTGTGCGTGCCGACGATGTGGCAGCGGTTCTGTTGCCACCTGTTTCACTGGTCGCAGTACGGCGGCGAGCAGGTTGTGCACTCATGGTGACAGCTACCAGTAGCAGCAGCGACGTTGTGATGGTATGTCGAAGGAGAGACTGCATTGTGGAATTGAGTATTATGAATTAGGAATTATGATGGGAGGCAATTGTCCATTATCAATTGATTGTGATGTCCATAGCGCCGTCCAGCGTGCGCTCCACACCGTCGGGCCCGACAGCGCGTATCTTGGTTATGAAGAAGCGCTTGCCTCGTCCCAGCTGCCGGAACATGCCCTTCTGCTGGTCGGTGAACTGCGCGGAGCTGCTGGTGTAGGGTATTGCGTTGCCCATGTTGTCGAAGAACAGGGCCTCGAATCCGGTCACGCGGAACGGGATGTTGAGCAGTCCGTCGTCCACGGCAGCGCCCAGCGAGCTGGCTGCCATGAGCATCTGCTTGGACAGCTTGCCGCCCTTGAAGTGGTCCTCGCCGCCCTGTCCGTCGCTCACAGGTATGAACGCCGTCGGGTCGGGCAGCTTGCGCACACGGAAGGTGAAGCGTCCCATCTCCTGCGTGCGGCCCTCGTTGTTGGCACTCACGGTGATGACGGCCTCCGTGCCTGGTGTCGACGGATGGGCCACGTACTTGCCGTCGCCCTTCGGGGTCAGGGTGCCGCCGCTCATCGACACGCTCAGACGGCCTGTGGGCACGCCGGGCACGCTGACGCTCATCGGGTTATCGTAGCCGGCATAGAGCACGTTCATCAGGTCGGCACTGACGGTGGCCGATGGTGCCACCACGGTGTACTTCTGCTCGAACTGGCGCCGCACGGTCTCGCCCTTGGCATTGAGCATCTCGATGTAGCCGTTCAGGGTGAAGTCGCCGGTGCGACTGCATATTGTCTCATAGATGCCGCGATCGGACTGCAGCTCCTGTCCGTTGACGAAGATAGTGGGTCGGTTGGTAGTGTCCACAGCGGCCATGATGATCTGGGCCGTGAAACGTCCGCCCTGCATCACTGTCTGCGAGCTGGGTATGACGTAGGCATTGAGTTCGTTCACGTGTATGTCCTTCACGCCGATGTTCGATGCCAGGCCGTGCAGCACCTCGCCCTCGGCATAGCGCACGTCGCTCTGCAGCTTGGTAAGCAGCGTCACTGCAGCTGCCGTAGGCATGTTCTCGAACATGTACTCTTTCCAGTCCTTGCCCAGTGTGCGCACGTTGGTGGGTATCTCGGTACTGAGGTTGCTGGTGATGATGCGTCGCTGAGCTGAGTCGGTGACCATCTGCACGATGCGCTCGCGGTAGCTGTTGATGGCCTGGTAGAGCTGCTGTCCACGGCCTGAGCCGGGTGCGAGCATCACCGACGATGCGGCCTCCAGGTCCTCGCGGTTGCGTATGTTGTGCACATCGCCGTCGTCGCCGTCGCTCTTCTTGACTATGCGAACCTTCAGTTCTTCGGCAAAACTATATAGTGAGTCGGACATCTGACGCACATACTGAGCCTTGTCGTACCACTCCTGCACCTTGGTCGGGTTGGCAGCGTACTGCTCCTCGAAGTCATCGTAGATGGTCTGGTTGACCTGTGTGGCGTTGTCGGTGGTGCGGTTCAGACTCTCATCGACCAGCGAGAAGCCATTGAGCACGTCGCTCGACACGTTGAGTGCGAGCATCGCCATTAGGACGACGTACATCAGGTTTATCATCTTCTGGCGCGGTGATACCGGTCTCTTCTTTACTGCCACGGTGTGATGTTATGAATAGTGAGTTATGAATTAGGTATTGAGTCGGGGCTGTGTTCAGCCTTTCATCGGGCTGTTGCCCATGTTCACGGTCAGAGCCTCGATCATGCGGGCGTACACTGCGTTGAGCTCTTCAATCTGCTTGGCCATGCGGCGTGTCTGCTCGTTGATCTGGTCTATGGTGCCTACCTGCTGGCTTACGCTCTTAAGCTGCATCTCGTAGATGGTGTTGATGCCCGTGAGGTTGCGGTTCAGCTGCTCCATCTCGGCAGAGTCGGCACTCATGCGGTGCGCCTGCTCCTCCATCTTGGACAGCGCCTCGGTGAGTTGCTTGAGCTGGTCGAGGTATGCTTCCGTAGCCTCCTCGACATCGGGCGTGCTGATAGCCTCGGCCTTGTCGAGCATGTCCTGCACATTCTGCATCGAGGCTGCGGCTCCTGCTGCTGCGGCTGTTGCTGCCGCCAGGTTGGCTGCATCGGCTGCCGACAGACCTGCTCCGCCAGCTGCCACGGCTGCACCGCCGGCAGGCACTGCACCGGCCACGACTGCGCCGCCC
>CALEPV010000015.1 GCA_937910905.1 uncultured Prevotellaceae bacterium
CGTTTGTGTGAGTTATATGTGGTAGTGTCCAAACACAGGGTTCTGCAGGTGGCCCTGAATTTTGCCGATGACGGCACGCAATGGAACTGGGTGTCAATGACAGCTGACCTTGCTGCTGATGGTGATCTGGTCATCTCCTTCAAGATGGAGGCCAACGCAGGTAGCTGGGCATGTCTTGACGACGTGCATCTCTACTGCACAGAACTGGACGGTACGAGCTACACCATGACGCTTGATAATATCACTGGAAATCGTGTGATAACTAATACAGGTAATCAGGCTGTCGTAACTTGTGATATTAAGGCATCTAACCCGAATGCTATCCTTCGCAGTTCGGGCGGCGGCAACATCACGACGGCGGCAGGTGCATCGATGAACAACCTGATGTATAAGTCTAGTAGTAATTGCTATATAGACAAGATGGTGCTGTACGACGGCTATTCATTCACAGACTATGTAGATGATGCTAATTATTTCTGTAATGATGCCACTCTCTATCGCAGCATCCCTGCCGATACATGGTGCTCACTCGTCATTCCCTTCTGGCCCACCACAACGCTGACAAAGAAATATCCGTCTAAATTTAACACAGAAACAGGGGTGCTTACCTTTGCTGATGTCACCACCGCTTCCTGTTGGAACGACGAACCTATGCTGATCAAGAGCTCATCGGCCCTGACTGCCATCACCGGAAAACGTGCCGGAACAAGTGCTGGCGCTTCCGGCATCACTTACGGCGACATGACCTCCGGCGCAGGTGTACCCATGACTGGCGTATATACGTCCGGCAGCGTTCCCCAATCAACGGAAACCATCTATTACTATGCCCTTGGCACGGACAACAACCTGCACAAGGTGACGGGCGGCAGCGTGACTATCAATCCGTTCCGTGCTTACTTCACGCTGGACAACTCAGCAGGTGGCGACGTCAAGGGCAATGTCATCCGCCTGAACTTCGACGATACGGAGACCGGCATAGGTTCAGTGAAGAGTGAAGAGATGAAAGCCAAGAGTTATTACAACCTTGCCGGCCAGCGCGTAACGGCCCCACGGAAGGGTCTCTACATCGTGGATGGTAGGAAGGTCGTCATCAGATGAAGCCTACGCGGTGGCCGTTGCTGTTGTGGGCGAGCCGCCCGCGCTCCCAGATAGTTAAAAGAACAAGTTAATCATCTAAGGTATAATACAACTATGAATAAGAAAGCATATATCAATAAGAAAGCATATATCCCCCCCACCCTCATTGCTGTGCGGGTAAACACACAAGTCCTCCTCACGGGCAGTATTCGCAGCGTCAACGATGCCGATGGACTCAACGTGGGTGAAGACATTAGCACCGGCAGTGCCAACACCAAGTCCTTTGGCAGCTACAACGTCTGGGACGATAACTGGAGCGAGTAAAACTGCATGCTTCACGTGAGCATGAAATCGAGTAGGAGGTGAACACTAATCAGAGGTGTTCGCCTCTTTTCGTTATTCATTTGTCCTCTCACACCACCGTACAAGCGGTTCCGCATTCGGCAGCTCGCCCGCAAATCGGGAGTAGCCGTACGATACACATTATTTTCCCAATCGCGCCTCAACTACGTTAACTACATAGTCGCCCAGCTTCTCCAGCTCGCTGACCAGGTCGATGTACAGCGTACCCACCGCGTAGTCGTAATCGTGGCTGTCCACGGCACATCTGTTCTCGGCCATTAACAGCGCTATACCTTGATATATAGTTACAATATGGTCACTTTTCTCATTCCCCTGGGTCACCGGCAATACCCTAGCGACATAAAGTAATAACAGCGGCTTCATCATTCTTTCCATATCATGTTCACAGACCTTTCTCTTTGGTATTCCAGCCTCACACCCACATTGCGACTCCTCTGGGTATGCGCAATTGTTTCCTCCATGATCTTCGTCATACAGAACGTCCTAATGCTCATGGGCCTTGGCGACATGGACAGCGACACCGAGTTCGATGTCCACACCGACTTCGGCGATGGCAGCGCAGATGTCGACGTGCAGGCCGACGGTCATGAGGGCACACTTGGCTCAGCCGGCGTGTTCTCTCTGTTCACGCTGCGCAACTTCATCAACTTCTTCCTCGGCTTCGGCTGGGGCGGTATCAGCCTGAACAGCAGCATTGCCAGCAGAGGCTGGCTCATAGTGGCCAGTGTGGCCTGCGGACTGTTCTTCGTCCTCGTGTTCACCGTCATGCTGCGTCTCGTGCTGCGCTTAGAGACCAACGGCGCCTTCCGCATCAAGGAGTGCGTCGGCCAGACAGCATCCGTCTATCTCCGCATCCCCGGTCAGCATTCCGCAGCAGGCAAGGTGCACGTCAGCGCCGGCGGCTCCGTCCATGAGCTCGCAGCTTACACCGACGGCGACGAGCTCCCATCCGGCTCACGCGTAAAAGTCATCGGCGTCATCGACGGCGAGACATTGCTGGTGGAGTAGCATCCCCCCAGCCCTTGCCTATAAGCCCTCCCCCCATAATCCCCAATTAAAATCATAGCCCTATGGAACAACTCTATGTAATCATTGCGCTGGCAGTAGTGGCATTCTTCCTACTCATAGCGCTCATCAACCGCTGGCGGCGCTGCCCCAGCGACAAGATTCTCGTCATCTACGGCTCCAGTGGTAGCCGTGGCAGCGCCAAGTGCGTGCATGGTGGCGGTGCTTTCGTGTGGCCAATAGTGCAGGACTATGCCTACATGAGCCTCACCCCTCTTAGCATCGACGCCAACCTCACCAGCGCTCTGTCGCGCCAGAACATCCGCGTCGACGTGCCCTGCCGCTTCACCGTAGGCATCAGCACCGAACCCGAGTACATGCAGGCTGCCGCCGAGCGTCTGCTCGGTCAGACACCGCAGCAGATTCAAGAGCTGGCGCGCGACATACTCTTCGGTCAGCTCCGTCTCGTCATCGCTACCATGAGCATCGAAGAGCTAAACTCCGACCGCGACAAGTTCCTCGAGGCCATCTCTAAGAACGTGGAGGTGGAGCTGCGCAAGATAGGCCTCCGTCTCATCAACGTGAACGTGACCGACATCAAGGACGAATCCGGCTATATCGAGGCTCTAGGTCGCGAAGCTGCAGCCAAGGCCATCAATGAGGCCAAGGTGCGCGTGGCCGAGCAGGACAAGATAGGTGAGATAGGCAAGGCCGAGGCCGTCCGCGAGACGCGCATACGTACTGCCGAGGCCAACGCCCAGGCCGTGAAGGGTGAGAACGAGGCCAAGGTGGAGATAGCCAACTCCGAAGCCTTCCGCCGCGAGAAGGAAGCCGAGGCTGCACGTAAGGCCAACGCTGCCGAGAAGGTGCAGCAGGCCAAGGCACTCCAGGAAGCCTACGCCGCCGAGCGCGAAGCCGAGACCGCACGTGCCGAACGCGAGCGTGCCACCGAGACGGCCAACGTCATCGTGCAGCAAGAGATCGAGAAGCAGCGTCTTATCATCGAGGCTGAAGCTGCTGCCGAGCAGAAGCGTGCCATAGCCAAGGGTGAGGCCGACGCCATCTTCGCCAAGATGGAGGCTGAGGCCAAGGGTCTCTACGAGGTGCTGACGCGCCAGGCCCAGGGTTACGACAAGATGGTGCAGGCCGCAGGGGGCGATGCCACATCGGCCTACTCGCTGCTGCTGCTCGAGAAGCTGCCTGAGCTGGTCAAGACACAGGTGGAGGCTATCAAGGGCATCAACATCGACAAGGTGACCGTATGGGACAGCGGCAACGGCGGTGCCGACGGCAAGGGAGGCACAGCAGGCTTCGTCAGCGGACTGATGAAGAGCATTCCTCCACTCAACGACCTCTTCGAGCAAGCGGGACTCAGCCTGCCTGAGTACCTAGCAAAGAGAAAGGAGGAGAAGAATGAAGAGTGAAGAGTGAAGAGTGAAGAGTGATGAATGATGAATAAAGGCTACCGAATGGCAGCAGGGTTACTTCTCATCATAATAGTCATGCTTGGCAGCATAACGCCATATGTAACCGTGCCATACGTGCGCAGCTGGTACCGCCCCTGCATACATCGGCGCCGACTGATTGAGGTCAGCTATGACCACGGCTACATGCTGGTCAGCGAGATTGAAGTGCCGGAATAACCCCCTCCTGCCACAAACATAGAACAGCGACAGCGCGCTATCTCAACCGAGACACTGCACGCTGTTGCTTTTTTTATTGTGTCTGGCTTTGCCCATATGCAGCGAATGGACTACCTTTGTGGTATGGAAGGATCATCCATCATAAGGACTTACTTCATGTATGTCCTCCTAACCATTTGCCCTATATCCGCATTGGGTACTGAGCCCAGCTGCCCGCTGCAGCACATAGAAGTACAGCAGCTGCCCGACCTGAACATACCACGTGCAGGTCACTTCTGCTACTACGCCAACGGCGAGATTACCGTTATCGGCGGTCACACCACAGGCTTCACCCCGACGGCCACAGCCGAGTACTACAGCGACGGCCAGTGGCACACAGTCCCGACCACCTACACCCACGACCAAGGCCTAGCCTTACGCCTGAAGTCGGGCAAGGTGATGATAGGCGGCGGGCACGCACAATGCATGGGTGTGGAGCAGACCTACGGCGTGGAGTCCTACGACCTCGCAGCCCACTCATCCGGCGACTATGGCTGTCTGAGCCGCAAGCGCTGCTTTGCCGATGCTGTAGAGCTGGACAGCGGACGGGTCTTTATCACAGGCAACTGGTACCACCAGGACGACATAGAGTGCTACGATGGCAATCGCGTCTACTCCTCTGTAGCAGACGTCCACGCCCAGCGCTCATGCCCCTACCTGCTCCGCACGTCGGCCAGCGATGCCATAGTCTTCAGCGCGCTGGACATACACGGCAACGCTATGGACACCATCGTCGTGGAGAACATGAAAGGCCAGCTCATCGACATCCCGTTGCTCCGGGAGTGGCGCCCCTACCAACCCCAGCCCCTAGTGTTCAGTAGCGCCAGCGCATTCATCGGCGATGCCAGCAAGGGCCAGTACGCCTATCTCATCCTCGTGCAGAACTCCGCGGGACAGCTCGCCATAGCCAATGTCGAAGGCACAGACTTCAGCATCCTGCCCACCACATGTCCCATCCCCCGTAGCACATCCTCAGGCCAGCTACACTACTCCAACTACAACCTCCTCGCCGACAGGCAGCGTGGCCGCGCCTACCTCGTCACCAACAATCAAGGCCGTATCTTCGTCCTCTGCATAGAGTATGCCCATGCCACGCCCCAGCACCCAGCACCACTCACCCTGTACTACACCGACTCGCTAACGAACAACGGCCTTTTCCCCGCACTAGCATTGACCCCAGAAGGCAACATCCTCACCATAGGCGGCCTAGCCTACGACAACTTCACACCCACAGCCACCTCCTTCATGCTCATGCTCGCCGCCCCCGACACCGCATCAACCTCCGGCATCCCACACTCATTGTCCATTGTCAATTATCCATTATCAATTATAGTTGGCTGCCTCATTCTTTCACTTTTCATTCTTTCACTCTTCATTCTTCATCGGCGCCGCCGCTCCGCCCGCACTTCACAGCCAAAAGCCAGTCCCGCATGGACTTACTCTGTAAGTCCCATTCAGCCCACCTCCCCGCAAAGCCCCCAATCACCCAGACGCGCGACCTCGGCAGTCACGAGAAGTTCGAGGCGCAGGGCACAGCCGTCATCGCCATGGGGCCCTACTACAAGGTGGCTCTCGTGCTCGGCGTAGAGGACATGGGCAAGATTGAGGCCCGCATCGATGCGGGCGGAAAGGTGAGCATGCAGATCACCGTCAGCAGCGACAACTTCTACGAGCACACCGACACCATCGACACCTCGCTCTACGACATCCTCAACCAGGACGGATGCCTGAAGACGGGCGCCTACGCCAAGGCCAAGATTACGGCCAGCTTCCTCAAGCACGAGAAAGAGTGGCCCGTGTGGGAATACGAACCCGCCTGGACCTTCGACGGCGGCATCGTGCCCAAGTTCGGCGCACCCGCCTCGCAGGGCTACAACGAGCAGAGCCGCAGGCTCACCGTCAGCAGCGACCTGAGCCGCAGCGTCTTCTTCTTCACCGCCGGACCCGTGGGCTTTGAGCTCTTCGACGAGAAGGGCAAGCCCCTCGGCAAGCGCGTATGGACGGCGAACGACTACGTGACGACCGAGTTCTTCGGCACGAGCTACCGCCTCACCTTCGACGACGTTGAGCCTGAACGCTGGTACATCGTCCATCCCCTCTGTCAGTTCGCCGGCAAGGAAATCGTGGCAGGCCCTGGCGCGCGCATCTATGCCGGACTGGAGGACCTCTTCGTCGAGGCCGACTCGGCAAAGTTTGACTACCAGGGCGGCACCAGCTTCGTCAAGGTGCGCAACACCTACTCGAAGGAGACCTACGCCAGCTGTCAGTATGACGACTACACCAACCGCGACTGGTTCACCGTCGAGGAGACGAAGGACGGCTACAATATCATCTGCCAGCCCAACACCACCCCCAAGCGCCGCTCGGGCTACGTTGAGTTCCGAGCCCAGAAAGAGGAGGACACCTTCGGCTTCAACGCCCGCCGCAGCACGGTCTACATCAGGCAGGAGGTAGACCCCGCCTACATCGGCCTGCTCTTCCAGAACATCTCGCGCGTGAGCATGGCCTACGACGATGCCGAACGCAACGACGTCCCGGTCTACGGCGATCCCGACCCCGACGACCCGACCTACACGGAACTATTCAGCCGCAGCCTAATTATCGGGCAGGAAGACGTCGACGATGCCTTCACGAGCAATCCCGTCATCAAGAAGGGCGACGACGGCACCTTCACACTGCAGGGCAACGGCCTGACCATCACAGGCAAGTTTGACCCCGTGGCCAAGGGACAGCCCTACCGCTCCGGCCAGGGCACATTCAAGCTCAACACTGACTTCGACCACCACCGCAAGACGGTTGAGGAAGTGGAAGCCTGCTTCGAGAAGAGCGTCCTCAGTCCTGCCTGGGGCTACACCGATACGGGTTACGTGCTCAACGAACTCACCAACCTCGCCCTCGACGAGCACTACCAGCGCGACGTGGAAGGCACGGTCGACGTGACGTACGACGAAGAGCGGCAGCAGTACAAACTCGTGTTCAAGGGGGCGGGCTCGCTCACCTACAGTGCCGAGTGCTACCGACGCCTCAGCGGTATCGTGGCCAGCGAGAATACCGACGCCTTCTTCCATCCGCACTCCAACGTCAAGGTCACCGAGACATCGCACGAAGTCATCAACTGCAATACGGATATCGACTACACCGTGTTCTACGAACTGAACGAATAAAAAAGCCCACCCCCCGACAAGCCCACTCCGACCCCTCCCTGGGAGGGGCGGGGGTGGGCTTTCTGTCCGGGGGCCACAGGGGGCCTGTAGGCGCTTCGACGTAGATGGGCACATGCGACACTGGCTGCTCGAAGCTGGTGCTGCGGGCGTGCAGGCTGATGCTGTCATCCTTCGCCGGGTTTGGCGTAGTGCTCCTTGATGTATGCCTTGACCATGTCGGACAGGGGTGTGTCGCCGGTCTTGTCGCCCTGAACAATCTCCCCCCCGCTGCCTTGTTGACCACGATGATATGGTTGTCCTCGTAGAGTACTGTCACAGTCACACAGCCCAGCGGCTCTACATGTTCATACCGCCGTCTGTCTGTATCGCCGCCCTCGGCATGAACAGCTTAACAGCACGCCAATTTTATTTACATTTTACATCCTTGCTGCAGCTACAATAGCTGCAGCTACAATAGCTGCGGCTGGAATCCTTGCCAGGCGCCTGCGGTGGGGGGAGGTGCTTCCACGTGGATAGACAGGTGCGACACAGGATGCTCGAAGCTGATGCTGCGGGCGTGCAGGCAGATGCTGCCGTCGGGATTGGAGCGTGGCGAGCCGTACTTCAGGTCGCCACGTATGGAGCAGCCGATGGTGGCGAGCTGGCAGCGTATCTGGTGGTGGCGGCCCGTGTGCAGATGCACCTCCAAGAGGTGGTAGCGGTCGCTGTGCGCTATGACTTGATAGTTGAGAACGGCACGCTTAGTGCCTGGCCGCTCCACATTGTAGGCGTACGACTTGTTCTGCTGCTCGCGCCTTAGCAGGTAGTGGGTCAGGGTGGCAGCCGGCAGCATGGGCTCGTTCTGCACCACAGCCCAGTAGGTCTTCTGCACGGCTCCTGTGCGGAACATCTTGTTCAGGCGCGACAGGGCCTTGCTGGTGCGGGCGAAGACAACAACTCCGCTCACAGGCCTGTCCAGCCTATGCACAACACCAAGGAACACTTCGCCGGGTTTGGCGTAGCGTTCCTTGATATAAGCCTTCACCATGTCGGATAGCGGGGTGTCGCCAGTCTTGTCGCCCTGGACAATCTCTCCCGCTGCCTTGCTGACGATGATGATGTGGTTGTCCTCGTAGAGTACGGTCATTACATGTTCATTCCGCCGTCAATCTGGATGACCTGTCCGCTGACGTATGAGCTGAGATCAGAAGCGAGGAAGAGGGCAACATCGGCCACATCCTCGGGCTTGCCGCCACGGCGGAGGGGGATCTTCTTCATCCAGTCCTCGCGCACGGCATCGGGCAGGGCGGCTGTCATGGCTGTCTCGATGAAGCCTGGAGCTATGGCGTTGGCGCGGATGCCCCTGGGTCCCATCTCCTGTGCTATGCTCTTGGCCAGTGCTATCATGCCGGCTTTGGATGCGGCATAGTTGGCCTGGCCTACGTTGCCGTGCACACCCACTACGCTGGCCATATTGATGATGCTGCCTGCGCGCTGGCGCATCATGATGGGCACCACGGCATGGATGAAATTGAATGCCGACTTCAGGTTTACACCTATCACGGCATCCCACTGCTGCTCGCTCATGCGGAGCATGAGGCCGTCCTTGGTGATGCCTGCGTTGTTCACCAGCACATCGATGCTGCCGAAGTCCTCCTTCACGCGCTTCACGACCTCGTCGGTCTGTGCGAAGTCGGCAGCGTTGCTGGCGTAGGCCTCAACCTTGACTCCGAGTGCTGCGATCTCAGCCTTAGTGGCCTCGCCATTCTCATCTATCACCAGGTCGGTGAATGCTATGTTGGCACCTTCTGATGCAAACTTCAGGGCAATGGCCTTGCCAATGCCTCGTGCTGCTCCTGTGATGAGAGCAGTCTTTCCAGTTAATAAACCCATGATTGGAATTATGAATTATCTATTGTGACTTGTCCTGTCGTAAATTGTCAATTGTAAAATTGTAAATTGTCCAATTGTAAATTATGCTTGCTTTGCCAGCGCCTTGTGCAGGAGCTTGCGCACTATGGGGCGGCTGATATTTATGTCCATGCCCTTGCCCACTCGACCATATATATAAGGTACTTCGAGGCCGCGTACGCAGCCGTGTATGATATCGGTAGTCAGCGCGACATCGTCGATGTCGAATATGCCCATGCTTGCACCCCGCTCTATCTCCTTGGCGAAGATATCGAGCTCGATGCGGTCGTACTTCTTGCGCACGCTCTCCACCTGCCAGATGTTGCGGAAGAACTCCGCACGCAGGTTGCCGTTGCGCGTCACGGCCTCCTTGATGAGGCTCAGGTGGGCGAATATCAGCTCTACCAGCTTCTCCTCCGGCTGGAGGTCCTTGCGTGCCACAGCGAGGAACGTGCTGCTGATTCGCATCAGCTCTCCGTCTATGACAGCCGTGTAGATGTCCTCCTTGCTCTTGAAGTAGGTGTATAGTGTGCGGCGTCCCTTGCCAGAAGCCTCGGCAATGTCGTTCATCGTCGTGTTGTCGAAGCCGCGTCGGGCAAACAGCTGGCGCGCATAGTCAACAAGGAGTTGTCTGGTCTTAACCATGGATGTGTGCTAATACTGAGTAGTGATGATAATATCAATGACAAAAGTAGTCCATTTGCGCCTTACGGCCAAGAAATATGCGCACACTTTTTGCGCACGTGTGCAAAAGGGACCATATAAGACATTATTTCCGCATCATTATTTGGTCATTATGCAGAAAGTCACTACCTTTGCACCCACGAAACGAAACATATATCGCGGAGTGGAGCAGTTGGTAGCTCGCCAGGCTCATAACCTGGAGGTCGCCCGTTCGAGTCGGACCTCCGCAACCAAGAGGGCAGAGTAGCATGTAGCATGTTACTCTGTTTTGCTTTCAGTACACACCGTCAAGAAGAGCAACACACTATGGACATATACCCGAAACAAATCATGGACGCCCTTGCCACCGTGCGCTATCCAGGCACGGGCAAGAATATAGTTGAGGCAGGCATGGTGCGCGACGACCTGCGCATCTCCGGCCTGCACGTGCAGTTCTCGCTCATGTTCGACCGCCCCACAGACCCCTTTGCCAAGTCGCTGGTCAAGGCTGCCGAAGCCGCCATACATGCATACGTCAGCAAGGCGCTGACGGTAGAGATTCAAGCCGTCATGCCTGATGCCAAGCAGTCCTCTCCCAGCCATCCCGACTATTCGCATCTGGGCAACATCATAGCCGTGTCGAGCGGCAAGGGCGGCGTGGGCAAGAGCACCGTGGCCGTCAATCTGGCACTGGGACTTGCACGGCTGGGCCATCGTGTGGGACTGCTGGACTGCGACATCTTCGGTCCCTCAGTCCCAAAGATGCTGAACACCGAGGATGCCCGCCCTTACTCCGAGCACATTGACGGGCACGACCTGATTGTGCCTGTCGAGCAGTATGGCGTGAAGATGTTGTCCATAGGCTTCTTCTTACGACCCGACCAGGCTACCATCTGGCGTGGCGGCATGGCCAGCAACGCCCTGAAGCAGCTCATAGGCGAGGCCGCATGGGGCGAGCTCGACTACTTCATACTCGACACCCCTCCGGGCACATCCGACATCCACCTGACGCTAGTTCAGACGCTACCCATCACGGGTGCCGTCATCGTGTCCACCCCGCAGCAGGTGGCACTGGCCGATGCACGCAAGGGCATCGACATGTACACCAACGACAAGGTCAACGTGCCTATACTCGGCCTGGTGGAGAACATGGCCTGGTTCACTCCCGCCGAGCTGCCAGAGAACCGCTACTACCTGTTCGGACGCGATGGCGTGAAGCAGCTGGCCGAGGAGATGCAACTGCCTCTGCTGGCACAAATCCCGCTGGTGCAGAGCATCTGCGACAGCGGCGACAGCGGCGAACCGGCTGTGCTCCACCCGGAACAGCCTACAGGACAGGCGTTCCTACATCTGGCAGCTCGGGTGGTCACGCAATGCGACCGTCGCAATACAGAACGTCCCGCTACGCAGGTGGTACATACCAAATAAGTTTTTTTCATCGCCCAATCATACAGGAATGTGTCACGATAGGGCAGAAAAGTCATAGAGCTACATGATAAAAAGCCGTACCATTGCAACCGCGATGAAACCATATCCACTACTATTTCGTCCCAATCTGCAGGAGACAGTATGGGGCGGCACGCGCATCAAGCCTCTGAAAGGACTGGCCAGCGACAAGCAGCCAATAGGTGAAAGCTGGGACATAAGCGGCATTGCCGGACGCGAATCCATTGTAGCCAATGGTGCCTTGGCTGGCCGTTCACTATCAGATGCCATATCCCTGCTGGGCGCTGACCTGCTTGGGCAGAAAGTCTTCAGCAACTACCGCAGCACCGGTTTCCCCATGCTGGTGAAGATTATAGACGCAGCTCGCGACCTGTCCATACAGGTGCACCCCAACGAGGAGCTGGCTCAGGCACGGCATCACAAGCATGGCAAGGCTGAGATGTGGTACGTGATGCATGCTGAGCCAGGCACAACCCTGCTGGCAGGTTTCTCCAAGGAAATAACCCCCGAAGAGTATGAGCGGCGCGTGAAGAACGGCACCATAGTCGAAGTGCTGGCACGCCACGAAGCGCATACAGGCGATGTGTTCTACATCCCCGCCGGCCGCGTGCACGCCCTCTGCGGAGGCATCACGGTGTGCGAGATACAGCAGAGCAGCGACATCACCTACCGTCTGTTCGACTACAACCGCCCCGACCTGACCGGTCACCTGCGCCAACTGCACACAGCCGAGGCAAAGCAGGCACTTGACTATCAAGTGTACCCGTCCTGCCGTACGGAGTACGATATGCCCGACAACGGAGCTGTGTGTGTGGTTGAGTGTCCCTACTTCGTGGTCAACGTGATTTCCGCCGCCACCTCCGTGCGCCGCAGCCTGAAGGCAGAGGACTGCTTCGTGACGCTCACATGCGTGGAGGGCAGCTGCACTGTCAGCATAGCGGACGATGAGGCCGGGCACGACACAGCCGGCACCGTGGAGCTGGCCACGGGAGATTCATGCCTCATCCCGGCAGCCATAGCCGACTACGTTGTAGAATCCAGTGGCTCATCGCCAGCACGACTGCTGGAGTCGTGGGCAAAGTAAGAGATAAGACCCTCCCCTCACCCTTCCTCAGAGGGTGGGAGTGGTTACTTTAGGTATTAGGCTTCTTTGCCTCCACTCATCAGTCACGTAGCCCGCTACGCTCCTTCTTCGTGAAGACAAATAAGCTCAAAAATATGAGGCAAATCGTCCCAACTTATTATTTAATCATCACTATAAAGACGGACTATGCGTCAATGTTGGCGTAGTTGGCGTTCTTCTCGATGAACTCGCGGCGCGGGCCTACGTCCTCGCCCATCAGCATGGAGAATACATAGTCGGCAGCGGCAGCGTCCTCGATGGTCACCTGCTTCAGGAGGCGTGTGTCGGGGTTCATGGTGGTCTCCCACAGCTGCTCGGGATTCATCTCACCCAGACCTTTGTATCGCTGGGTATATACGCCCTGCTCCTGTCCGTCGTTGTACTTCAAGAGGAACTGGTAGCGTCCGCGCTCGTCGTAGCAGTACTCCTCAATCTTGCCCTTCTTGCAGCGGTAGAGAGGCGGAGTGGCTATAAACAGGTGGCCGCGCTGGATGAGCTCGGGCATGTAGCGGTAGAAAAGCGTCATCAGCAGAGTGTCGATGTGGTAGCCATCGACATCGGCATCGGTCATAAGGATGACCTTGTGGTAGCGCAGCTTGTCGTAGTTAGCCTCCTTGCTGTCCTCGCCCAGGCCGTAGCGCACTCCGAGAGCCTGAATGATGTTGTTCACCTCCTCGTGCTCGAAGGCCTTGTGCCACATTACGCGCTCCACGTTGAATATCTTACCGCGGATAGGCAGGATGGCCTGAAAGTGACGGTTGCGTCCCTGCTTGGCCGAGCCGCCTGCGGAGTCACCCTCAACGATGAACATCTCGCAGCGTGCGGGGTCGCGGTCGGAGCAGTCGGCCAGCTTGCCGGGCAGTCCGCCGCCGCTCATAGGCGACTTGCGCTGAACGCTCTCGCGAGCCTTGCGGGCGGCCACACGTGCTGTAGCAGCCAGTATCACCTTGTCCACTATGAGCTTTGCCTCCTTCGGATGCTCCTCCAGATAGTTGGTCAGGGCCTCGCCCACAGCCTGCTGCACAGCACCAGTAACCTCGCTGTTGCCCAGCTTGGTTTTGGTCTGACCCTCGAACTGAGGCTCAGCCACCTTGATGCTGATTACGGCTGTCAGACCCTCACGGAAGTCCTCGCCGCTAATCTCAACCTTGTTCTTCTCCAGCCTCTCCAGCTCCTTGGTGCAATGGTCATCGGCGTACTTCTTCAGCGTGCGTGTCAGAGCCATGCGGAAGCCGGTGAGGTGGGTACCACCCTCGATGGTGTTGATGTTGTTCACGTATGAGTGCAGGTTCTCGCTGTAGGCCGTGTTGTACATTATGGCAGCCTCGATGGGTATGCCCTGCTTCTCTGTGTTCAGATATATGACATCGTTGAACAGATGTGTGCGTGTGCTGTCGATGTAGCGCACAAACTCCTTCAAACCGTCGGCCGAGTGGAACACCTCCTGACGTGTGTTGCCTTCCTCATCGGGACGCAGGTCGGTCAGCGTGATGGTGATGCCGGCGTTTAGGAATGCCAGCTCGCGCATACGGGCAGCCAGGATGTCATACTTGTAGGTGGTGGTGATGAAGATAGTGTCATCGGGCCAGAACTGCTGGCGTGTGCCTCGCAGGTCGGTCTCGCCAACGACCTTCACGTCGTAGAGCGGCTTGCCCTTCTCGTACTCCTGCTGGTATATCTTGCCGTCGCGGAACACCTGACTCGTCATGTGAGTGGACAGGGCGTTCACGCAGCTCACGCCCACGCCGTGCAGACCGCCCGACACCTTGTATGAGCCTTTGTCGAACTTACCGCCGGCGTGCAGCACAGTCATCACCACCTCGAGGGCGCTCTTGTGCTCCTTCTCGTGCATATCCACGGGGATACCACGGCCATTGTCCTGCACGGTGATGCTGTTATCTTCGTTGATGGTCACCTCGATGTGCGTGCAGTAGCCAGCCAGAGCCTCGTCGATACTGTTGTCGACAGTCTCGTACACGAGGTGGTGCAGTCCCTTCTCGCTGATGTCGCCTATGTACATGGCTGGACGCTTGCGCACGGCTTCGAGCCCTTCCAGTACCTGAATATTGCTGGCGGAATAATTACCGCCATTCTGTATTTCAATGTCTTCCATAATGCTGCATGTTCATTTTGCGGTGCAAAGGTAGTGAAAATAACGGAATAAGCCGAATCTTGGGCAAGGAATTTACCTATGTTAATACACACATTTGGCGCGTATAACAAGGCAGGCGACGAACATTGCAGTTCATCGCCCGTCAACTGAAATCTGAATGAGATAGTCAGCTCTATTGCTGAGCAGCTATGGCTTCTTTACGCTGCAGCGTGATTAGGCCAACTTCTTGATATAGAGTGCCAGCTTGGACTTCAAGTTGGACGCCTTGTTCTTGTGGATGATGTTGGTCTTAGCCAACTTGTCAAGCATCTTCTGTACGATTGGATACTGCTTCTCAGCTTCTGCCTTGTCTGTTGTTGCACGGAGCTTGCGGACTGCTACGCGCATTGTGCGAGCGTAGTAGCGGTTGTGCAGGCGGTGCTTCTGCTCCTGACGGATTCTCTTCAGTGACGACTTATGGTTTGCCATGTCTTCTGTTAAACGTTTTTTATGTTGTACTTTTTGTAGTCCATAGCAGAGTCGAACTGCTCTTTAGAGAATGAAAATCTCTCGTCCTAACC
>CALEPV010000016.1 GCA_937910905.1 uncultured Prevotellaceae bacterium
GACGCTGCCTGATGAGCATCAAGTTGGCCAGGTAGCCATTGTACACTGAGGAGTCGGGTCGTGCATGTAGTCGTAGCATCATCATCATGCGCTTTACGGTGTATGGCAGGTTGCGCGAGGTGGTGCTCTTGTCTACGGTGAGCTCCTTGGGCAGGCGCTCCATGTTGCGCTCGAACCACTCGATGCACGCTTTGCGCTCCTCGTTGGTGTAGCTGGCCTTAAAGAAGTTCTCTGTCATGGCTTCGGTATCTGTCAGATGGTAAATGTGAAATAGACTGATAGGGGTTGGGGCAACGCTGAATGGTAAATGGTATCACCATCCGGTGCTGTCGAAGTCGGTGTCGACGGCCCATTGCAGCTGCTTGTAGCTGTCTGTCCAGTTTCGGGCGGCATGTGCTTCGTTGGGCACGAACATCGATACGGCTCCAGTGTGGGCTTCGTCGATGATGCTGCAGAACTTGTCGTCCAAGCCGACCAATGCAGTGTACCACTGAGGGGTGAGCGCCTTGATAGGTACTGCCTGTTCGTATGCCTGTGCCCATGAATCGTAGTCGGACTCTGGCAGCAGGGTGTACATGACGTGCTGCATGTCGAAGAACTCGGTGTACGTGGTCGAATTGACGGACGGGCAGTAGCGCTGTACTTCAGTCGTGTTGACGGTAGTGCGCTCACCAAAGAGCGTGGTCACATGCTGTCGTGTGGCTTCAGCCAGCTTTGGCAGCATGGCTGTGCGGATGGCCGACAGCTCCACTCCATGATATGTGTTATAGCCGGGGCCGGAACCGTAGTATGCTGAATATGCGTTCAGCGCATCCTGAAGCTGCTCCTCTGCCGGTACAGCCGGACGTGCCATCTGCGGTATCATCAGGTCGTAGGGAGCACCGTCGCCGGGAATCTCGGCCGGCGAACCAGCCACATAGTCGGCCACATGGCGCAACTCGTAGGCCACCTCCACGCACTGCATGAAGCATGCGTCGAAGAATATATAGTCGAGGTGCGGGTGGTGTGACAGCACTCCGGCCAGCGTGGGTATGTCCATCTGCAGGCCTGAGTTGAGGCTGCTGCTGCGCCGGCTGTTGTCTATGCCGAAGCTGTTGCGCCGCACCTTGGCTGCTGCGTGCTGGAACACCCAGCCCGATGCGTGGCTCCATAGTACCATCACATAGTGGTCGGCCGGATAGGTGGTGAATATGTGTGACAGCACTGCGTCCATCTGCGTGCTGTCGGTGGAACATACATTGCCGGGGAAGGTGTATACCGTCTGAAGCGGTGTGGTGTTGGTGCCCGCGCATATCCTGCTGCTGCGTGCATCGTCGATATATACCACCAATCTGCTACTGTCATCTATCATTGGCAGGGCGGCTGCAATCTCAAGAGAGTCGGAAACCGTGAAGCTGGCCAGCGTGTTCTCGCCTGCCATATATACAATAACGGTCTGCTTGAGCTGCTGTCCAGGCAAGCCGGCAGGCATGGTCAACAGATTGTCGCCATCCCTGCAGCTGGCCAGCAATGTGGCCATCAATGCACATGCGCACATGAGGGCGCTGCGAACCAGATTATATTGTACTTTCGTGCTCATCGACTGCGAAGGTACGGGTTTTTGGCCAAAGATGTGTGACATTCTGTCCACTTTCAGTAAATTAAGCACTATCTTTGCGGCATCGTAACCCATCTATGCAGCTTACAGACAGAATCAGACAGGTAAAGATAGCGCTGGTGGCTACGGCAGTGGTGATATGCATCGCTTCATTGCTGTGGTCGCATTTCTTGGTGCGCGACCTGGCCAGCGAGGAGCAGGCTAAGGTTGAGGTGTGGGCCGAGGCTATGCGCACTCTCGATTTGGCCGACGAGCAGACCGACCTGTCGTTGGTGCTGAAGGTGCTGGAGGGCAACAGTACCATACCTGTCGTGGTGCTCGACCGCGACGGAGCTGTTCAGGACTACCGCAACCTGCAGCTTGCAGCCAAGACCGCCGCCGACACGATAGCCGAAGTGCGACGGCTGGCTGCTGATATGCGTTCCGCAGGACAGACGATACGCGTGTACCTCACTCCGGCGGCTGAAGGCACCACGGCCGATGCCGACTACATGGAGATCTGCTACGACGAGAGCGTGATGCTGCGCCGTCTGGCCCGCTACCCCTATATCCAACTGGGCATTGTGGCTGTGTTCGTGGTGGTGGCTATATTTGCCCTGCTCAGCAGCAAGCGTGCCGAGCAGAACAAGGTGTGGGTGGGCCTGTCCAAGGAGACGGCTCACCAGCTGGGTACACCGATATCGTCGCTCATGGCGTGGGTGGAGGTGCTCAAGGAGAACTATCCCGACGACGACCTCCTGCCGGAGATGGACAAGGATGTCCAGCGTCTCCAGCGCATAGCCGAGCGCTTCAGCAAGGTCGGCTCATTGCCGGAACTGAGTACCACCAATGTCGCCGATGTCATAGTCCCTGTGGTGGACTACATATCGCGCCGTGCATCGCAGCACATCAAGCTCGTCACCATCATGCCGCCCGCTCCGCTCTATGCATCGCTGTCGGCACCTCTGTTCGAGTGGGTGGTGGAGAATCTCTGCAAGAATGCTATGGACGCCATGGGCGGCAGCGGCACCATCACCATAGCTGCCACGGAGACAGATACGCAGGTGCTTGTAGACGTATCTGACACCGGTAAGGGCATCGCTAAGAACCACTTCAAGAGCGTGTTCTACCCTGGCTTTACTACTAAAAAGCGTGGCTGGGGGCTCGGCCTGTCGCTAGCCAAGCGAATTGTCGAGGAGTATCATGGCGGCCGAATCTATGTGCTCAATTCCGAAGTGGGGCACGGCACAACATTCCGTATTGAACTGTCGCGCGTGTAGGACCAAAAGTTGCACCGCGGTGCAACTATAGCTGGACCGCGGTGCAAGTGTCGTTGCACCACGGTGCAGCACACGTTGCAGCGTGCTGCAACTTTGTCGCTTTGATTTAACACAATAAACTGAGGTGCGAAGTGACAAAAAGTGTTAAGGGATAAAGGCACTTCTGAGATTTATTACTACCTTTGCGTCGAATTAGTGTTCAACCACAATAAGCCTCAATCATGGAAACAACGCTCGTACTGCTCAAGCCCAGCTGTGTGCAACGCGGTCTCATCGGTGAAATCATCAATCGTTTCGAACGCCGCGGATTGCAAATCAGTGGAATGAAGATGATGCAGCTCGACGATGAGATTCTACGGAAGCACTATGCTCACCTAGTTAACAAGCCATTCTTCCCAGCATTGGCTGGAAGCATGAAGGCGTCGCCCATCGTGGCTATGGCGCTGACCGGTGTGGAGGCCGTGACCGTGGTGCGCGGCATGACAGGCTTTACCAATGGCCGCCGTGCCGATCCCGGTACTATTCGTGGTGACTACTCTATGAGCAACCAGCAGAACATCGTTCATGCCAGCGATTCGCCCGAATCGGCCGTAGAGGAGCTGTCCCGCTTCTTTGCTCCGGAGGAGATATATCAGTACAACCATGCGCTTGCAGGCTATCTGTATGCTACCGACGAGGCTCTGTAGTATCGTGTCAGAGCCCATTTGTCCTGCAACGTGAAAAGAAATCTTACAATGCTAACTACCTTAAAGAACATCACAGCATCAGCCATCGTGCTAGGCTTGAGCATCATCCCCGCGACGGGGCAGGATGTCATAGCACGCCAAGCACCAGTAGACCATAAGGCACGTGCAGTGGACAGCGTGCAGATTCAGCGCCTCATTGCCGATGAAGTAGCCGATGATCCGGCCAGCGACCTGTACCCTGACTGGAATAGCGCAGGCATAAACATCTATGGCAACGTGCAGCTGCCGCAGGAATATCGTATTGACCTGCGCAACTTCTGTATGCCTATCAATAGCCGTGTGGTGACTTCTGGCTTCGGCTATAGGCCTCGTTTCCGCCGTCAGCACAAGGGCCTGGACATCAACGCCTACAAGGGCGACACCATTCGCGCTGCATTCAGCGGTAAGGTGCGCGTGGTGGCAAACCAGCCGAAGGGCTATGGCAATGTGGTGGTGATACGTCACCCCAACGGCCTTGAAACAGTGTATGGTCACATGTCAAAGCATCTGGTAACACAGATGCAGACCGTGAAGGCCGGCGACCCGATAGGTTTGGCTGGTAATACAGGCCACAGCTTCGGCACTCACCTGCACTTTGAGACACGTCTGCTGGGTGCTTACATCAATCCTGCAGAGCTGTTCGACTTCGCTGCACAGGATGTCAAAGGCGATTTCTATGTATTCCGCGCACATGGACGCGGCCAGCTGCTGGGGCATCATAACGGCAATGGCGCAGTTGCTGTAGAGTCTGCTGTCGCTTCGACCGAGGAGACTGGTGCAGCAGCCAGCGAGGAAGCTACCACAGCTTCAACCCAGACCACGGCATCTCAGACTTCCACACCACAGCGCACCCAGCAATCGCAGGCTCGCGTTCATAAGGTCCGTCAGGGCGATTCTCTCTATACTATAGCCCGTCACTATGGTACATCCGTGGACAATATCTGCCGTAAGAACGGTATTCGCAAGAATACTGTGATACGTCCCGGCCAGATTCTGAAGGTGTAGTCCTCATTCCTTATATCTGATGACGACAGAGGAACAGTTCCGACAGATGCTGGCAGAGTGCCGCGGAGTGTATGTGAAGAAACTTCATGACTACGGTCCTGCTTGGCGCATACTGCGCACAACATCCCTTACCGACCAGCTATACATCAAGGCCGCACGCATCCGTTCCATTGAGGTGCAGGGCGAGGCTATGGTGGCCGAGGGCATACGTCCGGAATTCATCGGTATTGTCAACTATTCTGTCATCGGACTCATTCAGCTGAAGTACGGCTTCGCTGAGAAACCCGACGATATGACTGTCGATGAGGCCATTGCAGCCTACGATGAGTTGTCGGAGGCCGCCTTGCAGCTCATGCTGTGCAAAAACCACGATTACAATGAGGTCTGGCGCACGATGCGCGTCAGCAGCTATACCGATATCATACTGCAGAAGATATTCCGTACCAAGCAGATTGAAAACAACCACGGGCAGACGCTGGTCAGCGAAGGCATAGATGCCAACTATATGGACATGATGAACTATGCCATCTTTGCGCTCATCCAGCTCACTTATCCCGACACGCAAGAACAATGAAGCGAAAACTGATATGGACAGTGGCGAATATGTGCAGGTTGCTCATATCCGCCATTTTCATTTTCTCTGGCATCGTCAAGCTGATAGACCCTACGGGTACAGCCTATAAGGTGACGGACTATATGCTGGCTATCTTCGGCTCCAGTTGGCTGCCTTGGGTGGCTACGCTGATGCTGGCCGTGCTGCTTGGCCTAGTGGAGTTCTGCCTTGGCATATATATACTCTTCGGCATCCGCCGGCGCTGGACCACACGCATTGCTGTGGCTCTCATGGTGTTCTACACACCCCTCACACTGTGGCTGGCTGTCACAGATGCCGTGCCCGACTGCGGTTGCTTCGGTGATGCGCTGAAGCTTACCACCTGGCAGACCTTTTGGAAGAATGTCGTACTGCTGGCGCTGTGTGTGATGTCGCTGCGTATGCGCAAGCACTACACGCGCTTCATATCCGAGCAGATACAGTGGCTGGTGTCGCTCTACTCCATAGCCTATGGCCTGTTCCTGGCTGCCTTGTGCATATATGCCTTGCCTGTTATCGATTTCCGGCCGTACCACATAGGCCAGTACATACCCACGGCAATGGAGTGGCCCGTGGATGCCGATGGCATCCCGCAGGCAGATGCCACGCCGGAGATAATTGACTTCGATTTTGCTGAGGCCGATGAGGTGCTGGCTGACACGGGCTATACATTCCTGCTTGTGGCACCTGCGCTGGAGGTAGCCGACGACGGCAATCTGGATTGCATTAATGCCATCAGCGACTATGCTACCCGCTATGGCTACCGCTTCCTGTGTCTGACCAGCTCGTCCGAGCCGGCCATCACCCGCTGGCAGGATCTCACGGGCGCTGAGTACCCGTTCAGTTTTGCCGATGCCCAGATGCTGATGACGATGGTGCGTTCCAATCCCGGCCTCGTGCTGATACATGATGGCACGATTATCAACAAGTGGAGCTCCGACACTATGCCAGGCGAGGAGGCACTCCACGCCCCCCTGCATACTTTGGACATCGGGCGCCTGCACCCCAGTAGCTATCACCGCTTGTTGCTGTCGCTGCTGCTGTGGTACCTCATCCCGCTGCTGTTGCTCACTATTGCCGACCGTCTTGTGGCTGGCACGAAGTGGTACCAGCGCAAGAACCATGCTTTGCAGGAAGCGATGGAGGGCAGTGCGGAACAGCCCGTAGAATATGGTGAAGAGCAGCCTGTTGAGGGCCGCAAAGAGCAACTGGCAGAGGATGGTGCAGAGCAGCTCGCAGATGGCGATGAAATACAAGACACGTTAAATTAAGCTAAACGTGGCAGTGCTATACGTAGATTGTCGCGATATATAGCTACCTTTACACCCAAATAGCTAAATATCGTAATGAATTATACATGGCACTACGAACCACCAACACCAGAACAACAAGAAGCAGCTAAGACGCTGGCACGGCAGGTAGGCATACATCCTGCACTAGGTCAGTTGCTCTTGGATAGAGGGCTGACGACGGTTGCTGAGGCACGACGCTTCTTCCGCCCACAGCTGGCTGAACTGCTCGATCCGTTCTTGTTCCGCGACATGCGTGTGGCAGTTGACAGGCTGAACCGTGCGTTGGGGCGAAATGAGCGTATATTGGTGTATGGTGACTACGATGTGGATGGCTGCACGGCGGTAGCGTTGGTCTATCGTTTCCTGCAGCAGTTCACGTCCAATATTGATTTTTATATCCCCGACCGTTATGAGGAGGGGTATGGCGTAAGCCATCAAGGAGTGGACTTCGCCAAGGAGAGCGACGTCAAGCTCATCATCGTGCTCGACTGCGGCATCAAAGCTGTGGAGGAGATTGCCTATGCCAAGAGCCTGGGTGTCGACTTCATCATCTGCGACCACCATGTGCCCGACGACGAGCTGCCGCCTGCTGTGGCCATACTGAATGCCAAGCGTACGGATGCTACATATCCATTCGAGCACTTGTCGGGCTGTGGCGTAGGCTTCAAGCTGATGCAGGCTTTTGCCAAGGACAACAACATCCCATTGAGTCAGCTCACTCCTCTGCTCGACCTGTGCGCAGTGAGCATTGCCTCCGACCTCGTGCCGGTGGTCGGTGAGAACCGTGTGTTGGCCTATCACGGCTTGCGTCAGCTCAACACCAGCCCGTCGGTGGGCTTGCAGGCACTCATTGAGATATGCGGTATCTACGACCACGAGCTCACTATGAGCGACATAATCTTCAAGATTGGACCGCGCATCAATGCCTCAGGGCGTATGCAGAACGGCCGCGAAGCCGTGGCCTTGCTTGTGGAGCGTGACCCTAACCGTGCGCATCGCATGGCTCTGCAGATCAATGCGTACAATGACCAGCGCAAGGATCTCGACAAGGAGATGACGCAGGAGGCCAACCAGATAGTGGAGCGTTTGGACCACAACCACAGCAAGAATAGCATAGTGCTGTACAACGAGGAGTGGCACAAGGGCGTGATAGGTATCGTGGCATCACGCCTCACGGAGATATACTGCCGCCCGTCGGTGGTGCTGACGCGTAGTGGCGACATCGCCACAGGCTCGGCTCGTAGCGTAGCTGGGTTTGACATCTATAAGGCCATCGACAGCTGTCGCGACTTGATGGAGAACTTCGGAGGTCACACCTATGCGGCTGGTCTGTCGCTCCGTGTGGAGAACATCAAGGAGTTCCGTCGCCGCTTTGAGGATTATGTTGAACAGAACATACTGCCCCAGCAGGTACAGCCGGAGCTGAACATCAATTCGATGCTCGACTTCCGCGATCTGAATCACCGCTTCCTTATCGACCTGCGGCGCTTTGCTCCCTTCGGTCCTGACAACCCCAAGCCCATCTTCTGCACGCAGCATGTCGTAGACTATGGCACCAGCAAGGTGGTCGGACATCATCAGGAGCACATCAAGCTGGAGCTTGTTGACGACAAGAGCAGCAACGTGGTCAGCGGCATAGCCTTTGGCCAGAGTTCGCAGGCTCGGTACATCAAGAGTAAGCGCGCCTTCGACATCTGCTATACTGTGGAAGAGAACACGCACAAGCGCGGCGAGATTCAGCTGCAGATAGAGGACATTAGGGCAGTTGAGAGCTAAGAGTCGGGAGTAGAATGTCGAAGTTGAAGGTCGAGAGGTGAAAACACCAGCGGACATCCCATCAGTGCAAGCGCAGACGCCATCTCCTTATCTCTCAATCCTGCATCAGTATTTCGGCTACACATCCTTTCGTGGCATACAGCAGGAGATAATAGAGAGTATAGGCGCGGGACATGATACGCTTGGCCTGATGCCTACGGGCGGCGGCAAGAGCATCACTTTTCAAGTGCCGGCTCTAGCCAAGGATGGATTGTGCCTGGTGATAAGCCCGCTCATCGCGTTGATGAAGGACCAAGTGGAGCATCTACGCGAACTGGGCATCAAGGCAGCTGCCGTATATACGGGCATGACCCGCGATGAGGTGATTGTCGCTCTGGAGAACTGCATATTCGGTAATTACAAGTTCCTGTACGTTTCGCCGGAGCGCTTAGGCTCCGAACTGTTCCAAGCCAAAGTGCGCCGCATGAAGGTGAGCTTCATCTGTGTGGATGAGGCTCATTGCATATCGCAGTGGGGCTACGACTTCCGTCCGTCCTATCTGGAGATAGTGCGCATTCGCGAGTTGTTGCCGTCGTGCCCGGTGTTGGCTCTCACGGCAACGGCAACGCCGGCCGTAGTAGAGGATATTCAGCGTGTGCTGCGCTTCGCTAAACCTTGCGTCAAGCAGATGAGTTTTGAGCGTAGCAACATCACATATTCGGTGCGCCCGATGCTTCAGACGTGCGAGGCGGAGTTGCTTAACCTGCTGGACGACTACGAAGGCTGCGCAATTGTGTATACCAGAAGTAGGCGTTCCACCTTCGAACTGGCTCAGTGGCTGAGTTCGCAGGGCATCAGTGCGACCCATTACCATGCAGGCCTTACCAGCAAGGAGAGGAGCCAGCGTCAAGCAGCATGGCAGGCTGGCGAGGTGCGGGTCATGGTTGCTACCAATGCTTTTGGCATGGGTATTGACAAGCCCGATGTGCGACTGGTGGTACATACCGACGTGCCCGATTCTCCCGAAGCCTATTTCCAGGAGGCAGGGCGGGCAGGCCGCGATGGGCAGCCTGCAATGGCTGTGCTGCTCTACAACAATCATTCTGTGGGACTGCTGCGACGACGCGTGGAGGATACATATCCCCCTGTGGAGTATGTTCAGCAGGTATATGAAGACTTATGCTATTTCCTCCAGATGGCCATAGGTGACGGCGAGGGCGTGACGCGCCAGTTCGACATAATGCGGTTCTGCGTCAACTTCAAGCACTTTCCTGTGCGGGCATACAGCGCCATCACGCTGCTCGACCGTGCCGGCTATATCGAGTGGCGTGATGCCGAGGACAGTCATAGCCGCATTATGATGTCGTGCACGCGCGATGAACTGTATACCTACTCCTTCTCGCCGCAGGCTGAACGTGTACTGTGGCAACTGTTGCGCACCTATACCGGTATCTTCAGCGAGTATGCCTATATCAATGAGGATATGCTGGCTGATGGGCTGAAGATGCGTGTGCAGGATCTCAACGAGTGCCTCATAGAACTGAGTCGCAAGCACGTCATACATTTTATACCTCGTAGTGACATACCGGCCATCACCTTCACACAGCGACGGCTGGAGCGCAACGAGATAGTGCTGCCGCCAGCCATATACACTGACCGCAAGACTCAGCTGGCCAAGCGCGTGGAGACTATGATTGAGTATCTGACCACAAGCGAGTGTCACAGCCGTTTCCTCCTGCGATACTTCGGCGAAGACAAGGCGCAACCGTGTGAACGTTGCGAGAGCTGCAGAGATGCTGCCGGTGGGTCGGGGAAGAGCATTCTGGATGACAAGGAAGCTGCTCAACAGCTGCGTCTGAGCATTATCAGCTATCTGCGCGAGCATGGTCCAACGCCGCTACATTCATTCCATATCCGTGGCGTGGACAATCGGGTGACGATGGACATGGTGCACCTGATGATTCTCAACGAGGAGCTGTACTACAAGGATGGCCTGCCCATTATAGCCATTAGAACATAATACCCACGTTGATTTCAAAGCACCCCGAGTGTATATGGTCGTCGAAGTCATCGTAGGCGAAGTCTTCCATATTGCTGCGGGCTATGTTGCTGAGGCCCCAGTCGTAACAAGCCTCGGCATAGAACTGCTGGTATGTCAGGCCGCATCCCAGTCGCAGACCGATGTCAAACGACTTGAAACCGGTGCTGCGGAAGGTGTTCTCTATGTGGCGTGTGGGGCTGATGGCGTCGCTGAAGTACTTGGTCTTGCCGCCGATGCCTAAACTGAGGAAGCCTCCGAAGAACGGGTCTACAGTCAGATCATCGACCATTGTCTCGGCACGGTACTTGAATACCACAGGAATCTCGAAAGTGTGCATCTTGATGCTCATCTTCTGCTGGTAGTCGGTCGCGCTGAGGTTGGAATTGATGGTGAACCCCTTGCTTACGTAGAATATGCCGGGCTCCAAGTATAGTGGGAAGTCTTCTGTCAGCTGTGTACCGTAGGCAAAGCCTAGCGCCATGCCCACCTGCGCGTGGCGTGAAGGGTCATGCTGTGTGTCGATGAACAGCAGTGGCGCCGTGATACCGATACGCACGCTGTAGTACTCTTTCTCGCTCTCCATGATCCAGCCACCCACGCGCTGGTCATAGGTCACGGGCTGTGCCTGACCGTAGTAGTTGTCAGCTTTCGCTGATGACAGGCAGCCGAGGGTCAGTGCTGCTATGGCTGCGAGGATGCGGATATGCTTGTTCATCGTGTTGGAGGTTTAATGTTATGATTATCGCTTGTGCGCTGCAAAAATACAAATAATTGCTCACAGGATGCACAAATGGTAGTGTTAGACGTGCATTTTGCGTGCATTTGTCTTTTACTTGGGCTTTGGTAATGCTGTTTCGTAATTTAATTAGTACTTTTGCGCGAAAATTATCAACACGACGCATCAATGAAAGTATTGAAGTTTGGCGGAACGTCCGTAGGTTCCGTTAAGAGTATCCTGAATGTCAAGCAAATTGTGGAGGCCGAGAACGAACCTGTTATCGTGGTAGTATCGGCACTGGGTGGAATCACAGACCAACTTATCCGTACATCCAAGCAGGCCGTGAGCGGCGACATTGCCTATCTGACCTCGTATGCTGAGATGGCCGAGCGACATCATCAGATGATTGACGAGGTCATACCTGCCGGTACCGAGCGCGACGGTCTGTTGCGTGTCACCGACAGCTTATTGGAGGAGCTACGCAGCATCTATCAGGGTCTGTACCTCATTCGCGACCTGTCGCCTAAGACACAGGCAGCTATCGTGAGCTACGGCGAGCGTCTGTCGTCGCGTATCGTAACAACACTCATCAATGGCGCACAGTGGTACGACAGCCGTGAGTTCATCAAGACCGAGGTGAAGGGCGGACGCAGCCTGCTGGCCAGCGACATGACAGCCCAACTGGTGAGAAACACTTGGAAGACGCTGCCCAAGGTATCGTTGGTACCGGGCTTTATCAGCAGTGATGCCGTGAGTGGCGAAACCACCAACCTCGGACGTGGAGGCTCCGACTATACTGCCAGCATCATTGCTGCCGCACTCAATGCTTCTGTGCTGGAGATATGGACCGATGTCGACGGCTTTATGACTGCAGACCCGCGTGTGATCAACAGCGCCTACGTCATACCCGAGCTGAGCTACGTGGAGGCAATGGAGCTATGCAACTTCGGTGCGAAGGTGGTCTATCCGCCTACCATCTACCCCGTGTGCGTCAAGAACATACCCATACTTATCAAAAACACGTTCAACGCCACCGCTCCCGGCACCATCATCAAGCGTGAGGTCAAGGACGACAAGCGTCTCATCAAGGGTATAAGCAGCATCAAGGGCACCACTCTCATCACCGTTTCGGGCCTCTCTATGGTGGGCGTGATAGGTGTAAACCGCCGCATTTTCTCCACCCTGGCCGACAATGGCATATCGGTGTTCATGGTGTCGCAGGCTTCGTCGGAGAACAGCACCAGCATCGGTGTTCGCGACGAGGATGCCGATGCAGCCTGCCGTGTGCTCAACGAGGAGTTCGCCAAGGAGATAGAGACGGGTGCCATGTATCACATGCAGGCTGAGAGTGGACTGGCCACAGTCGCTGTCGTGGGCGAGAACATGAAACATACACCAGGTATCGCCGGTAAACTGTTCGGCACATTGGGACGCTCTGGTATCAGCGTGATAGCCTGTGCCCAGGGCGCTAGCGAGACCAACATATCATTCGTGGTCAACGCCAGCTACCTTCGCAAGACACTCAACGTGATTCACGATGCCTTTTTCTTGTCGGAGTATCAGATGCTTAACCTCTTCCTTTGCGGCGTGGGTACTGTGGGCAGCAACCTCATAGAGCAGATAGCGCAGCAGCAGGAGAAGCTCATGCAGGAACAGGGCCTGAAGCTCAACGTGGTGGGTCTGGCAAGTAGCCACAGCGCACTGTTCAACCGCACAGGTATCGACTTGAGCAACTGGCGCGAACAGCTGGCAGAGGCACCGGTGAGCAACACCGAGCGTCTGCATCGCGAGGTCATCGACATGAACATCTTCAACTCGGTGTTCGTGGACTGCACCGCATCGCCCGAGGTGGCTGCGCTCTATCAGGACTTCCTTGAACACAATATCAACGTCGTTGCAGCCAACAAGCTGGCCGCCAGCTCCGACTACAATAACTATCGCCAGCTGAAGACCACCGCCCAGCGTCGTGGCGTGAAGTTCCTCTTTGAGACCAACGTTGGCGCTGGCCTGCCCATCATACGCACCATCAACGACCTGATACACTCTGGCGACAAGATACTACGCATTGAGGCCGTGCTGAGCGGTACGCTCAACTACATCTTCAACAAGCTGTCGGCACAGATGCCGCTCTCGCAGACCGTGCACATGGCCAAGCAGGAGGGCTACAGCGAACCCGACCCGCGCATCGACCTCAGCGGCAAGGATGTGATACGCAAACTCGTCATCCTCGCCCGCGAGGCAGGCTATCAGCTGGAGCAGGAGGATGTGGAGACGCACCTGTTCATCCCGCAGTCGTTCTTTGAAGGCACGGTCGATGAGTTCTGGCAGCAGCTGCCTACACTCGACAGCAGCTTGGAGAAGCAGCGCCGCGCGCTCGAACAGCAAGGCAAGCGCTGGCGCTTCGTGGCTAGTCTGCAGGGCGGTCACGCATCTGTCTCGCTCGCTGAGATACCGCAGGGCCACCCCTTCTACGGCCTCGAAGGTTCCAACAACATTGTGATGCTCACCACCGAGCGCTACCGCGAGTACCCCATGCTCATCCAGGGCTACGGTGCCGGCGCCAGCGTCACCGCTGCTGGCGTATTCGCGGACATTATGTCAATAGCGAATATATAATATGAAGCACATCATTATATTGGGTGACGGCATGGCAGACCACCCTGTGGAGCGGCTTGGGGACAAGACGCTGTTGCAGTATGTCAATACGCCGGCTATGGACTGGTTGGCACAGCATGGGCGGTGCGGTCGTCTCATCACCATACCCGATGGTTTTCTGCCGGGTTCTGAGGTAGCCAACACAGCCATCCTTGGCTACGACCTGAACGAAGTGTATGAGGGACGTGGACCGCTGGAGGCTGCAAGCATAGGCTACGAGATGCGACCCAACGACCTCGCCCTGCGCTGCAACATCATCACCCTGGGCGATGGACGCATCATCACCCACAACGGCGGCAACCTTGAGACCGAGGAGGCTCGCGGCCTCATTGAATATCTCAACGAACAGCTGGCCAAGCCCATCAACGAGGCTTGTGGCTACGAGCTGGTGCAGTTCATCACAGGTATTCAGTACCGCCACCTGCTCGTCATCCGTGGCGGCAACAAGAACATAGAGTGTGCGCCGCCTCACGACCATCCCAACGAGGAGTGGCGAACCTTATTAGTGAAAGCAACCACTCCCGAAGCAGAGGAGACAGCTACGCTACTGAACGACCTCATCCTCCGCTCTCAGGAACTGCTGCCCAAGCACCCTCTCAATGTGGAGCGTGCCCGTCAGGGTAAGCGCTTGGCCAATAGCATATGGCCGTGGAGCGGCGGCTACCGACCATCCATGCAGACACTGATGCAGCTTTATCCGCAAATCAAGAGCGGCTCGGTGATTTCTGCCGTTGACCTCATAAAGGGCATCGGCTACTACGCAGGACTTGACATCATAGAGGTGGAGGGCGCAACGGGCTTGGCTGATACCAACTACGAGGGCAAGACAGCTGCTGCACTGGAGGCTCTGCGTCATCAGGACTTCGTGTTCCTGCACGTCGAAGCCAGCGACGAGGCAGGGCATGACGGCGACCTCGAACTGAAGCTACAGACGATAGAAAACCTCGATCGCCGTGTGGTGAAGCCCATCCTGGAGGAAACGGCCAAGTGGGACACTCCTGTGTCCATCGCCGTGCTGCCCGATCACCCCACGCCGGTGGAGATACGTACGCACGTGAGCGAACCCGTACCATTCCTTATATATAATAAAGGTATAGAGCCCGACAGCGTTCAGCACTTCGACGAGGTATCGTGTGTCGATGGCGGCTTCGGTCTGCTGCGCCTGCAACAATTCATGCAAACATTCATGCAGTTATGAGATACTACAGCACAAACCATAGCGTGGAGCCAGTGACGCTTCGCGAGGCAGTCATCAAGGGACTGGCCGCCGACCGCGGTCTGTTCATGCCCGAAGTAATCAGGCACCTGCCTGCATCGTTCTTCGACGAGATACAGGACCTCTCTTTTCAGGAGATAGCCTACAGTGTAGCCGATGCCTTCTTCGGTGAGGACGTGGAGGCCGATGCCCTCCGCAAAATAGTCTATGACACCCTTAGCTTCGACGTGCCACTGGTGCATGTCCGCGACAACATATACAGTCTCGAACTCTTCCATGGCCCGACCCTCGCCTTCAAGGACGTAGGCGCCCGCTTCATGGCGCGACTGCTGCAATATAACCTCACCTACCAACCCCCTCTCCAAGGGGGGGCGGGGAGTGAGGTCAATGTCCTCGTTGCCACCTCTGGCGACACCGGTTCTGCTGTGGCTAACGGCTTTTTGGGTGTTGACGGCATCCACGTCTATGTGCTGTACCCCAAGGGCAAGGTGTCGCCCATACAGGAGTGCCAGTTCACAACTCTGGGACAGAACATCACTGCCATAGAGGTAGATGGCGTATTCGATGACTGTCAGGCCCTGGTTAAAAGTGCCTTTATGGACGCCGAGCTCAATCAGCACATGATGCTCACCTCTGCCAACAGTATCAACGTAGCCCGCTTCCTCCCGCAGTCGTTCTACTACTTCTATGCCTACGCCCAGCTCAAGCGTCTCAGCAAGAGCAATCCAGCTATAGACCTCTCGCAGCTTGTGTGCTGCGTGCCGTCGGGCAACTTTGGCAACATCTGCTCAGCCCTGTTCGGTCATGCTATGGGACTTCCTGTGAAGCGCTTCATCGCAGCCAACAATGCCAACGATGTATTCTACCAGTACCTCCAGACAGGCCAGTACATCCCCCGTCCGTCCATCCAGACCCTTGCCAACGCCATGGACGTAGGCGACCCAAGCAACTTCGCCCGCATCCTCGACCTCTACGCCCGCTCCGTTGTTGGCATTCTGTCCGCCCCTCTCGCTCCCGTGCCCGGCGGTTCGCCCGCCTCGTCCTCTTCCGCCCCCTCCGGTCCTGTGCTCGGCGGTTCGCTCGCCTCGTCCTCTTCCGCCCCCTCCGGTCCTGTGCTCGGCGGTTCGCTCGCCTCGTCCTCTTCCGTCCCCTCCGGTCCTGTGCTCGGCGGTTCGCTCGCCTCGTCCTCTTCCGTCCCCTCCGGTCCTGTGCTCGGCGGTTTGTCCGCCGAAGCCTCTACCATCGCCGTCATTCCCAGTGCCGACCCTCGCGCCGTTCATTCAGCCATCATCTCGCTTATCTCTGGTGCCACCTATACCGACGACCAGATAGCTTCCGCCATGCGCCAGTGCTACGCCGAGACCGGCTATCTGCTCGATCCCCATGGTGCATGCGGCTACCTCGCTCTCACTGAGCAACTGAAGCCAGGCGAGACGGGCTTCTTCCTAGAGACAGCTCACCCAGCCAAGTTCAAGGATACCGTGGACCGCATACTCTCTGCCGATGGCAAACCATCCGACATTGCTATCCCTGACCGTCTGGCAGCCTTCATGCAGGGCACCAAGCAGAGCATCCCCATGTCGCGCAACTTTGCTGACTTTAAGCAGTTCCTGCTCAGCAGATAGCGCTCCTCCCTCCTCATTTCGCACTTGATGTGGAACCTCCCTCACCCCTCAATCCCCTTCATAAAGCCCCTCGGCCTTTATGAACTTCCACACATCAGCGGCCAACCCTTCGCCATCGTATGCAGGGTTGGTCGCTATTTCGTTGCGTATCCATGTGCTGGAGATTGGCAGCAGGGGCGTGTTGACAAGTGATACTTGTGCAGGCAACGTGGCAGGGTCAATGTCGTAGTCGGGTCGCGGATATATCACCACATGATGATGTCGCAGTATCTCCTCAGGCCGGCTCCAGCGGTCGAACACCAGCCAGTTGTCAGCACCTATGATCAGTACAAACTCGTGCTGCGGATAGGCCGCACGCAGCGCTGCCAGCGTGTCAGCCGTGTATGACGGCTTGGGTAGCGTGAACTCGAAGTCGCTTACCTCTACGCTCCTGCATTTCGTCGCCCTGATCCCAATCTTAGCCATCCGCAGCCTCGTAGCATCATCCAGCAACCCCTCTGCCGGCTTCAGCGGATTCTGTGGCGACACCATCAGCCACACTGCATCCACCACCCCCGCCTTCACCAGCCATTTTGCCAGCTGCGTATGTCCTTTATGTATGGGGTTGAAGCTGCCCCCGTAAATCCCGATTCGCATGTGTGATATAGATAAAGTTGATGTTATACGGTCCCTGTCATTCGCGTGCAGCCAGTAGCTCGGCAATGCAGTTGAGTAGCTCAAACAGCCCTTTGTTACCTCGGGACGATAGCGGTCTGTCTGGCCAAGGGGCTATAGTTAGCAGATGTCCATTGGTCATCGCGTCAAAGAGGCGACTTTGCGGAGCAGACACATCGCTCATAGCCTCTATTTGTAGGTGGATGGCGTTGAAACCTGATTCCGCCACGGAGTACAGAACTTCCTGCTCGCCGCCACTCACCCCAGGCGTAACAATCACTGCCCCTTCGCACTCACAGCGCTGGAGCAGGTCCGCCTTCTGCCGCGCAATCTCACCCTTGGGAGTACTGCGTGACATCCTAACGGGTATTAATAGGCTCTCATCGAGAAGAAAATTATTGCCGGCTGTCTTCACGTGCAGACAGGCTCTCAGCTCCTTCCCCTTGTCTGCGCGGACTCCATACATCCACCATTCCAGCTTCTGCCAGGATGACTCAGCGCCCAGCCGTTGCTCCACCACGAGAACTCCTACCAGCTCGTGCATCACTCCTAGGCTCCTAGCCTGCCGCAATAGCCATCGGGCCTGCTCCATAGAGATCTCTATGTCGGTCATGCGCTTATTGTAGAAGAGGTTGTGGTGCTGCCGCTTAATCCACCCTCTGCGAGGATTGTCTTCGACATAGCGCAACATCCTCGACAGCTGGTTCCGTCCCGTGAGTATGCGGTCGTGATAACCCTCCGACCAAAGCGGCGGCACCTGCACCTGCCGCCCGCAATTACTTTCAGCGGACAAACCGCTTCCCACTGAACCCCCTTCCCTCCATCTCCCCCTCATCTCTCCATCTCCCTGCAGTCCTGTGTGCGGCGGTTCGTCCGCCGCCTCTCTCCTCGCCGCCTCTCTCCTCGCCGCTTCTCTCGTCGCCGCCTCTCTCCTCGCCACCTCTCTCGTTGCCGCTTCTCTCGTCGCCACCTCTCTCGTCGCCGCCTCTCTCCTCGCCGCTTCTCTCGTCGCCGCCTCTCTCGTCGCCGCCTCTTTTCCTTCCCTCCATCTCCCCCTCATCTCTCCATCTTCCTGTAGTCCTGTGTGCGGCGGTTCGTCCGCCGCCTCTCTCCTCGCCAGCGCTGCCTCTTTTCTCCCCCTCTCCGAGGGCCGGCTGCCTTGAATGCTGTGCCGGCCTCCATGCCTGGCATCCAGCTCGCGCAGATATGCCACGGTGGTTCCGTATTTGAAGCCCCGTACCAGCTGTCCCAGATGCCGCCTCATCGCTGCGTGGACATACACCACCACATGGATGTGGTCGGGCATCACCACATACCGTATCACCTCAAGCTCCTTGGCGTGTGTGGGCAGTTCCGTGATCTGCCGCCTCACACTCTCGCCCAGCGGGGTGAGTTGTGTCCTTATCTCTCCCTCCGGCGTCTGCTCCAGCACGCCAAAAGGCGTGCCGCGGCGATCTGCCACGAGGGTCAGCATGTAGATGCCGGGTTCATTGTAGTCGTGCCATCTGGCTCGTTGATGTTGCTTCTCCATAGTGATTCTTGTCCTGCAAAAGTACAACAAACAGCCTGTTCCACAATCCAAAGTCCCAAGAATTGATGCACAGACCTAAACATCCACTCCATCCAGTAGCCCATTGCACTCGACTTGTGCTCATTTAAGATACTTTAACGGGGGGGGGTAAATGATTGTTAAATTTCGCCGTACCTTTGCACCGATTTATATAGTCACATTGCGTCAATGCGACGCGGCTATGCATAGATACCTGTCAGAATCAATATTCACAACTAACTATAACTATCAACAAATGAAACGAAAACTACTTCTTGCGGCACTATGTGTCGTGGGCGCACTTGGTGGACAACTAAGGGCACAAACGGATGTGACGAGTACGTACATCACGAATCCGTCATTTGAGAGAGATGGTGCAATCACTGCTTCTAATGGCGCCTTGACAATTACCGGCTGGACACAGAGTGATCCTGGTACAGGTGATGGGAAGTTTAATAATACTGGTTGCTACAATGCAACAACGAATATCCCGACCCAAGGAACAATGACTGTTACCCCCTCTGATGGTGACTATTTCCTATTCTTCCGTCATGGCTGGAATGGAAGTGGCGCAGAATACACATTTACCTCAACTTCAACGACACTTCCCGCAGGTATATATCAATTGTCGGCCGATTATAAGATGGTTGAGGGATATGATGACTCTCAGAAAAACACCACAAAAGTTACGGTTTCTGCGGTGAGCGGTGGAACTTCTTTGGGGAGTGCAACGGGCACTACAAAGACGAATGTTAAAGGCAGCAATAACTATACATACCTTAATACAGCAGATTGGAGTACTGCAACTGCTAGCTTCACTCTAGAAACAGAGACAAGTGATGTCCAATTTGTGATTGCAATGTTTGCTGGTGGTCAGCGTCGTTCGGACTTTGTGGTAGATAATGTAAAATTGCTATATAGCCCGATTGTTCGTCCAACAGCAGTCGCTCTGAACAGTAGCGCCCTTGATCTCAAGCTAACTCAAGTTGCGACATTGCGTGTGGCATCATATACTCCTGCTGATGCTAATACTGATGTTGCTATCACATGGGAATCTAGTGATCCAACAGTTGCTACAGTTGCAGATGGCGTTGTGACAGCTGTTGCTACAGGTAGCGCTACAATCACAGCTACAACAGCTAATGGTAAGACAGCCACTTGTGATGTGACTGTTACGGATGTTGCTGCTGGCACTGCTCCTGCTTTCTATAGCGAGATAGGTGCTGGTGATTTCTACATTGTCAATGCAGCAACAGGCAAGTATCTTGGTGGCGCTAATGACTGGGGAACGCAGGCTTCTGTGATAGAGCATGGAATACCATTTACAGTGGCCGTTGGTGAAGGCGTATACACTTTGGATTCGCATACATATAATAAGGAGGCAGATCATTTCTTCAATGGTACATATCTTGACAAAACATCTACAAATCTATATGTAGTATCTCTTGGTGAAGGTAAGTATAGCATCTCTACAGCTGACGGCTCTGCTTTCGTAACTGCAAATGTCAATAATACAATAGTTGCTAACACTGCTGCAAATGCAAACAGCTCATTGGCTCAGTGGTATTTTGTCAGCAAGGCAGATCGAGACAAGTCGTTTGCTGCAGCGACAGAAGCAAGTCCTGCTGACGCAACATACTATCTGACAGAAGCAAATATCAGCCGTAACCTTCGTAAAGCATATAATACAAGCGGATGGACTGGAGACTTTGCATATGGTGGAAATAATGACAATCAGTGCGCAGAGCGCTATTGTGCGGTCACAAATGTATATCAGACGATCTCTGTACCTAATGGTAAATATACTGTGAAAGCTCAAGGCTTCTACCGCAGACAAAGTGGAGATGCAGTTTCTTATCTATATGCCAATAATGAGCAAGAGCCTCTTAATCAGATAGATTTTGGTGGTATCAATTCCATGGCTGGAGCCTCGACAGCATTCTCCAATGGTGAGTACTCCAATTCATTGACGGTTTATGTTACAGATGGCACTCTGACTGTTGGCGTTAAATGCGATGCTGCGACAAACTGGACAATCTTCGACAACTTCGAGCTCTACTACCTCGGCCCGACCGTGGGTGGCGAGGCTGTTGCTCTGCCTGCCGAGGCTATGGTAGCCGGCAAGTGGTACTACTTCGACGTGCCTGTGGACGGCATGTACAACCTGACCACAACAACGCTGTCCGACATCGTGTACACCACAGATGCTACTGTGCTGATTGCTAACGAGAGCAGCGTTACTGCCACCTTCGCTAAGGCAGAGAACGCAGACCTCACCGCTGGCCGCTACTATGTGAAGTCGGCTACGGCTCAGGTGCTGACTGTTGAGGCTGGTTCGTATGCTTACAACGTGGGTGATGCCACTCTCAGCGCTGCCGATGGTGCATACATCCAGAGCGCTACATACACCGTTACCTTCCCCGCTGCAGTCACTAACGACCCAGAGGGTGCTGCCGCAATGGTGACTGGCTCCAAGGCTACCGTGAACGGTGCTGAGGTTGCTCTGACAGCTGTGGCAAATGGCTTCAGCCTCGAGCTGGGCGAGCTTGCTGCTGGCACTGACTATACTGTGGCAATCCCCGCTGGCGTATATGGCTATGCAGATGAGAGCATGAATGCAGCAATCAATGTGACACTGCACACTCCTGCTGTGTTCGATGGAGAATATGTGTTCTACAATGCAACCAACGGTCTCTTCCTTGGCCGTGGCGGTAATTATGGTACTGAGGCTGTTGCCGACAAGTATGGTGTTCCTGCCCACTTGGTAACCGATGCTGCAGGTGTATCGTCCATAGAATTCGTAGATGTTGCTAATGTATACCTCTTCAAGGCTAGCAATGGCATCTTTACAGACAACGCTTCAACAGGATGGGTAATAGTTCCTGTTGTTAGCGGCTATGCTATTCAGGATGCTGCAAAGACCTACTACCTGACCCACGCTGCAGGTTCCTTTGGCGAATACGTTACAACTACAGCCGAGGAGGCTGCGGCCACTGTGTGGACACTAAAAACCACGGCCGAGCGCGACGCTATCATCGCCGCCTATCCTTCGGACAACATCAGCAATGTCATTGCCGCTGCCGGTATCAGCACAACGGCAGCCGACTTTGCCGATTATCTGGATGCCAACTTCAATGCTGTTGACTGCACTTCCGCAATCGGCACTGCTACCTTCGCAGGCAATGTAGGCGACTGGACATGGTCTGGCTATAACCGCAATCAGGACGGCCAACCCGCCTACGGTACCGGCTATGCCGAGGTGTGGAACGCAAATGGTGCCTTCACTCAGACAATCGACAAGGCTAACCTGCCCGCTGGTATCTACAAGGTGACGGTTCAGGGCTATGAGCGTCGTTGCGCCAGCGCAGCAGCTACCGCACTGAATGCTGCCGGCTACAATGTGGTTTCAACATTCCTGAGTGCCAACGGCGAGCAGGTACGCTTCACCGACTGGAACGATGTGGAAGGCAAGCCAGGCAACACCAGCGGTGCTGTGACCGCATTCAACAACGGCGAGGCCGTAAATGAGGTTTACGTTTATCTGGACGGTAACACCGACCTGGACCTGATGGTAAGGAAGGGCAACTACATCTGGGACTGCTGGATAATCCTCAACAACTTCACCCTGACCCGCTACGAGCAGGCTTCTGCTACCATGAAGATTTCGGATGCTAAGTATGCAACATTCGTGGCTCCATTCGCAGTGGAGATTCCGAGTGGCGTTGAGGCTTCTACAGTTACTGTCAGCAGCGATGTGCTCACTCTGACTCCGGTTGAGACTACAATTCCTGCCAACACTCCTGTGGTGCTCTACAGCGAGACAACTGTCAATGAGACATTCTACGGCAAGACCGTAGCTGGCACAGCAACAGCTGGCAACCTCGTAGGTGTATATGAGAACACTGCAGCTCCTGTAGGCTGCTATGTTCTGCAGAACCAAAGCGGTAAGGTGGGCTTCTATTTGGTAGCAGAGGGCAAGCAGCCGACAGTGGGCGCTAACCGCGCTTATCTGACAGTCGGCAGCAGCGATGTTAAGGCCTTCTTCTTCGATGAGGCTACAGCTATCCAGAACGTGCTGAGCGGCGCAGCTGCCGGCGAGATCTACGACCTGAACGGTCGCAAGGTTGCCAAGATGCAGCGGGGCGGTATCTACGTGGTGAACGGACAGAAGGTTAGTATCAAGTAAATATAAAACATACGAAACTATGAAAAAGACATATATCATACCCGAGGTGACTGTGCTGCAGCTGCAGACTCACTCCATGATGGCCCTGTCGATGCTGACAGGCGATGCCGACCCCGACAGTGAAGTCCTGGTAAAGGAAGATAACTGGGAGATATGGGGTAGTGATGACATAGAAGATTAATTGGTTATAGAATTCTAACAACTACCCTAAGAGGCGGGACGTGCATGTGAATGTACGTCCCGCTTCGCGGTATTTAGATGAAAGTCCCTACAGGAAATGTGTAAGCACTCAAAGAAGTGTAGTAAGCAGTAAGCACTCTAAGAAGTACACCTTGTGGCGGTTGTAGCTTAGTTGTACCTTTGCCTCCGCAATAGTGCACCCAAACTACAACTGTTACAATTATGACCAAGGAAGAGTTTCTGCAGTTACAGTCAGACCACCAGCAGAGCGGTCTGTCACTGAAGTCGTACCTACAGCAGATAGGTACAGGTTATTCAACGTATAACTATTGGCGCAAGAAGTACTGCTCCGCAGAGGATCAGCACCATGCTCTGGCTCCCATCAGTTTCCGCCAGTCGCCACCTCCATCCGGTTCCGTGTTCAGCGGCGATGTCCCGTGCGGTGCGACGCTCCTGTTCCCCAACGGCCTTCGTGCCCACTTCGGCAGCGGCACGGAGGACGTGCTTCGTGAATTGTTGAATGAGCATCAATGTAAATAACGAATGGGGTTGTAGAATACTGAATTTGCGGAATTATAGCTACCTTTGCGGCGATGAAAACAATAGAGGACGATAGCGAAAAGCTCGAGGTAGCTGGAGGTAGTCCAGCCGCGGGGAGCCCACTCGCAGGAAGCCCCCCCCCTGTTCCTCCCAGAGTAGGGGAGAGCATAGTTACTGGGGCTGCTGGAACTGCTGGCGAGCTTGAAGCTGCTGAGGTAGCAGAGACCGCCCGCGAGTCTGCGCCCGTGCCTCCCGCTGATGACCCCCTAGGCACTCTGTCCTCCCCTCCCCAGGGAGGGGACGGGGGTGGGCTTCTCCCTCGTACCTTGAAGTGGATAGGATGGATACTGGCAGTGCCGGTGCTGTTGTTTGTGGTGGTGGGTGCGCTGCTGTATGTGCCGTTTGTGCAGGATTTCGCGGTGCGGCAGTTGGTGGCGTATGCTGAGGAAGAGACGGGTTATGACATACAGCTGGAGAGGTTGCGCATCAGCTTTCCGCTGGACTTGGACTTGCAGGGCCTGCTGGTGAGGGATGCGGAGGGCGATACGTTGCTGGCGACGAAGAGCCTGATAGTAGACCTGGACATGGCACGCGTGCTGCGTTGGCGGGTAGGCGTGGATGCTGTGGATCTGCGTGAGGCGAGAGTGAACAGCAAGGATGTGATTGATGCTATGACCCTGCGCGGCGAGCTGGGGCAGTTGTACGTGAAGGCGCACGAGGTGGACCTGAAGCGTCAACACGTGACGGTGAACGACCTCAGCATCAAGTCGGCGAGGGTGGACATCGCTCTGAGCGACACGACAATAGTGGATGAGGAGGAGAGTGAGCCTGCGGAGTGGGTGATTGACGTGGAGCGTGCGCGGGCTGACAACGTGGATATACGATTTGCTACGGCGCTGGACAGCATGGTGCTGACAACCAGCTTGCAAGCGCTGACGTTGGATGACGGGCACATCGACTTGGGCCGCAGCATATATAAGATAGGTAGTGCGAGCCTTGCGGCCGACACGCTGCACTTCGCCCTATCCAACGCGGACAGTAGCCGTCTGGCTGTGCCTGTGCCGAAGTTCAACATAGATGTACAGGACGTGAGTTTCAGCGAGACACCGCTCATCGTGGAGGTGGGAGCGCTGAGTCTCAACACGGCAGTCTCCAGGATAGAGGGCCGTCTGCGTGCCGACATGGTGGGACTGATGGCCAATGCCCGCGATGCGTTGCTGCTGGAGCTGCAGTCGGAGCTGAGCACACGCGACATCATAGATATTGCCGGCAACATGCTACCGCTGGAAGCATCGGAGCTATTGCAACAGCGACCCAAGCTGGAAGCAAGCGTTCAGCTGCTGGGCAACCTGAAGCAGCTGGAGCTACGACAGCTGGAGGTGGCTATGCCAGGCAGCTTCGAGCTGGCTGCCGCGGGCGAGCTGCACAATTTCCGTGACAGCCAGAGACGCAACGCCAACCTCAACTACCGGCTGGAGACGCAGGACATGAGCTGGCTACAGCTGGGCGTAGCGGTGCCGCCGCTGATGCTGGAGGGCACAGCTGGTATCAGCGGAAACACATACGACCTGCTGGCCGACATGCAGCAGGGCGATGGCACGGCACACGTGCAGGCGCGCTATGACGATGCGCCGCTGCCGCGCTACAGCGGTATGCTCGACGTGCAGAGCCTCAACCTTGGAGCCTTCCTAACGGACATGCCGCTGGGTCTGTGCACCATCCGGGCCGATGTGGACGGCGAAGGTCTGGACCTGCTGAACCGTGCCGCGCGACTGCAGGCACGGGCTGAGATAGGCCGTCTACAGTACGACCACTACGACCTGAACAACGTGACACTCGAAGCCAAGGCCGCCAATGGGCACGGCACAGCACACGTGGTGTCGGACAACGAGCTGCTGACAGCCGATATCGACCTGGCAGCCAAGCTGGCCCGCCCGACGGCCGACCTGACCTTCAGCATAGACCTGGGCAGCATAGACCTGTATGCACTGGGCTTCGTGGAAGAGCCGCTGAGCACGTCGATGTGTATGCATCTGGACGGCGGCACCGACTTGAACACGCACCACCGGCTGACCGGCTCAGTGTCGGACATAGTGCTCTATGCCGCCGACAGCATCTACTATCCTGAGGACGTGAGTCTCGATGTGCTGCTGGACCGTGACACAACCCACGTGGACCTGGCCTCGGGCGATCTGATGCTGCGTCTGGACGGCGCGGCCAGCTACGACGCGCTGCTCACGCAGCTGGGCCACTTCATGGCTGAAGCGGACCAGCAGCTGGAGGAGCGCCATGTGGACATGCTGCGCCTGCGCCAGCGGTTGCCACAGCTGGACCTCTACCTGAGTTCCGGTTGCCACAACCCAGCGCACGACATACTGGCCCGCGAGGGACTAGATCTCGGCGACGTGGAGCTGCGAGCACACATGAACCCGTGGGATGGACTGAACGGCGATGGCCATATACACACGCTGAAGACGGGCTCCATGCAGCTGGATACCATAACGCTGGACCTGCGGCAGGACACGATGGGCATCAGCCTGGACAGCCACGTGCACAACGGACGCAGCAACCCGCAGATAAGCTTCGATGCCTCGATGACGGCCTTCCTGCGCGACAAGGGCGCTGGGGCACACTTGACATATCTCGACGACCAGGGCAAGAAGGGTGTGGACATAGGCCTACTGATCCGCATGGAGGAAGGCGGCTTCAGGATGAAGCTGTACCCCTTCGACCAGGTGATAGCCTACCGTACGTTCCATATCAACGACAGCAACTACGTGTTCCTCGCCACAGGCAACCGCGTGGATGCCGATGTCGACCTTCTGGCCGACGACGGCACCGGCCTGAAGCTCTACTCCACGCCAGGCAGCGATGCGCTGCAGGACCTATCAGTGGCCATCAACCACCTGAACTTGGGCGAACTGACCAGCGTACTGCCATACTTCCCGCATATCACAGGCTTCCTGAACGGCGATGCCCACCTGATACAGACCGACGAGACGCTGAGCGTAAGCACCGATATGACAGGCAACGAGCTGACTTACGAAAGCGCACCCATCGGCGAGCTGGGGCTGCAGGCCGTGTACCTGCCCAATGCCGACGGCAGCCATTTCGTGGACGGCTTCCTGCTGCACGAGGGAGACGAGGTGGCATCCTTCAACGGTACCTACACCCCGGGCACTACGACCGACGGCATAGCGCTGGACATTGACCTGACACACCTGCCGCTGTCGCTGGCCAACGGCTTCATACCCGACGGCATGGTGACACTGGACGGCACGCTACTGGGCGGGTTGCACGTGGACGGTACTACCGACAAACCGGTGGTGGACGGGCAGGTGGTGCTGGAGCAGATGCGTATGCTCTCCGATATGTACAGCCTAAACCTGACGTTCGCCGACGACACCGTGGCTGTGGTGGGCAGCAACATGCACTTCGACCAAGTGAAGGCCTACTCGACAGGCAAGGAGCCCCTGGTGCTGGACGGCAACGTGAACTTCGCCAGCCTGGACAACATAGGACTGGACCTCACGCTGAAGGCTACCGACTACGAGCTCATTAATGCCAAGAAGACGGCGCGCTCCGTGGCCTACGGCAAGATGCTGGTGGACTGCAACGCTATGCTGCGCGGCACGCTCAACGATATGCAACTGTTCGGACGGCTCAATGTGAAGTCGGGCACCGACCTGACCTACGTGCTCGACAACTCGCCACTCACCGTGGAGGACCAGTTGACCGACCTCGTGGAGTTTGTCGACTTCAGCGACACGCTGCGCGTGGTAACGGTGGAGACTGAGAAGCCGCAGAATCTTAACATGTTCTTTAATATAGTGATAGACGAGTCGGCACAGGCTCACTGCCTGCTGAGCGCCGACGGTTCGTCGTACGTCAACCTGGAGGGCGGCGGCACGCTCAACATGACCTACTCGCCCGAGAAGGACCTGCAGATGACGGGCCGCTACACCATAAACAAGGGCACGCTGAAGTACACGATGATGGTCATACCGCTGAAGGAGTTCACCATCAAGAGCGGCAGCTACGTGGAGTTCCGTGGACCGATAGGCAACCCGTACCTCAGCCTGAGCGCTACGGAGAGAATGCGCACCACCATCACCGAGAACGACCAGCCCCGCAGCGTGAACTTCGACGTGGGCATGGACATATCGCAGACACTGGAGCGCATGGGGCTGGAGTTCACACTGGCTGCACCTGAGGACATGTCCATACAGAACGAACTGGCGCAGATGAGCACCGAGCAGCGCGGCCGTGTGGCAGTCACGATGCTGGCCACAGGCATGTACATCACCGACAGCGGCTCGGCCTCGTCGGGCGGGTTCTCCACACAGAACGCACTCAACTCGTTCCTACAGAGCCAGATATCCAACATAGCTGGCAAGGCACTGAAGAGCGTGGACATCAGCATGGGCGTGGAGCAGGGCACCAGTAGCACCGGCGGCACCACGACCGACTACAGCTTCAGTTTCGCCAAGCGCTTCTGGGGCAACCGCATCAGTGTGATAGTGGGTGGCAAGGTGAGCACCGGCGAAGACGCCGAGAACACAGGCCAGACGCTGATAGACAATGTGTCGGTGGAGTACCGCCTGGACAAGGGCGCCACCCGCTACGTCAACCTGTTCTACGACAAGAACTACGAGAGCGTGCTCGACGGCGAAGTCATAGAGTACGGTGCCGGCCTCGTGCTGCGCCGCAAGTCCGACAGGTTAGGGGAGCTGTTCATATTCAGAAAGAAAGAAGAGTAGCCCAAAGCCCAATAAGAACCAATCAACAATGACCAACATACATTCCAGCTTACAAAGGTGCATACTCCCCCTCGCCCTACTGGCCCTCGTCTCCTGCTCCACCACATCCAACTTGCCGGAGGATGAGGTGCTGTACACAGGTACGTACGAGATAGCATACGGACGGAAGGCGATGAGCAGGCAGGCTAAGCGTGCGGCCAAGCGGGACAGTACGGGTGTGATAACGGCTGTGGCCGATGCCTACTCGACAGTGACAGGGCTGCTGTCGGGAACCTATGATGCCGATGCTATGATACGCGAGCAGCGTGAGCAGATGGGGCAGGCACTGACCAAGGAGCAGCGCGACTCGCTGCGCCGCGAGATACAGTTCATAGAGTCGGCATCGGCAACGGTGCACGAGGAGGTGGATGCTGCACTGTCGATACCGCCCAATGGCAGCGTGTTCGGTAGCGTATCAACGCGCTGGCCGGTGCAGATAGGGCTGGGAGTGTACAACAAGTACGTGGGCTCCGAGCAAGGCTTCGGTAAGTGGATGCTCAGCACGTTTGGTTCCGATCCCGTGTACATGAGCACCGTCAACCCGAAGCTGCGCACCCAGGTGGCGCGGAACATACTGCGCAATAATGGTTTCTTCAGCGGCTATGTGCTGTACGATGTCGAGCCTGATGCCCGCAACCCGCGCAAGGCGCAGGTGGGCTACTCAGTGTTCACCGGCCCGCTGTCGCGGCTGGGCAGCATTGAGTACCAGAACTTCGATCCCGTGACCGACAGCATTATACGTGCAACCAGACCGCTGTCGCTGCTACAGCACGGCGAGGGATTCAGCGCAGCCAACCTGGACGGCGAGCGCACGCGTCTGAGCGAGGCCTTTCGCAATCAGGGCTTTTATCTATACCGGCCTGAGTACATAACGTTCCGTGCCGACACCGTGCAGCGTGCCCACGAGGTGCAGCTGCAGGTGAGGCCCCACGCCGAGATGCCCGCACAGGCACGAAACCGCTTCCGGATGGGACGCACCAGGGTTACAGTGCTGCGCAGCACGGACAAGTTCGAGCTCACCGACAGCTTCACCACACGTCGCGGCGACTTCGTGATGCGCTGGGCCACAGGCGAGGCACAGCCCCCGCTGCGCCTGGCCGCCATACGCCGCAACCTCTTCTACGAGCAGGGGTCGCTGTACCGCTATCGTCTGCACAGCCTGATTCAGGACAAGCTGGCGGGCATGGGCATATTCTCTACTGTGCAGATGAACTACACCCCGCGTGACACCTCGGCCACGTGCGACATCCTGGATGTGGACATCTTCGCCATACTGGACAAGCCGTACGACAGCGAGCTGGAGGCCAAGGTCACCAACAAGAGCAACGGTCTGCTGGGACCAGGACTGTCGTGGGGCATGACCAAGCGCAACGCCTTCCGCGGTGGCGAACTGCTTAACTTCAAGGTGTACGGCAGCTATGAGTGGCAGACCGGTGTGCAGTCGTCGCAGGGCCGCAGCTCGCTCATCAACTCCTATGAGCTGGGCACATCGGCATCGCTGACCTATCCGCTCATCCGTTTCTTTGGCCTGGCCAAGCCTTTGAACCGCCACTCGCAGGCTACCACGACGTTCAAGCTCGACGTCGACTGGATGAACCGTGCCACATACTTCCAGATGCTCACCTTCAGTGGGCGCGTGACCTATACCTATTCGCGCAAGCCCTGGCTGCGCCATGAGCTGACACCGTTCCGGTTGGACTACGATGTGCTGATAAACAAGACACCCACTTTCGACAGCATAATGAATGCCAACCAAGCACTCTATGTGAGTATGCGCAACCAGTTCGTGCCGTCGTTGTCGTACACACTGACCTACTCGCCGCGTCCTCGCAACGGGCACAGCCGTGCCTTGATATTCTCTGCTAAGGAAGCCGGCAATGTGGTGTCGGCAATCTACAGCATGGCTGGCCGCAGCTGGAACGAGAAGGACAAGGGTCTCTTCGGCGTGCCCTTCGCACAGTTCTACAAGCTGAGCCTAGAGTGGCGCGAGAGCTTCCCGCTGACGCGTACCACAAGCCTGGCTGCGCGTGCCTTCGTAGGTGGGGTGTGGAGCTATGGCAACAGCCTGATGGCACCGTATAACGACCTGTTCAATGTGGGAGGTGCCAACAGCATACGTGCCTTCGGTGTCCGTACCATAGGTCCTGGTGGCTACCATCCGGCTACGTCGGGGTGGAGCTACGTGGACCAGGTGGGTACATGTAAGGCTGAGGCCAACGTCGAGTACCGTTTCCCGATAGTCGGAGGCCTGAACGGTGCCGTGTTCGTCGATGCCGGCAATGTGTGGCTGCTCAAGGATGACGAAAAGCGCCACGAAGGATATATCCTCAGTGGCGACTTCCTGCGAAAGGTGGCCCTTGGTACGGGCTTCGGCTTCCGCTATGACTTGGACTTCCTGGTGCTGCGCTTCGACATCGGTGTAGGCATACATGCCCCTTACGATACCGGACGCTCAGGCTACTACAACATGCCCCACTTCTGGGATTCGCTCGGCTTCCACATAGCTGTGGGCTATCCATTCTAGCAGAGAACGCAGTCCGTTTCAACCGTGTGTTAGATTAGTGCAATCTGTGCCTCGCGGCATTCGCGGCGCATCTCTTCGGGCCAGATGCTCGACTGTGTCTCGCCGATGTGGGCCTTCTGTAGCAGCACCATGCAGAGGCGGCTTTGGCCTATGCCACCGCCTATGCTCAGCGGTAGTTCGCCGTTGAGCAGGCGCTGGTGGAAGAACAGCTCCGTACGCTCCTCCTTGCCTTGCAGTGCCAGCTGGCGGCGCAGTGCGGTCTCGTCAACACGTATGCCCATAGACGACAATTCGATGCTGCGCCGCAGGAGCGGGTACCATATCAGCAAGTCGCCGTTCAGGCCCTCGAAGCCATCCTCGTTGGGGGTGCTCCAGTCGTCGTAGTCCGGTGCACGTGTGTCGTGCTCCTTGCCGTCGCCCAGCTTGCCGCCTATGCCGATGATGAACACTGCACCATATGCTTGGCAGATGGCGTCTTCGCGCTGCTTGGCTGTCATGCCGGGGTACATGCGTCGCAGCTCCTCGCTGTGGATGAAGTGCAGCTCAGACGGCAGCGATGGCTTGAGCTGCGGATACATCTCGGACATATAGTACTCAGTTCGCAGTATGGCCGCATAGATGCGACGCACGATATCCTTGAGGAAACCCAGCTGACGGTCCTCGGCAGTGATTACACGCTCCCAGTCCCACTGATCCACGTAGATGGAATGTATGTTGTCCAGCTCCTCGTCGGCACGTATGGCGTTCATGTCGGTGATGATGCCATAGCCGTCCTGTATGTGGTAGTCGGCCAGTGTATTGCGTTTCCACTTGGCCAAAGAGTGTACCACCTCGGCTGTAGCTTCACCCAGGTCCTTGATGGGGAAGGTCACAGGGCGCTCCACTCCGTTGAGGTCATCGTTCAGTCCCAGCCCCTTGAGTACAAACAGCGGTGCCGTGACGCGGCGCAGTCGCAGTTCGGAGGAAAGGTTGGATAGGAAGAAGTCCTTGATTTTCTTGATTGCCAGCTCAGTCTGTTGCAGGTCGAGTAGTGGGGTGTAGCCTTGCGGCTTGAGTAGTTTGCTCATAATTGTACTTTGCTTGCTTTCATTTTGCGCCGCAAAGGTATATGTTTTGTGTCAAACTGCCAAGTATACGCAATAATTGTTGTCGTAATGCTATGCGATACTTGACAAATGCTGCAAACGTGCTACTCGAAATAGAAGGTCAGCACAATCATGCGCGACGATGCCTTGTCGATGGCTTTTGTGTACTTCAGCAGCGATTCGTCGATGAGGTCGTTGCGGTCGTGCACCAGTATGTCGCGCAGTCCGAAACAGAATTTCAGCTCGGGTATGAGCTTGAAGTAGGGGAGGTAGAAATCGCAGCCACCACCGATCTCGATGAAGCAGTCCATGCGCTCTGTGAGCAGTGCCTGATGCTTGCGGGTGGTCAGATCGATGCTGGGAGCCACGCCCACGGTGGCATAAGGCCTGAAGTTGTTGTAGCGTGGTGCAGCAATCTTCAGGTGTATGGGCAGGGTGACGTATGTGCTCTTGATGTTCTGTGTGGAGTCGCGGCCTGTGGTCTGCTCGTGGAATACCACGTGCTTCTGCCCGAAGTGGATGGTCGGCAGCACGCGCAGGCTCAGTGTCTGGTTGAGCTTCAGCTCGCCCAGCACGCCCACGGAGAAGCCTGGCTGGTAGCTGTCAACCTCGCTGTACCACTGCTGACCTGTCGTCGGGTCAACGTAGCCGTTGTTCTGGAACTCCATGTCCATCATGTTCAACCCCACGAAGAAACCATAGTGCAACAGGCGCTGGTCGATATATGGGCGGTTCTGGATGCGTGGCTCTTGTGCCACTGCCGAGAGGCAGCAGCACAAGCCACACATTGAAACAAGTAATCTAATGCGTCTCATCAATAAGTATAACGCAACAGATGGGCTGTTTATTGTAAGCCCATGCTACGCCGTTGTCAGTACTTGATAGTCCCCGATACGGTACCACCCTGGCCGCTGACAAATGTGTTGTCAAGCTTAATGCCTTGCGACTTGGTGCCGGTGTTGGTGACGGTCAGTGAGCCGCCGGTGGCAGTCAGTGTTGCAGCACGCACGCCGCGAGCCTTGCTGCCAGTGGCGCTCACGGTGGTGGCTCCGCCAGCTATTGTCAGAGTGGTCTCTGCCTTAATGCCGGTGGCACGGTTCTCCTCCTCGGTGTCGGGGTCGGTGTATACGCCTGCGGCTACGGTCACATTGACTGTCGGCGAGGTGCTGGTTGAACCGATAGTCAGTGTTCCGTCGCTGGCTATGCCCTTTGCTCCGGAGGCGGTGGAGGTGACATTCACCGTCACGCTACCTGCCAGGATATTCAGCTTAGGAACTATGGCGGTGTTTGTGGCAGCAGCATCGCAGCGTATGCCCTTGGTGTCCTCGGTGACAACGTTCACAGTCAGCGTGCCGCCATTGACTATGAGTGTGCCGTTCAGCTCCTCGTCGGAGGCTTCGGCGGTCTCTACTTGCAGGCCGTCGCCGCTGGTGCCGCCGATGCTCACGGTGCCGCCGTTCTGCTGGTACCACTCGCCGCAGTGTATGCCGTCGGAGGCTGCAGAGGCGATGGTCAGTTTGCCAAAGGACTTCTTGATGAACAGATATTCCTTGGTGCGCAGGGCGTGCTTGCATTTCCCAGTGATGGTCAGCGAGCCTGTGCCCGACATTTCCACGTGGCCCTGACAGTTGAAGGCAGCTTTCTGGTCGCCATTAGCAAAGTCTGCGAGGGTGTTGGTCGTGCCGTCCTCGATGATTACGTCGATGCGCTTGCCGCACTGTATGTCGATGGCTGCGCCGGTGGTGCTGGTCAGGTTCACGCCGTTGAGGTGGAACTTCGCCTTGTACTCACCGTTATATGTCAGCGAACCGGCAGTACTGGTGCCGGCGAGTACGAACTCTTGCTCAGACCATGTGTTGTTGTTGTTGATGATGACATTGCCACCGCTCACGCTGGCTGTCACGCCCTCCACATTGTCAGGGATATTGACGCTGGCACTGTTGTCACTCCATGTGATGGTCACTGGTTGCACGATGGTGATACTGTCTATCTCTGCAGTGCTGTAGTTGTCGCCGCCGATGGTCAGCGTCTGCCCGGCTGTGGTGTAGGGTATGGTGCTCGCTTCCGACTGCGTGTAGCGTGTGCTTTCGCCGCTCTGCCACACGCGCAGCCACTGTGCATTGGCGGTCATACTGCTGCCCAGTGCTATGGCCAGGCAGAGGGCAATATGCTGTACTGAGAGTTTCATAGAGGTATAGTGTTTGGCGTTAATGAGATAGTTTGAGGCTTTGAGTGCCGATGCGGGCAATGTAGATGCCACGTGGCAGACCGTAGAGGCTAAGCTCGGAGCTGCCGCCGTCTACCACCATCTGCCGCACCAGTTGGCCATTGGCATTGTAGAGTTTTAGGATGCCCTTGCCGTTGACCACCACGCGGTCAGCCTCCAGCTGCAGTGACTTGCAGCTCTCTGTGCAGAGGTTGCGTATGGCTGTGGGAACGGAGGCATGGAATGCCAGGCTGTTTAGGGTGGCTAGAGCGATGCTCTCAGATGTGCCTTCGGTGGTTGTGACCACCATGTCGCTACCGCTGAAGGTGATGCGGCGCACTTGATTGAGGGCGAAGCTACGCAAAGAGGAAGCGCTGGTCACATATAGGTAGTTGAAGTCGTCGGCCAGCACGCAGGCAGAGCTTGCAAGAGCTAAAGTGAGAGTTAAGAGAAGTCTTTTCATAATCGGGTTTGTAGGGGATTGTAGTGCTTAGGGGGCTTATAGGTTAGAACTTGAAGCGATATCCGACGCTGATGGCGTGTATGTTCTCATTGCCGTCGTCGTCGTTCTCGTGTGTGAAGACATAGGCGGCTGACACACGGTGCTGTTTGGTGATGGCGTACTCGGTTCCAACCATGATGCGCAACTTGTCGAAGTGCCAGCTGTCGGTCATGTTGTTGTGTATCTCGAATGATGCAAACGGCTCCCACTGCCAGCCCTTACGGTCAATGGCGAACTTCAGGCGCGAGCGTAGCAGGTGGCGGTTCCACGCATTCTTATGCTTGATGGTGGTCTCAGGATCTTCCCATCCTGCAATCTCGCCGGTGGTGGCATTGGTGCCGGTGATGCGATACTTCGTGCGGTCTATGTCGCGTGAGTTCTGGTGCGTATACTGGTAGCGCTCGCGCAGGCTTATGCGCAGTGTCTTCCAGAAACGCTTGTCAGCTGTCACGTCGAATGCTATGCGGTGGCGCGTAGCCCAGTTGGCAGCATCGACGTTGTAGCCGTTGTACTTGCCGGAGTTGCTGCCATAGTGGTCCTCGCTTTCTTCCAGGAAGTGACGCTGTATAAAGGTGTAGCTCAGACCGAACTTCAGGTGCTTGCCCAACTTGTAGTCGCCACCGATGCCGATGTCGAAGCGGTTGGCATTGTCGAACCAGTCGATGGTCCTGAATCCAGCGTCGAGGCTGATGCTGAAGTTGTTGGGTAGTGCTTTCGAAACGCCTATGTCGGTCCATATGGCACCGTAGTTGGTGGTCTCATTGCTCTGTGCCAACGCAGGGATAGTTATCAGTAGTGCTGCAGCTGCTGCAAGAAGTGTGCTTCTCATTGTGCTCAATGGTGACAAATAGTAAATTGTGAATTGTCAGATTATAAATTGCTCTACATCTCTTTTGGCATACGACCGTAGCGTGCAATGCTGTTACCCACGTCTGACGGGTCGTCGTAGAAGATACGGATCAGGGCTGAATCCTTGAGGAAGTCCAGCATACCTACCTCAATGCGCTTGATCTTCAGGCCTGTGCGCTTCTCCAGATCGGCAATCAGCTCGGGGCGCTTCTCTGGTGTGATGAGGTTCACATTGTCGTACTTGATAATCTTGGAGCACTCCTGACTCATCACCTTGCTGCCCTCGAAGAGCCATGCCATGCCGATGAAGCAGAGGTTCACGAAGATGATGGTGACGATGCCTACGCCGTCCCAGTAGTCGGCCTTCGGGTGATAGTCGGCATGTGCCAGTGCATTCACCACGCTGATGGCGATAAGCATGAACAGGTAGGTCATCTCGCGGATAGGCACGGCTTCGGTACGAAAACGCATGATGCCGAAGATGGCGAACAGGCCCATCGCTGCTCCGAGGTTCATGCTGTCGCCCTGCATCAGGTTCACAAGCAGGAAGATGCTCATGGACATCAGTATGAAGATGAAAGCATAGTCGCGGCGACGGCTGCGGGGATAGTAGAAGCTGCGTGCGATAACACCCACTACGAGCAGGTTGATGATAAATCGGATGACTAGCGATACGAAGTGTTGCTGGTCGAAGAACGTGATGCCGAAGAGTTGGGCAAAGTCGTAGTTAAGTTGAGTGAGTTCCATATCTATAAGGCTTAAAGGGAGAAGGTCTGTCCGGACAGCTTGCCGATCTTCACGAGCTTGGGCTTGAACAGGTTTGTCTTGAGCTGTTCGTTGGTGAGCACCGACCCGATGCAGTACTTTGAGAAGCCCGACGGATGGATGCGTAGCTGGCGCAGGATGTCGAGCACGGGGGAGAACACGTTGCCGTCACGTTTCAGTTCGATGATGACCAAGTCGCCCGTTCCTGCATCCCGCTCGGTCTCGAAATTGTGGAATGTCACGTTGAAGTCTATGGTTAGACGCTCTGTCTTGCCTGTGTTAACCAGCGTTATGCGCTGGAAGCGGTTTTGCACGGTCTGCTGTATGTCGGCTGTGGTGACGTGGGTCAGCCGGTCGCAGAACTCGTCGCCGCCGGCATCTATGAGGCTCTGCCGATCCTGCGATGCCACGGTGATGCGCTTCTTCTTGGTGCGGCCATGGTTGTTCTTGGTCTTGATTTCCAGGAAGGTCAGATCCGAGTCGAGGTATGTGCGCACACGTATCTTCTGTCGGTGTGCGCGGCCATTGTGGTGCTCCAAAAAGAACCGGTACTCAGGTGTGTCCCAGTACACGGTCCGGTAGTTGGCTATCCGGTTGTCCTCAATCTGCTGGGCGAAGTACTTGCCTTGAGCCAGCTCCAACAGTCCCATCAGCTGCTGCTTGCTGGTGACAAACTTTGTGTCGGTACGGTTCATCAGCTTAATGCCGCTCATCTCATCGAGCGATATGGGAGGCAGTGAACCCAGCAATTGGCGTATGTTTGAGTCTTGAAGCATGATAGCAGTATTATGCACGATGTGACAATTTCGTGGCAAAATTAGTTCAAAGCTGCGAAACACCAATAAATTATGCGCACTTTTTGCCTGTTGTGTAAGATTATTGGTATAAGTGGTAGGCTGTTTGTGTTAAAACACTTACCTTTGTCATTACGAAACGTAATAACCCCAAAATAACGCAATATGGCAGACGTAAAGGAAATTCTCTCCACCGCCGAGGAGCGCATGGAAGAGGCTGTGATGTATCTTGATGATGCACTGTCGCACATCCGTGCGGGCAAGGCGAATATCAAATTGTTGGATGGAATCCGCGTGGACAACTATGGCGCAATGGTACCAATCAACAATTGTGCAGCAGTTACCACGCCCGATGCACGCACCATAGCTATCAAGCCTTGGGACAAGACGATGTTCAAGGTGATAGAGAAGGCCATCATCAATAGCAATTTGGGCATCATGCCGGAGAATAATGGCGAGATAATCCGCATTGGCATACCGCCGTTGACCGAGGAGCGTCGCCGTCAGCTGGTGAAGCAGTGTAGCAAGGAGGGCGAGCAGGCCAAGGTAAGCGTTCGCAATGCCCGTCGTGACACGGTGGATAAGCTGAAGAAGGCCATCAAGGAGGGCATGAGCGAGGATATCTCCAAGGACGGCGAGAACGATGTGCAGAAGATGCATGACAAGTTCATCAAGCAGATTGATGCACTGCTCGCAGCAAAGGAGAAAGAGATAATGACGGTGTAAGAAAAGGGAATTGAAGGGACTTATCATACGCAACACGGGGAGCTGGTACGACGTCCGTACGGACGACGGCCAGCTCTATGCATGTAAAGTTAAGGGCAACTTCAGGCTTCGCGGTCTGCGCAGCACCAATCCTGTGGCAGTGGGCGACTACGTAGAGGTGCGCCCCGACAGTGGACAGCAGTCCGAGGGTTTGCCCTATGGTCTTATCACTGAAATCCATGACCGCCGCAACTACATCGTGCGCCGGGCGTCCAACCTGTCCAAGCAGAGCCACATCATAGCTGCCAATGTCGATCTGGCTTGTCTGGTGTGCACCGTGGTGCACCCCGATACCTCCACCACGTTTATAGACCGCTTCATAGCGTCGGCCGAGGCCTATCGCGTGCCGGTGATGCTCATCGTGAACAAGACTGACCTGTATGATGAGGCTGAGTTGCACTATGCAGACATGCTGATGACACTGTACCGCAGCCTCGGCTACGAGTGCTGCGCGGTGTCGGCGACCACAGGTGCTGGACTGGGCACCCTGCGTTCCGCACTTCGCGACAAGGTGAGTCTGTTCAGCGGCAATAGCGGCGTGGGCAAGAGCACGCTACTCAACGTGCTGGTGCCGGAGGCGCAGGCACGGGTAGCAGAGCTGAGCGAGGCCCACGACCAGGGACAGCACACCACAACCTTCTCTGCTCTCTACGACCTGACCGGTGGCGGTGCCATTATCGACACACCAGGCATCCGCGGTTTCGGAACCTTCGACTTCGAGCGTGAGGAGGTGTCGCACTACTTTCGCGAGATATTCCAGACGGGGCGCGAATGCAGGTACGGCAACTGTACCCATACTCACGAACCAGGCTGTGCAGTACGCATAGCTCTTGACAACCACTTGATTGCCGAGAGCCGCTATGCATCGTACTTGTCAATGCTCAACGACAAGGACGAGAGTAAGTATAGGGAGAAATTCTAGTTGGCTGCAGCGTCCGCCTCGATGTTGGTCAGCGACAGTGAGTAGATGCCTGCTCTTTCTCCTAGATTCACATCAACGTTGAAGGAATACAGCTTCTTGCTGCCATCGGTGGAGAGAAGCTGCACTTCAGCTGCCGACAGTGTGGCGGGATAGCTGTTGTAGGTGATCTCCGTTACGCTCGGTGTGCGCTTGGGCATGTTGAAAGTGCCTTCAGTCTCATTGAAATGCCACACTCCGTTGTTGTCCTTGGCGGCAGCCACATTGCTGAATGTGCCGTTGCCCCAGAAGGCGCTGCGTATCTCAATGTCAAAGGCTGCGCTGTTCTCTGCGCTGGCAGTCACGATGATGGTGTCGGGCGATGTCGATGGCATGTTGGAAAAATGCGGACTGTTGCCCATGATGGTGCCATCGTAGAGACCTATGAGCAGCGACTCCTCAGGTACGCTTACGGGGTCATCGTCATCGCCGCAGGCGGTGAACATCATAGTCGTAGCGGTCACTGCTATGACCATGAGGGTCATGATAGTGTATCTTTTCATAGTGTCTGTTGTGTTGGCTTGTGTTGTGTTGTCTGGTGAATAATGATTTATCCTTTTGTAATTTGAGTCGCAAAGGTATTCCCTTTGTGCGTAAGTGCCAAATGTTTTGCCTACCTTTGCATCGCGTTAAAGGCATTACACATAATAAAGGCATGATTATTAATCTATTGATTGCAGGTTTGCTGGCCATCCCGATGCCAGAGGAGTCCGACAGCCTGCGCATCACAGATATAGAAGAGGTAGTGGTTGCGGCCACTCCGAAGGAGAACAACCGTCTGCGTCAGCAGGCATTGTCATCGTCATCATTCTCGCAGGACAAGATGTGTAAGCTTGGTGTGGGTGGCATGAAGGCTCTGTCGGCCAATGTGCCCAACCTGTTCATTCCCGATTATGGTTCGCATCTCACCACCAGTATATATATAAGAGGTATAGGCTCGCGCACTGGTACGCCAGCTGTGGCACTCTATGTAGACGGTGTTCCACAGGTGTCGCCAGCCAGCTTCGACTTCAACTTCAGCGATGTGGACCGTGTGGACGTGCTGCGCGGACCGCAGTCCACACTGTACGGCCGCAACTCCATGGGTGGGGTGGTGCGCGTGTTCACCAAGAATCCCTTTCAGTATCAAGGCACCGACCTGACCATTGGCGGCTCAGCCACATCCGACGACAGCCCGCACGGTCAGCCGCGTGGAGGCCTGGGCAAGGTGCGCTTCTCGCTGACTCACTATCATCGTGTGAGCGAGAAGTTTGCTTGGTCGGTCAACTTCTATGGGCTGAACAACAGCGGCTATTTCCGCAATGCAGGCCGTGATGACGAGCTGATAGACAGCGAGGACGACTGCGGTGGCCGTCTGCGCTTCATCCTAAAGCCGACATCCACGTTGAGCTTCGACCTGACCGTGAACCACGAGTGGCTCAACCAGGGCGGCTACCCCTACGAGTATCTGGGCACGGCCGGGACCCCCACCACACCGGAGCCCGCCACGGCTGTAGGGCAGATTGCGTACAACCGTCGCAGCGGCTATCGGCGTAACCTAACCAACGTCGGTCTGACGGCGAACAAGCTGTGGAACCGTGTTGAGCTGACTTCGGTGACGGGCTTCCAGCATCTGCATGACCGCATGGACCTCGACCAGGACTTCACGACCAGCGACCTGTACGCCCTGATGCAGCGGCAGAACGGCAACACCCTGTCGGAGGAACTGATACTGAAGCGCCGCCAGCATTCGACCAATGTGCTGCGTAGCGTTCTCCAAGAGAACGCCTACAATTGGCTTTTTGGCGCAGCGGTCCTGCATCAGTGGCTGGACACCGACGGTCCCGTAACCTTCCACACCGATGGCCTGGACTGGCTCAACGGGCTGATAAACAGCATGGCTAACACCCATATGCCAACAGTGAAAGCCGAGGGCTACAAGATGAATTTCAGCTTCGACAATCAGATACAGGGCACTACGCTGGACTTCCCCGGCACCTACCGCACTCCAACGATGAATGCCGCGCTATTCCATCAGAGTACACTGGAGAACCTGCTCGGTGTGGACGGTCTGACGCTGGCAGCAGGTCTGCGGGTGGACTATGAGCGCCTCGGGCTGGACTATGATGCCCGCTATGGCCTTGACCAGAGCTATGGCTTGAGCGGACGTCTGACCTACGAGGACGGTCATGTGCGCGACGGCATGGTTCTGGTGCCGGTGGGCCACTACCGTGTGGACGACGGTCTGCAGGGCCGTCTGCACGATGACTACGTGAAGCTGCTGCCCAAGGCATCGCTGTCGTGGCAGCTGCCAGTAACCTCAGTTGTCTATGACCGCTCGTCGGTCTATGCCACCGTGTCACGCGGCTATCGCTCCGGTGGCTACAATATCCAGATGTTCAGCGACCTGCTGCAGTCGCGGATGCAGACGCGCATCATGCAGAATGTGACTTCGGTCACGCTACCTGTGGTGTACGCCCAGCCGGCCATGCCCGACGTGGCCAAGGCTACGGTGGAGACCATTCTGACCTCCATGTCGCAGGACGAGCCGCTGGATGTGTCGGCCACGACGTGGTACGAGCCTGAGACCTCATGGAACTACGAGGTAGGCACGCACCTGAACCTGTTCAGCTCGCGCCTACAGGCCGACTTCGCCGCCTTCTGGATGGACACGCGCGACCAGCAGGTGTCGCAGATGTCGTCGGGCGGCCTGGGCCGTGTGACCGTCAATGGCGGTAAGAGCCGCAGCATGGGAGCTGAGGCGGCACTGCATATCTACCTCACCGACGACCTGGAGCTTCTGACATCCTACGGCTTCGCCGATGCTCGCTTCCGCAACGGCGGCGACCATAACTTCGTGCCGTTCATCCCCCGCCACACCCTCAGCGCAGGCGTCACGCAGCAGTGGCATATGTCGGCAGGCTCGTGGGTGAACGCCCTCAGCATCCATGCTAACTACCGTGCTGCAGGCCGTGTCTACTGGACGTCCGACAACACCGCCTACCAGAATCTGGCGGGCACACTCAACGGGCGCATCACGGCGCGGCATCTGGGTGGCACGCCCGATAAGCGCCAGACGATGGACCTCTCCGTATATGCCAACAACATACTCGGAACCCGCTACCAGACGTTCTGCGTCGACACTATGAAGCGCCGCTTCGCCCAGTACTCGCGCCCCGCCGAGGTGGGCCTGGAACTCCGCTACTGCTTCTAATGGTATCTTACATCATAACCTAAATACCAATGAAAAAGCCATTATTACTATTGCTATTGTTACTTCCGACACTGCTCATGGCCAAGACCTCAACTCCAGACATCGCCCGCATTGACCCGGCCAACTGGTATGTCGGGCTGCGCAACACATCGCTGCAGCTCATGGTCTATGGCAAGGGCATACGCGAGGCAGAGGTGACAACCGACTATGCCGGCGTGCGCATCGATTCGCTGGTGCGGCTTGATTCGCCCAACTACCTGCTGGTGTACCTCAGCCTGGACGGTGCCAAGGCTGGTATCATGCCGCTCACGTTCCGTGTGGGCCGCAAGCAGAAGATTGTCTGCTACGAGCTGCGCCAGCGCGAGAAAGCAGGCGAGGAGCACGTGGGCTTCAGCAACGCCGATGTGCTGTACATGCTCATGCCCGACCGCTTCGCACAGGCCGGCCCCGTATATAAGGCCGACCCGCGTCACCCGCTAAACACCTACATCGTGGACCGCGAGGCACACAGTCTGCGTCACGGCGGTAACCTCGAAGGCATACGCCAGCATCTGGACTACTTCGTGGAGCTGGGCGTGACAGCCCTGTGGTTCACACCTGTGCTGGAGAACAACTCGCCCGACCGCAACGGCTACTCTACCTACCACGGTTATGCCACCACCGACTACTACCGTGTGGACCCGCGCTTCGGCACCAACGAGCAGTATCGCCAGCTCATCGACGAGGCACATGCCAAGGGACTGAAGGTGGTGATGGACATGATCTTCAACCACTGCGGCTACGAGCATCCCTGGATTGCCGACCTGCCCAGCCACGACTGGCTGAACGGCATAGCTGGTACCGATGTGACATCGCTCAGCAATGTGGAGCAGAGTGTGGGCATGACATCCTACAAGCTCACTCCTGTGCTCGACCCCTACGCATCCGACGTTGACCGGCGCGAGACTGTAGACGGGTGGTTCGTGCCTACGATGCCCGATCTCAACCACCGCAATCAGCACGTGATGACCTATCTCATCCAGAACTCCATCTGGTGGATAGAGACAGCTGGCATCGACGGCATACGCATGGACACCTATCCCTACGCCGACGCCACCGGCATGGCCCGCTGGATGCGCATCCTCGGCGAGGAGTACCCGCGCTTCAACGTCGTGGGCGAGACCTGGGTGACCGAGCCAGCCTACACCGCTGCCTGGCAGAAGGATTCGCGCCTGACTGCCAACAACTCCTACCTCCCGACGGTGATGGACTTCGCCTTCTTCGACCGTCTGGCACAGGCCAAGAACGAGGAGACCGACGGCTGGTGGCAGGGCATGAACCGTCTGTACAGCACGTTTGTCTACGACTACCTCTATGAGGACCCCACCCACGTGATGGCTTTCGTGGACAACCACGACACCGACCGCTTCCTGGGCGAGGGTCAGGATGCCGCACCGCTGCGTCAGGCACTGGCATTGCTGCTCACCGTGCGCCGCATACCGCAGCTCTACTACGGCACGGAGATAATGATGAACGGTACCAAGGCCGTGAGCGACGGATTCGTACGCAAGGACTTCCCTGGCGGCTTCGCCGGCGACCAGCGCAACGCTTTCACAGCCGCAGGCCGCACCGAGGCCGAGCAGCAGATGTTCCAGTGGCTGAGCCGTCTGCTGCACTGGCGGCAGGGCAATGCTGCCATCATCAGTGGCTCGATGAAGCAGTTCATTCCCGTAGATGGTGTGTATGTGATAGCCCGCCGACAAGAGGGACGTACTGTGCTGACCATCATCAACGGCACCAGCAAGGCTGCAATATTCTCCGCCGCACGTTATGTCGAGTTGTGGGGACAGACCATGCCAGCCAGCATTCCGGCCGTGGATGTCCCGACAGGACAGGCCTACGATGTGGCCCGCGACTTTGAACTGGAGCCCCGTGCAGCCCTCGTTCTGGACGTGGCCATGTAGCACCATATTTTGCAGCACGGTGCAAGTCATGTTGCACCGTGCTGCAACTATCTCTCCACCGCGGTGCAACGAAAGTTGCACCGCGGTGCGTGATTTATTACAGAAAACCACTATCTTTGCGCGGAAATCATTTGCCCTACGAGCTATAGCCTATGAACGATACCGTGACGATGCAGGAAGGCATCACCCATCACCTGAACAGCATGTACCAGAACTGGTTTCTGGATTACGCATCGTATGTGATACTGGAGCGTGCAGTGCCCCATATCGGCGACGGCTTCAAGCCGGTGCAGCGACGCATACTGCACTCCATGAAACGTATGGACGACGGGCGCTACAATAAGGTGGCCAACATCGTTGGTCACACCATGCAGTTCCATCCTCACGGCGATGCCAGCATCAAGGATGCCTTGGTGCAGCTGGGGCAGAAGGAACTGCTCATCGACTGCCAGGGAAATTGGGGCAATATCCTCACTGGCGACGATGCAGCAGCAGGCCGTTATATAGAGGCGCGACTGTCGAAGTTCGCGCTCGATGTGGTGTTCAACCCTAAGACCACCGAGTGGAAGTTGAGCTACGATGGGCGCAACAAAGAGCCCATTACCCTGCCCGTGAAGTTCCCGCTGCTGCTGGCACAGGGAGCAGAAGGCATAGCCGTAGGCCTCTCGTCGAAGATCCTGCCCCACAACCTCAACGAGCTGTGCGAGGCAGCCATCAGCTACCTGCACGGCGAGCCGTTCCAGCTATACCCCGACTTCCCCACGGGCGGCAGTATAGATGTGTCGAAGTACAACGATGGTCAGCGCGGCGGCACAGTGCGTGTGCGTGCCAAGATTGAGAAGCGCGATGCCAAGACCTTAGCCATCACCGAGCTGCCATTCGGCAAGACCACAGGCTCACCGCAGAAGCCCTCGCAGTTCATCGACTCCATACTGAAGGCCGCAGAGCGCGGTAAGATAAAGGTGCGCAAGGTGGAGGATATGACAGCTGCCGGCGTGGAGATACTCATACATCTGATGCCAGGCGTGAGCTCCGACAAGACCATCGATGCCCTGTATGCCTGCACCGACTGCGAGGTGTCTATTTCGCCCAACTGCTGCGTCATCGACGGGCAGAAGCCGTGTTTTCTCACGGTGTCGGAAGTGCTGCAGCGCTCGGTAGACAACACCAAGGACCTGCTGCGCAAGGAGCTGCTCATACGCCGCGGCGAACTGATGGAGGCGTTGCACTTCGCATCGCTGGAGCGGATATTCATTGAAGAACGCATCTATAAGGGCAAGCCATTCGAGGAGGCCGGCAGCACCGATGAACTGTGCAACTACATCGACGAGCGGCTCACACCGTTCTACCCGCAGTTTGTGCGCGAGGTGACGAAGGACGACATACTACGCCTGTTGGAGATCAAGATGCAGCGCATAGCCCGCTTCAACAAGGACAAGGCCGACGAAGCTATAGCCCGCATGAAGGACGAGGTGGCGCAGATAGACCGCGACCTGGCCAATATGGTGGAGGTCACAGCCAACTGGTTCCGCTTCCTTCAGGAACGCTACGGCAAGGACCATCCGCGTCTGACGGAGATCCGCAACTTCGACAGCATCGAGGCCAGCAAGGTCGTTGAGGCCAACCAGAAACTGTACATCAACCGTGAGGAGGGCTTCATCGGCACCGGCTTGAAGAAGGACGAGTTCGTGTGCAACTGTTCGGACATCGACGATGTGATAGTGTTCTACAAGGACGGCACCTACAAGGTGGTGCGCATAGGCGAGAAGGTGTTTGTCGGAGAGACTGAGCGCAGCAAGGCCGAGAAGCGCAAGTGCGAGATCATACACATAGCGATATTCAAGAAGGGCGACACCCGCACCATCTACAACGTGGTGTACCGCGACGGCAAGGGCGGAGCCTGCTACATCAAGCGCTTCAATGTGACCAGCATCACCCGCGAGCGCGAGTACGACCTCACGCAGGGCAAGCCCAGCAGCCGCGTGGTGTACTTCACGTCAAACCCCAACGGCGAGGCCGAGACAATCAAGGTGACACTCAAGCCCAACCCGAAGCTCAAGCGCATACAGTTCGACAAGGACTTTTCTCAAGTGCTCATCAAGGGGCGTGCCTCTATGGGCAACCTGCTGACCAAGCTGGACATATACCGCATTCAGCTCAAGAGCCACGGCAGCAGCACCCTGGGCGGACGCAAGGTGTGGTTCGACCACGATGTGATGCGACTCAACTACGACGACCACGGGCAGTACCTCGGCGAGTTCCACAGTAACGACCAGGTGCTGGTCATGCTACAGAACGGCGAGTTCTACGTCACCAACTTCGACCTGAATAACCACTACGAACCAAACATACTGCGCATCGAAAAGTACAACCCCCACAAGGTGTGGACAGCTGCACTCCACGATGCCGACCAGGGCTTCCCGTACCTGAAGCGCTTCGCTCTCGAAGCCACGGTGCGCCATCAGAACCTGCTGGGCGAGAATGCAGAGAGCCAGCTGCTGCTGCTCACCGATACCGTCTACCCGCGTCTGCTCGTGCACTACGCTGCCCCCGACGACTTCCGCGACCCGCTGGAGATTGATGCCGAGCAGTTCATCGGGCAGAAGAGCGTCAAGGCACGCGGCAAGCGCATCACCACCCTGGGCATCGCCTACATCGAGGAACTGGAGCCGCTGCGCCAGCCGGAACCAGAGGAAGGCGACGAGAACGGCGGCGCGGAAAATGTCACATATGATGCCGAGGGAGCTGAGGCTACGGACGCAGAGGACCTGGAGAGCATTGACGAAACTGTGGATGCTGCCGACGAAGCAATCCAGCAGGAGAAGAGCGACACGGAGATCAGCGATGAGATCACAGGCCAGCTAAACCTCTTTGACCAATGACGCTACTGCAATCATCATACTGGCGGGCTGTGAGCAGCAGAGCAGTCGGCATCCTGACTGTAGCCCTGCTTGGCCTGATGGCGCTGGCAGCTGCTCAGCCGGCTGTGGCGCAGAGCGGAGACGGCAGCAGCGGAGCCCCGTTCCGCCCCGTTGCGCACATCACCTCGATAGGTGCCGGGCGGGTCAACCAGCTCGACACATACCTATCGCCGCTGGAGTATACCGGCTGGCAGGCGCACTATCTACACCTGCGCAGTCAGCCTACAAGCCTGCTCGACAGTTGCGTGGAGTTCTCTTCGCTGTACCACGTCGAGGGCTCCTACACCCAGAATCAGCCCAACAAGGCCAACTACATGGGCGGCTCGCTGACCTACGATGCCACGTGGCACTACCGCTGGCAGCTGCATCCGGCATGGACCCTAATGGCAGGACCGCAGCTGGGAGGCACGGCAGGCTTCCTGTACAACACCCGCAACGGCAACAACCCGGCGCAGGCACTGGCCAACATACACCTGTCAGCGTCGGTGGCTGCACGCTATGAGTTCCGGTTGTGGCACCGCCGGTTCGCTGTCAGCGACCAGATGGATGTGCCTGTGCTGGGCGTCATGTTCTCGCCTAACTACGGTCAGAGCTACTACGAGCTATTCTCCGAAGGGAATACCGACCACAACGTGTGCTTCACCACGCCCTTCAATGCTCCCACTCTGCGCAACCAGCTGTGCTTCGATTTCAGCATCCGGCGATTCACGTTCCGCGCCACATACCTCATGGACATACGTCAGAGCCATGTGAACAACATCAAACACCACAGCTACACTCACGCACTGATGCTGGGTTGGGTGAAGCGATTCAACGTCCTGCTGCCATGAAAACTATCACGCCATACTTGCACTGGCACTGCCGACATTGCTGCCGGTGGATGCTGCTGCCGCTGCTCATACTGCCGCTGTGCCTGACCTCGTGCGTCAAGGAGGACGATATGCCCAATACACCAAAGGGCAACCTTGATGCCCTGTGGACTATCATCGACGAGCACTACTGCTTCATCGACTACAAGGAGCAGCAGCTGGGCATGAACTGGGATGCCGTGTACAGCCGCTACTTGGCACGCTTGACCACGGGCATGGGCACTGAGCAACTTTTTGAAGTGCTGTCCGAGATGCTGGGGGAGCTGCACGACGGCCACGTGAACCTCTACTCGACAGCCGATGTGGGCCGCTACTGGTCGTGGTATGAGGACTATCCGAGCAACTTCGACCAGGAGTTGCAGGATGCCTACCTGGGCACCGACTATAAGATTGCATCATCGCTGAAGTACCGTATCCTGCCCGACAACATAGGCTATGTGGTGTGCAACAGCTTCGCTTCGGGGCTGGGCGACGGGAATATCAACGAGGCGCTGAACTCGATGCGGCTGTGCAATGGGCTAATCATCGATGTGCGCAACAACAGCGGAGGTCAGCTCACCAATGCCGAGCGGCTGGCAAAGCACTTCACCAACGAGCGTATGCTGGTGGGATACATGAGCCATAAGACAGGGCCGGGGCACAACGATTTCTCCGAGCCCGAGGCGCAGTACCTCGACCCCAGTGAAGGAATCAGGTGGCAGAAACGTGCCGTTGTGCTGACCAACCGTAGGTGCTACAGCGCCACAAACGCCTTCGTGCGCGATGCGCGCGAGTGCCCGCTGGTCACAATCATGGGCGACCAGACAGGCGGCGGCAGCGGTATGCCGTTCTCTTCCGAGCTGCCCAACGGCTGGAGCGTGCGCTTCTCTGCGTGCCCCATGTACGACGCGCAGATGCAGCAGATAGAGTTCGGCATACAGCCCGATATCCCCGTCTCGCTGGATGCTGCAGACAGCTCGCGCGGCATCGACACCATGATAGAGGCGGCACGTCAATGGCTGTGGCAGAACCAATAAAGAGCAGAACAAACATATAAAATCAAGCGCAAACGACCAACTTTTCACCAAAAAGCACTACCTTTGCACCGTCTAACCATCCTATTTATATATATGGACGATTATCATCAACGTAACACAACAGCATTTTTAACCAACGCTTAGCCGCGTGGACGCTTGGGTTGATGACCTCTGTATAGATTAGAGGGCTGAGAGCTGAAGCGCTTCCACACTATGGCACGGAAGCGTACAGCGCGAAGGACACCTCTTATGCGAACTTTCTGGAACACAAACAAAGGGCTGCATACACTCGATGCATGGCAGCCCAACAGCTGGGTGCAGGTGACATGCCCAACGCCCGATGATGCCAACTTCCTGCAACAGGAGTTGCACATACCCGATTACTTCCTTGACGATATAGCCGATGCCGAAGAGCGTGCACGCTATGACTACGACGATGGGTGGATTCTCATCATCCTGCGTGTGCCGTATGTCAAGGAAGTAAGAAGCCGCACACCGTTCACTACAATCCCCTTGGGCATCATCCTCAGGGGCGATGTGTGCATCACTGTGTGCAACTATGAGACCAATCTGATGATAGACTTCGTCACCTACCAGCAGCGCCGAGGCGTGGGATTCACCGATGCCGTCGACATGGTGTTCAGGCTCTTCCTGAGCACGGCGGTGTGGTACCTGAAGCGACTCAAGCAGATAAACGGTCTGATAGAAGCTGCCAAGCAGCATCTGGACCGCAAGGTGGACAATGCCGACCTTATCAGTCTGTCGCGCCTGCAGGACAGCCTCACATACTTCGCCACATCCATCCGTGGCAACGAGACACTGCTGTCGAAGCTTAAGTTCAAACTGCCGGTCGACGAGCTGGATTCCGACCTGATTGAAGACGTGAGCATTGAGATGAACCAGGCACGTGAGACTACAGGTATATACTCCAACATCCTGGAGTCGACGATGGATACATACGCCAACATCATCAACAACAATGTGTCTAGGGTCATGCAGACACTTACGCTGGTGACCTTGTTCCTGATGGTGCCTACGTTGGTGGCGAGCTTCTTCGGTATGAACCTCATCAACGGACTGGAGTCCAACCCCTTCGGATTCCCCATGGCCATCATCTTGTCGGTGCTGCTTACCACCGCTTTCTGGTGGTATGCACGCCACAAGACGTGGATATAGAGCAAAAATCTGCGAAACATTAGGCAATAACAATTAAAATACCGTAATTTGCACTGATTTACTTTAAGTAGGTGATCAAAATTAGTTTCATGTATCTTATCTTCTATCTGGATGCAGATCTTTCTTTCAGGTGGGCGCTTGCGGCAAAATATACGTTCAAGTCTTCGCTTGCAAAGACAGAGCGTGCTCTGTGACTCAAACGAGAAGGAAAAGATGCGCCAGAGAGAAATAAAAAGCAGAAAGACACCTACGAAAAGGATATGTAAAGTAAATATGATTACCTACTTAATATCGTAATACAATGACTGAGACCAACGAGCTGCAGGCTGCTCCCGAATTGGAGCCAGTAGCAGCAGAACAACACGAAGCACCGGTGCCCGTAGCCGAAGAGACACCGGCAGAAGAAACAACTGCCACGCCTATATACGAAACGAAGGCACAGGTAGTGGAGCGCATGAAGGCTATTGAGGCCGAGGCCACGGGTGGCGACAAGGGCGAGCTGGACTTGTTGAAGCAGGTGTTCTACAAGCTGCACCGCGCAGAGCAACTGGCCGCACGGACTGCATTTATTGAGGCCGGAGGCAGTGCCGAGGAGTGGCACGCTGAAGTAGACCCCAAAGAGGAGAGCTTCAAGGCAGCACTGGCGGCCATCAGAGCCCGTCGTGCAGAGCTGGCAGAGGCAGCGGAGCACAAGAAGGCAGAGAATCTGGAGCGCAAGCTGGCCATTATAGAGCGCATCAAGGAAATGGCAGTAAGCCCGGAGGACGCCAACCAGCATTACGACGAGTTTAAGCGTATGCAGGCTGAGTGGCGTGAGATAGGCGCAGTGCCGCCGGAGAAGGCAACGGAGACATGGAAGAACTACCAGCTGTATGTGGAGCAGTTCTACGACCTGCTGAAGCTCAACAGCGAGGCACGCGAATATGATTTCAAGAAGAACCTTGAGGCCAAGGAGCGCCTGATAGAACAGGCTGAGGCTCTGGCCGACGAGGAGGATATAGTGGCAGCATTCAACAAGCTACAGCGTCTGCACGCAGAGTACAAGGAGGTAGGCCCTGTGGCCAAGGAGCTTCGCGACCAGGTGTGGGAGCGCTTCAAAGCTGCTTCTACCGTCATCAACAAGCGTCATCAGGAGCACTTCGAGGCCATCAAGCAGAGCGAGGAAGAGAACCTCCAGAAGAAAGTAGCCCTGTGCGAGCAGGTGGAGGCAATACAGCTCGAAGGCATCTCATCGTTTGCTCAGTGGGACGAGCTGACCAAGCAGGTGCTGGCTGCACAGGCTGAATGGAAGACTATAGGCTATGCTTCGCACAAGCAGAACGCCCTGGTGTTCGACCGCTTCCGTGTTGCGTGCGACCGCTTCTTCACCACTAAGGCAGAGTACTACCACAACGTCAAGGACGAACAGAACACCAATCTGGAGGCTAAGCGCAAGCTCGTTGAGGAGGCTGAGGCTCTTCAGAACAGTACGGAGTGGCGCAAGACGGCCGACCGTCTGATAGAGCTGCAGAAGAACTGGAAGACCATCGGTGCTGTGCCTCGCAAGTACAGCGAGTCACTGTGGAAGCGCTTCACAGCAGCCTGCGACAAGTTCTTCGAGGCTAAGAACGCACAGCATAGCGAGCAGCGTACAGCTGAGCGGGAGAATCTGGAGGCTAAGCAGGGCATCATAGAGCAGCTGAAGGCACTGGCAGGGGACAAGGCGAATGCCACAATTGAGCAGGTGAAGGAACTGCAGGCCAAGTGGAACGAGATAGGACATGTACCTTTCCGCGACAAGGACAAGCTGTATGCCGAGTACCGTGCAGCGGCCGATGAACTGTATCGCCAGTTCGGTGCCTCGCAGACACGTCGTCGCCTGGAGAACTTCCAGCGCAGCGTCAAGCAGGCTGTGGCCAAGGGCGAAAGCACACTGGGCCGCGAGCGCGAGCGTCTGCTGCGCATATTCGAGAGCCGCAAGGCAGAGATACAGACATACGAGAACAACCTGAACTTCCTCAGCGCCAAGTCCAAGAGCGGCAACAGTTTGGTGGCAGAGATGAACCGCAAGCTGGAGAAAGCACGCGAGGAACTCGCACTGTTGTCGGATAAGATAAAGACCGTAACAGCCGAGATGCAGGCTGGCGCTGCCAAGGAGCAATGATTGTCTGTATAGCAGAAAAACCCTCCGTAGCACATGACATCGCCAACGTTCTTGGCGCGACGCGCGACTGCGGAGGGTTTATTGAAGGCAATGGCTATCAGGTTACGTGGACTTTCGGTCACCTGTGTGAACTCAAGGAACCGCACGAGTACAACGAACTGTGGCGCAGGTGGAGCCTTGCGCAACTGCCAATGATACCACCCCGCTTCGGCATCAAGCTGAAGAACGACAGCGGGGTGGCGCGTCAGTTTGCAGTCATTGAGAAGCTGATGCAGGCGGCCGACACCATAATCAACTGCGGTGATGCCGGTCAGGAGGGAGAGCTGATACAACGATGGGTGATGCAGAAGGCCGGAGCAAAGTGCCCCGTGAAGCGCCTCTGGATAAGCTCGCTGACCGAGGATGCCATACGCCAGGGCTTCAACAACCTGAAGGACCAGAGCCAGTATCAGAGCCTGTACGAGGCCGGGCTGTGCCGCGCCATAGGCGACTGGATGCTCGGCATGAATGCCACACGGCTATATACGATAAAGTATGGCCAGCGGAACTATGACCTGCAGGCCGTCACAGACAAGAAGCGCAGCGACCAGCACCCCGTGTTGTCCATCGGACGAGTGCAGACGCCGACGCTGGCACTAATAGTGCGCAGGCAGCAGGAGATAGAGAACTTCAAGCCAGAAACCTACTGGGTGCTGTCAACAATATACCGCAACACGCTCTTCACGGCTATCATGGAGGAGGGTGAGCGCGGATTCCGTACGCAGGAGGAAGGACAGAAGGCGCTGGACAGCATACGTCCGCTGCCATTCACAATCACCGATGTACAGAAGAAGGCTGGGCGCGAGGGAGCACCACGCCTGTTCGACCTGACTTCACTGCAGGTGGAGTGCAACAAACGCTATGGCTATTCTGCCGACCAGACGCTGCAGCTCATACAGAGCCTCTACGAGAAGAAGGTCACCACATACCCGCGTGTTGACACCACATACCTGCCCAATGATGTATATCCACAGTGCCCGCAGATTCTGTCCAATATGACGCCATACGCGCGTTTCATCACACCGCTGACAGAGACGGGCAAGCCGCTGGAGAGGAACAAGAAGGTGTTTGACGACAGCAAGGTGACCGACCACCATGCTATCATACCAACGGCTGTACCTGTGATTACGGCATTCCTGAGCGACATGGAGAAGCGTGTCTACGACCTCGTGGCACGACGCTTCATCGGCGTGTTCTATCCCGACTGCCGCTTCGAGCAGACCACAGTCACGGGCAAGGTGGACGATGTCTCATTCCGTGCTACGGGCAAGCGCATCATAGACCCTGCATGGCGGGTGCTGTGGGAGAAGAAGAGAAAGGCCGATGATGACGAGAAGCCAGAGGCTGAGGACGAGGAGCGCACGCTGCCTCCATTCACCAAGGGCGAGAGCGGCCCGCATGAGCCGACGCTGACCGAGCGTCAGACCACACCGCCTAAGCCATACACCGAGGCCACTCTGCTACGGGCTATGGAGACAGCTGGCAAGATGGTTGAGGACGAGGAACTGCGCGATGCACTGAAGGAGAACGGTATCGGACGCCCTTCCACACGTGCTGCCATCATTGAGACACTGTTCAAGCGCCAGTACATACGTCGCAACCGAAAGAGCCTGGCTCCCACGCCGACCGGCATCCAGCTGATAGGACTGATACGCAACGAACTGCTGAAGAGCGCGGAGCTCACCGGCCTATGGGAGAAGAAGCTCCGCATGATAGAGCGCCACGAGTACGATGCACACGCCTTCATGGACGAGCTGAAACAGATGGTTAGCGACCTTGTACTGTCTGTAATGCGCGACAATTGAGGGCCTTCCGCAGATTATATATCGTTCTCCATTGACCTTTGCACGAACTATACACAACCATCAATGGCAATCTTCAACAAAATAAAGAAAGACTATCTGGAATCTACACGCCAGTGGGATGTGCTTATCACAAAGATAATGCAGGGCAACGTAGTGCCCGTCATTGGCCCGGAGGTGCTTGTGGATGATGAACGTGGTACAAATCCGCATCGGATACTCATCGAGGACCTCGCCTAGGCCTATGAGATAGGTAGCCAGCCAACTTCGTTCTCGGAACTGCTGTTCGACAAGGACTTCACACCTGCCGACCGCAAGAACATCTATGCCATGCTGGGCGATGCGTTCAGCCAGCCGCTGTTCCAGCCATCGCACCTGCTACGCAGGCTGGTCAAGATCAAGCAGTTCCCATTCATCATCACGACGTCCTGACTTCGGGAATGCGTCACCCAAAACACCTTTTGAGGTCAAAAAGAGGCTTGACGGCCTGCTGCTCCTCAGTCAGGAACAGCGTTTTCGTTAACCTCTGCTGATTATATGGCAGCCGCATTGTGATGGTGGGTATGGTCTTGGCTATTTCGAGGGCTTTGTCTACACTCAAGGGAAACTTCATCAGTTTGAGAATCCTCTCCAGTTCCTTGTACACCTTGTATGCGATGAAACAGATGCAGATATGCGCCTCTATCCTTCTTGGCGTAAAATGAAACACTGGGCGTGCCTCCAGATTCCCCTTCGTGACTCTGAATGCCTTTTCCACTACCCAGA
>CALEPV010000017.1 GCA_937910905.1 uncultured Prevotellaceae bacterium
GGCGTAGCGTGAGGTGGCGTCTCACTATCTGCTTCATGTGGAACTGGCACATCTGGATCTTGTATGCGGAGAACTCCTCAAACAGGCTTTGCATTCCGTCGATGATGATTCCCCTGATGGTGAATCCCCGCTTCTCAATACTGGCCACTGCGTCCTTGTAGTCCTGGACTCGCTCATGCTTGATGAAGGCAACATACAATGGTTGACCGCTCGCATCGTCAAGGCCCAGAAGGACTCCCCAGTTGTGTCCCCAGTAGGTCGTGTCAAAGTGGACGAAGCCGCTGCCGGACAAGGAAGGCTGAACCCATTCCTTCGTGATGTCATGCAGACGACGCTTGATTGTGGACTCACTCAGACCGTATGCTGCCGACAACTCGGCTACGGTCTGCTTGTTCTCCAGGTACTTCGTCCACAACTCATCGGCATCGACCTCGTTGCCAGCCCTGAACTGGTGGCCACAGGCCATACATTTGTACAACTGAACCCCATTGCGGATGCCATTTCGCTTGGTTATGGGCGAGTGGCATACCGGGCATCTTTTTTATTCATATCGCTCGTTTTTGAATGTTTTGAAATGGGTGCAAAGGTAGTAAATATCGGGAAACTACGCAAGTCGCAGCCTGCAAATTGACCTATAGAGCATTTTTGAACGTCAATCTGTCCTCTCAAACGTTTGAATCACGCAAAACAACAGTGTTTATCGGACTTTGAGGGCTGTCGCAGCCTGCAAATTGACCTATAGGTCTATTTTTATGGTATTAGCCGCTGATTGAGAGCCTTGCGCCAGTCAGCATTCTTCTCCACCAACAACGTGTGAATGCCCAGCGCCTCGGCAGCTGCGATATTGGCAGTACTATCGTCGAGGAAGATTGTTTCCTCCGGCTTCAGTCCTGCATCGTTGAGCATATGCTGGAAGATGCCGGCATCAGGCTTCATTATGCCCACTTCAAAAGACGTGTAGCACTTCTCCAGATAGCTGCCCAGCGGCCTGCCCGATGCGCTGAAGGCAGGACTCTCAGCCCACGCCTGCACGAATGGGTTGGTGTTGGACAGCAGGAATGTGCGGTAGCCACGGGCATTGAGGTCGTCTATGAAAGCCAACTTCTGCTCGTCTACCTTGCCTCCCACATAGCCCAGCCAGGCCTCCTGTAGCTCGGTATACGTCAGCTCGCGGTTGCACAAGCGGGACAGTTCAACGGCAAAGTCGTTGACCCCTATCTTACCTGACTCCAGCAGCTCAAACACTCCACGCTGGTGGTAGCGGTCCAGGCGCTGGTCGGCATCTGCCAGCCCCATACGTTTGAATGCTGCCACAGCGCCATCGTAGTCGAGGTCGAATATCACACCTCCAAAGTCAAATACTATATTGCGTATCATGTTCCGTTGTCGTTTATAGTCTTGCGCCGGCACGGTCGTCAAGGTAGCTGTCCTTGAATCCCAGGAAGTAGAGCACGCCGTCCAGTCCTATTGTATTGATGCTCTGCTTGGCATTGGCCACCACACGCGGCTTGGCGTGGAAGGCGATGCCCAATCCTGCCTCTGAGAGCATCGGCAGGTCGTTGGCGCCGTCGCCCACGGCTATGGTCTGCTGCAGGTCTACCTTCTCCACCTGTGCAATGAGCTTCAGCAGCTCAGCCTTGCGGCGTCCGTCCACAATCTCGCCCACGTAGTTGCCCGTCAGACATCCGTTGTCGCCCACCTCCAGTTCATTGGCATATACATAGTCGATGCCCCAGCGCTTCTGCAGGTACTCACCGAAGTACGTGAATCCGCCGCTGAGTATGGCTATCTTGTAGCCGTAGCGCTTGAGCACGTACATCAGCCTGTCGGCTCCTTCGGTGATGGGCAGATGCTCGGCGATGTCCTGCATCACACTCACGTCCAGTCCGCGCAGCAGCGCCACACGCTCCGTGAAGCTCTCCTTGAAGTCTATCTCGCCACGCATGGCACGTGCCGTGATCTCCTTCACCTGATCGCCCACGCCTGCACGCAGCGCCAACTCATCAATCACCTCGGTGGTGATGAGTGTTGAGTCCATATCGAAGCATATGAGACGACGCATACGCCGCCACATGTCGTCGCGCTGCAGCGAGCAGTCCATCTCGTGGGTAGCACTCATGTGCATCAGCTCGGCCTGCATCGCGCTGCGGTCGGTGGGAGTGCCTCTGAGTGAGAACTCTATGCAGGCACGCACCCCTTCGCGGGCTCCGTCGAGCGGCACGCGTCCCGTCAGGCGGCGTATGGCGTCAATGTTCAGTCCCTGCTGCGCTATCACATTGGACACGGCAGCCATCTGCGACGCCTCGAGCTTGCGGCCCAGCAGCGTGAGTATGTAGCGGTTCTTGCCCTGCAGGCTGACCCACGTGGAGTACTCCTCCTTGGGCACAGGTGAGAACCTGACGTTCACACCCAGCTCGCTGGCCTTGAACAGCACGTGCTTCATCACGTGTCCGCTGGCATCCTCGTCCACGCGGATCAGTATACCCAGCGACAGCGTGTTGTGTATGTCGGCCTGGCCTATGTCCATCACGGAGCAGTCGTAGCGGGCCAGTATCTCCATCATCGAGGCTGTCAGGCCCGGACGGTCCTCGCCTGTGATTTGTATGAGTATGAGTTCCTCGTTCATAGTTGCTGTGAGGGGGATTAGTTTCCATCGGGCTTCTCGGCCTCGAAGAATGGTGCGTCAACCCAGTGGAAGGCATCCACGTCGTCGGGATGTGCGGGGTCGAAGGCGGTATAGTCGGGTCGCAGGGCTGAGAGTATGGGCAGGTCAATGAGCTTCATGCCCTCCACCACACACTTGGCTATCTCGTAGGCGCCGTAGGGGTTGAAGTGCGTATTGTCCTTGAAAGCCGCTGTCTGACCGGGATAGGAACCTGCCGGATAGTGCACGAATGCGCGCTTGCTGGGCTCCTCGCCCATTGCCTCGTAGAACGAGCGGGTCATGGAGTGCAGGTCTATCACAGGCACCTGCTCGCGCTCGGCCACCCAGAGCATAGCCTCAGGATAGTTGGCGTGGCTCTCGGTGATGCGTCCGTTCCGGAAGGTGCGGCGCTGTGTGGGTGTGGCGAAGATGGGCGTAGCCCCGCGGCTGCGGGTCTCGTCGATGAAGGTCTTCAGCGCTGTGGCGAAGTTGTAGTACGCCCCGCTGCCTGCGAAGCGCTGCTTCTGGTCGTTGTGTCCGAACTCTGCTATCAGGTAGTCGCCCTCCTTCATCATGGACAGCGCCTTGGCCAGACGGCCTGCCTGAATGAATGTCGAAGCCGTCTCGCCGCTCTCGGCGAAGTTGGCGAAGGCCACCTGGTCGTTGAACCAGCGTGGTATCATCTGGCCCCACGATGCCCAGGGCTCGTAGTCCTGGTCCACTACCGTGGAGTTGCCGCAGAGGAACACCGTGGGCACATCTGGCGCAGGCTCTATCCTGACAGCCGCACATGCAGGCGCGTCGCCATTGATCTCGATAGTCAGGCGGTCGTCCCAGTTGAGTTTGGTCTCCTCACGCTTCTTGATGCCTACACGCCTGCCGCCGGGCAGCTCTGGCGAATGTTTGTTGACGATGAACGATACCTCGCGCAGCTCGCCCTTGCGTGTAGACAGGTTCTCCACGAACAGCCGGCGGCTCTCGGCCCTGACGGTAGTGGTGGCAGCACGGCGGCGGCTGCCCAGCAGGACAGTAACACGATAGTTGCCATCGGGCACACGCAGGCTGAAGAAGAAGACCTGCCCTGCATCCAGCGACTCTGGCGAAGGCACCAGATCGAGCCCGTACTCGACGTCGGCCGCGTAGCGCTGGGTAGGCGATACCTGCACGGCCCCCTCGGTCTTGACCTTGCGGTCGGTGGTGAAACGGAAATACCATCCGCCGGTCTGAGCCGACACGGTGCTTGCCAGCAGCATTGCTGTCAGCAGATAGTGCTTAATAGCCATAGCTTTGATAGATTAGTGTTTCTGCTGCAAAAGTAAGGAAAATAAACTATAACGCGCGCAAACTCATGCAGAGAAAAGTATCAGACGCAAAACAATCTAATCGAGACATATAGAAGAACAGGTCCGAAAACCGCTCTGAATGCGGTATCGAAGCACCTACACCGCGAAGGAGCGAGAAAAACATGCGCGTGTTAAATAAATGACACGCGCGTGTTAAATAAAAAACATGCGCGTGTCATTTATTTAACACGCGCATGTTTTTTTGCCGACACCGTGATGCAGGGGGTGCTGCATCGTGATGTAGGAAGGACTGCATAGCAATGTCGGGGGTGCTGAAGCGCAAAAAGTGCACAATTTGGGAGAAACATTTTGTTCATGTCGGCAATATGTCATACTTTTGCCCTATCGCTATGTATTGTACAGGATAATATGACAACGACCACAAACACACTAGTCAGGAATCTTATCGCGCTGATAGCCGCGGTTCTGCTGCCAATAGCAGGCTCAGCGCAGTTCCAAATGCCTGTGGCGCAGCCCGTGCAGACACAGCTGGCACAGCGCCCTGTGGCCGGGCACGACGACCTGGTGGACATAGTGCTGATCATGGACATCGCAGCCGGATGGCACGTTTACGGCCCCGACAATACGGGGGGACCTATCCCACTGACCTTCAAAGCCGAGCAGATCTCGGGCGCCACGCTGCAGGGCGGCGTACAGCTCTCGCCATCGCCCAAGCGCGTACAGGATGCCATTTTCGACTGCGAGGTGACCTACGTCGAGGTGCAGGCAACAGCCACCCAGCGGCTGAAGCTGACTGGGGGCGACTGGCACGTGCAGGGCTTCTTCCAGTATGCCGCGTGCAACGACCAGACCTGCACGGCACCTACACCGGTTGAGGTGGATTTCAGCGGCACGCTGACCGCACCTGCCCCAGCTGCGGCAACTGCCAGCCAGCCCGCTACCGCAGAGCCAGCACCAGCACCTGCAGAAGCCGAGAGCCGCGACAACGACGATACTGAAGCCGCTGCCGCACCCGACAGCACAGCCACTACAGTTGCCGATACAGCACAGCAACCTGCGGAGATGACGGCTATCGACTGGAGCCAGGTGGCAGGCGGCGTAGAGCTGGACGAGGCATCGGGCTCGTCGCGCTCGCTGGCCGGCATATTCCTGCTGGGACTGCTGGGCGGCCTGCTGGCGCTGCTCACGCCCTGCGTGTGGCCCATCATACCGATGACTGTCAGCTTCTTCCTGAAGCGAGCCAAGGACAATCGCAAGAAGGGCATACGCGACGCTGTGCTCTACGGTGCATCTATCATCACTATATATGTAGGGCTTGGACTGCTGGTGACACTCATCTGGGGACCTTCGTCGCTCAATGCGCTGAGCACCAACGCCGTGTTCAACATTTTCCTGTTCCTGCTGCTGGTGGTCTTCGCCGCATCCTTCCTGGGCGGCTTCGAGCTGGCCCTGCCCTCGTCGTGGTCCACACGGCTCGACAGCAAAGCCACATCAGCCACAGGCCTGGCCAGCATCTTCCTCATGGCACTGACGCTGGTGCTGGTGTCGTTCTCCTGCACGGGCCCCATCATAGGCTTCCTGCTGGTGGACATGATAACCAGCGGATCTGTAGTTGCCCCGACGGTTGGGATGCTGGGATTCGCTATAGCGCTGGCTGCGCCGTTCACCCTGTTCGCCCTGTTCCCATCGTGGCTACAGTCCATGCCCCGCAGCGGCGGCTGGATGAATGTGGTCAAGGTGGTGCTGGGCCTCGTTGAGCTGGCCTTCGCGCTGAAGTTCCTCTCCGTGGCCGACCTAGCCTACGGCTGGCGCCTGCTGGACCGCGAGACGTTCCTGTGCCTGTGGATAGCCATCTTTGCCCTCATGGGCTGCTATCTGCTGGGCTGGATACGCCTGCCGCACGACGAGGACGAATACGACGAGATGGGCAACATCGTGGTGCGTCCACGCATCGGAGTGACACGCTTCCTGCTGGCGCTATGCGCATTCGCATTCACAATATACATGATCCCAGGCCTGTGGGGTGCACCCTGCAAGGCTGTAAGCGCCTTCGCACCACCCATGTGGACACAGGACTTCAGGCTGGGCGACCAGTCGGTAGAGGCCACCTACACCGACTACGAGGAAGGCATGGAGGCTGCGCGGCGCGCAGGCAAGCCCGTGATGCTCGACTTCACAGGCTACGGCTGCGTGAACTGCCGCAAGATGGAGGCTGCCGTATGGACCGACCAGCGTGTGCGAGGCATAATGACCAACGACTACGTGCTCATCAGCCTGTACGTTGACGACAAGACACCCCTGCCAGAGACGCTGACGGTGACCGAGGCCGACGACTCCGAGCGCCGGCTGCGCACCGTGGGCGACCGCTGGAGCTACCTGCAGCGCACTCGCTTCGGCGCACAGACACAGCCTTTCTACGTACTGCTGGACAACGATGGCGAACCCCTGGCACAGCCATACAGCTACAACGAAGACGTAGACATGTATATCAGATGGCTGCGAGGAGGACTGGATAACTACAAATAACCTGCACAATCAAACTAACTGACACTATGAACACATTCCGTACACTATGTACCGTCGTGGGGCTGGGCTTAGCCACCATGATGCAGGCACAGGTGCCACAATGGGATCAGAGCAAGTATCCCGACTACGACCCCACACCGCATGTCAACCAATCGGAGATGCGGCAAATGCAGAGGCGCGTGCTCAAGGCACAAGCTGCTGGGCAGACACGTCCCGACCACTGGAACAACGCCCTGAGCGATGCGTTTCCACCCGTGATGAACCAGAGCGGCGGCTCCTGCGGCTCGGCATCCAGAATATATTATATGTTCGCGCACGAGCTGAATGCAGCCCGCGGCGTGAGCGGCCAGCTGGCAGAGAACATCTACCCCACCCACTTCACGTGGCTCCTGACATGGGTGCCAAACAGCCAAGGCAAGGAAGTGCTGGCACAACACAATGGCGTGCCAAACAGCGAGGTGTACGGCGGCTACACATGGAGCGACGTGTTCGGCTACCAGGACTGCGACGACGGGCAGAGCAACTACGGCTGGATGCAGGGCTACAACAAGTGGTTCAACGCTATGCACAACCGCATCACCAGCAGTGCCAACTTCGCCAAAGCACTCAACACCGAGGAGGGTCGCGAGATGGTGAAGAACTATCTGTGGAACCACTGCGGCGACGAGAGCTACTCGACAGGCGGCATCGTAGGCGTAGGTGTTGCTTCGGGCGGCACCTGGCTGAAGATACCGAAGACCACCACCAACGATGCTATTGGCGTCACAGGCCAATACTACGTACAGAAATGGGGCAGCAGCGTAGACCACGCGCTGACCATCGTGGGCTATGATGACCGCATAGAGTTCGACCTCGACGGCAACGGTGTGAAGGGCGAGGCTGAGAAGGACGAGGTAGGCGCATGGATTATCGTAAACTCATGGGGCAACACCTGGTGCAACGGCGGATTCATCTACTGCCCGTACGCTGAAGCACGTCCTACCAACACCACCACCGGCTACTGGACACCTGAGTACTACACCGCACGCCGCAACTATCGGCCGCTGCGCACACTCAAGGTGACAATGGACTACAGCCACCGCTCCGAGATAGCACTCTACATAGGCGTATCGCAGGACCTCAATGCCACACAGCCAGACAAGGAAACGTGGCTGCGCCACTTCTACTACTCAGGCATTGGCAAGGGCGTGACTGTGGATGCATCTCACCCCGACCCTGAAATCCCTATGCTGGGCAAGTGGGCCGACGGCACGCTGCACACCGAACCAATGGAGTTCGGATACGACCTCACCGACCTCACCGACGGGCTCGACATGTCCAAGCCAGTGAAGTACTTCTTCCGCATTGAGCCGCGCTCGTGGGCCGCTGGTTCAGGCCACATCTACAGCGCCAGCATCATCGACTACACACTCGACCGCGAGGGCATAGAGACTCCCTTCACCATTGCCGAAGGCGGACAGCCCATTGCCAACAAGGGACAGAAGACAACTATCACCACCGTGGCACGCAGCGAAAACATGCCTGCACCACGCAACCTCAACATCAGCGGACAAACCCTGAGTTGGAGCGCACCCGCAGGCACACAGTACAATGTAGCAAACTACCGCATCTACTGCGATGGCGAGCTGGCGCAGACAGTAGCCGGCACTGTGCATCAGGCCACTCTCGACACCAACGGCAACTACAGCGTGACAGCCGTCTACGAGGTGAACGGCTACACCTGCGAGAGCAACAAGTCGGCAACTGCATACTGCGGCACAGACGCACTGGCCACAGCTGCCAACGAATTCCTGCTGCTCGACGGCACATCGCAAATCACGGTGCCATCGTACAACGCAGCCTCAACCAACCAGTTCACCATTGAATTCTGGGTATACCCCACAAAGCTCACCAACGAGACATTCGGCATGAAGGCATTGTCGGGCAAGTTCTTCTTCAAGGTGAACAAAAGCAAGATGCTGGAAGTGGGCTTCGATGGCGGCGACTACGCTGCATCGACCTCAGGCCTGACAATCAACAAGTGGCAGCACATAGCCATCGTGGCCAACAACGGTACGCTGAGAGCATACATCGACGGTGTGCAGAAGGTGGCACGCAGCACGGGCTACAACAACACCGTGGGCAGCGTGGCCAATCTGGTGCTCGGCATCACCGAAGGCACGACAGCCAACTACAAGGAGACCATCAGCGCACCTTGGACAGGACGCATAGACGAGCTGCGTATATGGAACTACGCACGCACCACTGCCGAGATCAAGAAGGGCATGAAGGACTCCTATCTGTTCCCTGCACTCAACAGCGCATTCACGCACTATTATAAAATGGACACGCGCGAGAATGGCGAATTCAAGCTGCTGGTCGATGCCGCATGTGACAACCACGCGACAATCAGCGCCGCACAGGGAGCTGTCACAACATCCGAGGAAGGCGAATCACGCAAGGTGCCATTCGAAGCCAGCAGCGCTGCCGACTTCAGCATACCGGCAACAGCATCACTGGGCAAGCCTGTGACCATCACCAGCCAGAGCGCACCAGCCACACTGCAATGGGCATGGACCTTCACCGGCGCCGACACCGAGACAACATCGGCATCGAACCCTGTAGTGGTGTTCAACCAAGCAGGCGAACAGACCGTAGCACTGACCACCACCAACATCAACGGTGAGACAGCACAGGTGTCCAAGACCATCAGCATCAACGCCGTCGATGCGCCTAAGGCTGACTTCGAAATCAGTGCGGGCACCATTGCAGCAGGCGACCACGTGAGCTTCATCAACACATCCACTCCGCTCGACGATGCCACCTACGAGTGGACACTCACAGGAGCCGACATCGAGAGCGTGCGCACCGTCAACGCTGGTGCCACCTACTCTGTCACAGGCACATACACCGTGAAGCTCACAGCCACCAACACTGCCGGCACCGACAGCAAGGAGAAGACCATTCAGGTGGTGAAGGTGGCTCCAAAGTCGGCATTCAACATCCGCAACAATGTCGCTATCGTGGGAGAGAACATATACCTGATAGATGAGTCCAAGTACGAACCATCGGAGTGGACATGGACCATATCGTCATCAGGCTACACCTATGCCGTAAAGGGACAGACATCATCGCTGGCCATAGACAAGCCCGGCATCTACAACGTGACACTGAACACAGCCAACGAGATTGGCACAAGCAGCACAACACGCTCACGCGCCATCACCGTATGTGCATACGACGGACAGAACGGATTGCGCTTCGACGGCGTGGACGATGAGGTGATGGCTGAATCGCCATTCGGCACCAACGCTCGCTCTGCATTCTCCATCGACTTCTGGCTCTACCCAGGCTCGCTCGTTGAAGGCGGCACAGGAATAGGCGACAGCGAACAGACATTCCTGATGACCACCAATGCCGACGGCTCTATGACTGTCACAGCCAAGAACAAAAGCATCAAGTCCGATATGGGCTACATCCTGAGCAACGAGTGGCATCACTACGCCATCACCTACAGCTCCGGCAATGTGGTATTCTACCGTGATGGTTTGGTATACACCAAGGCAACAAAGATCTCAGGCGTGACTGCATGTCCTGCTTGGACGAGACTGCGACTGGGCGGCAGCGATGCACCAATGAACGCACTCATCGATGAGTTCCGCGTATGGAGTTCTACGCTGACAGCCACACAAGTGAAGCAGTATGCCAACGGGCCTATCAGCGAACCAGCCACCAACAGCCGACTGCTACTCTACTACGACTTCAACCAGCACTCTGGCGACGTAGTGGACAAGAGCAGCTCGAACATCACAGGCGTGCGCAACAACTTCGGTCCCGACGGTGACGCATGGAGCAGCTCGCGAGGCATCTTCTACCTGAACTTCGACGACAACAGCACCAACGTGACTTCGCGCTACCTAAAGAACTACAAGGCACCCTTCACCACCGCTTCCGGATATGTGAACGGCACTGGCCGCTTCAAGCGTCTGGCCACAGGCACCACAGCATCGCCTTGGATACAAGAGAACAGCGTGGAGACCGACGGCGTGACCACTGAGTTCCATGTAGATGCCAACAAGAGCAACTTCCTCACTCTGACAACGACATGGGACGGCTTCGCATCCGAGGTCAAGAACCTGAAGCTGTACCAAGTGGTTGAACTGCCAGCAGGTGCCTACGAGCTCACAACAATGAGCTCAAAGGAGTGGAACCCCGCTGCCACATACATGGTGGCGAGCATCGGCGAGGGTCTGCCCGACTATACCGACCTCAGCAGCAAGGCATTGGCCTACGCAGTATGCGGTATGCCATGCCAGTTCATACTCACCGAACCTACCAAGGTAAGCCTTGGTCTGGTAAGCAACCAGTCGGGTAAAACGTGCCACACAATAGAGACCTTCATACTGATGACCACACCTGTAAGCGTTATCAATGCCGACGGCGATGACGCCATAGAGGAGATTGAAGCATCCGAGGCATCGGCCACACCGACGCTGCAGGCCGCTGGCGGTCTGGGCTGCATCATCCTGCAAAGCACCGAACCGCAGCACGTAGACGTGCACAACCTTGGTGGCCAACTGGTATGGAGCAGCTACATTGAAGGCCGTGCCACAGTGCGCGTTCCTGCCGGCATCTATGTAGTGGGGGGACACAAGGTGATTGTGAAGTAAAGTGCCCGCGCATAGCTATTGGTGACAAAATGTATAAACGATTACGCCATACCACACTTAAATAGAGTTAAAAGGCAACGACAAACAGAAGTATTGCGCAATCTTATTGACTTATCAATAATAGGCAATAGGATTGTGCAATCTTTTTTTTTTGTACCTTTGCAGCCGAAATCAGAGAGCATCATTGTACGTGCCCTCAGGTTGCGTGTTGAATAACCATAAATTCCATATTGTAACAACAATGAAAATGCACAACAACAGCGTGAAACTGGCCATAGCATGTATCGGTATGGCAGTTCTCACATCATGCGGAGGCAGCAAACAACAGCAACAGCAGAATGCTCCAGTAGCCTACAAGACTGTTAAGGTTCAGGCTGAAGACCGCACCATCGACACCAAGTACAGCGCCACCATCCGTGGTCGTCAGGACATACAGGTGTTGCCACAAGTGAGCGGAACACTGACTCAGCTCCTCGTGACTGAGGGTCAGCATGTACGCAAGGGACAAACGATGTTCGTCATTGACCAAGTTCCATATCAGGCAGCAGTAAACACCGCACGCGCCAACGTGCAGGCTGCCGAGGCAGCTGAAGCAACAGCAAAGCTGAGCATGGAGTCCACCAAGCAACTGTACGACCAGGGCGTGGTCAGCGAGTTCGACTACACCACTGCCAACAACGCGTATCTTCAGGCACGCGCAGCGCTGGCTCAGGCACGCGCAGCGCTGGTCAATGCAGAGAACAGCTTGAGCTATACGACCGTCAAGAGCCCTGCCGACGGTGTGGTGGGCACACTGCCCTTCCGCGTTGGCGCACTCGTGGGGCCATCAATGCAGGTGCCTCTCACCACCGTATCGGACAATGCTCAGATGTATGTATACTTCAGCATGACCGAGAATCAGATGCTGGCCATGGCTCGTGAGGCCGGTTCTATGGACGCAGCCGTGAAAGCCATGCCACAGGTGAAGCTCATCCTTGTGGACGGTAGCGAATACGAGGAGGCCGGCACGGTGGAGACCGCCAGCGGCGTTGTCGATGCTGCTACTGGCAGCGTATCGCTGCGTGCAGTGTTCAACAACCCCAATGGTCTGCTGCACAGCGGCTCGACCGGCAACGTTGTAATACCCGTAGAGTACAAGAACCAGATTGTAGTTCCAGCAGGTGCTGTCAAGCAGGTACAGACGGCCTATCAGGTGTTCCGCGTAGAAGGCAAAGAGCGTAAGGCCATAGCCGTGAACATCACAGTGATGCCTTACAACACAGGCAAGGAGTATATCGTAACCTCCGGACTCAATGCCGGCGACGAGATTATTGCCGAGGGTGCAGGCCTTGTAAAAGAGGGAGCGATTGTAAAATAGGATAAGAACTACCCCATGGCCCTGTCAAAGGGCTGCGGTAGTCACATCTGTAAGCTATATACAATATGAAAGGCAATATATTTATCAAGCGCCCGGTGATGGCTATGTCCATAGCCATCGTCATACTGCTTGTGGGTGCAATAAGCTATTTCAACTTGCCTGTGGAGCAGTTCCCTGATATTGCGCCACCAACGGTGATGGTCAGCGCCACCTATCCTGGTGCCAGTGCCGAAGCCGTGACAAAGGCAGTGATACAGCCTCTTGAGGAGAGTATCAACGGTGTGGAGAACATGATGTACATGACCTCCACCTCAACCAACGCAGGTTCTGCCAGCATCACAGTGTACTTCAAGCAAGGCACGAACCCCGACATGGCGGCTGTGAACGTGCAGAACCGCGTGTCAATGGCACAAGGTCTGCTGCCGCAGGAGGTGACTATGATTGGTGTCACTACCTTTAAGCGCCAGACATCGTTCCTGCAGATTAACGCACTGGTGAGCGATGACCCTGCCTACGACCAGAACTTCATGGCCAACTACATGAACATCAACGTCACACCTCAGCTGAAGCGTATTCAGGGTGTGGGTGAGGTGTTCGCCCTAGGTGCCAACTATTCGCTTCGCGTATGGATGAAGCCTGAGGTGATGGCCCAGTATGGTCTCGTTCCATCGGACATCACAGCTTGCCTTGCCGAGCAGAACCTTGAGGCTGCTGTCGGCAAGCTCGGTGAGAAGCCAATGGAAGGCGGGCACGGTGCCGGAGTGGACAATGTGTACCAGTACACACTTCGCTACACCGGTCGTCTACAGAGCGTTGAACAGTTCCGCAATATTGTCATCATGGCCAAGGCTGATGGTACCACACTGCGTCTGAAGGACGTGGCCGACATCGAGCTGGGTCAGGTGGACTACGGCTACAGCGGTGCTGTGGGCGGCAAGCCTGCAGTGCAGTTCATGGCCTTCCAGCTGGCAGGTGCCAATGCAAAGGAGACCAACGACCGCTTCAGCGCAGCCCTGGACGAGATGAGTAAGGACCTGCCTAAGGGTATGCACTTCGAGAAGATGATGTCCAGCAACGACTTCCTGCTCGAATCCATAGCCAACGTAGAGGAGACACTTATCATAGCCATCATACTGGTGGTGCTGGTGGTATACTTCTTCCTTCAGGACTTCAAGGCAACACTCATACCATCCATCTCCATTATCATATCTCTGGTTGGTACATTCGCAGCCCTACAGATTGCAGGCTTCACGCTTAACCTGCTGACGCTCTTCGCCCTCGTGCTGGCCATCGGTACTGTGGTGGACGATGCCATCGTGGTGGTAGAGGCAGTGCAAGCTAAGTTTGATGCTGGCTATACCAGCGCATACAAGGCCACCAAGGACGCTATGGGCGATGTGACAATGGCCGTTATATCATGTACCTTCGTGTTCATGGCCGTGTTCATTCCTGTGACCATGATGGGTGGCACGAGTGGTATGTTCTACACCCAGTTCGGTGTCACTCTGGCCACTGCCGTAGGTATCTCCTGCGTAAGTGCACTCGTGGTCTGCCCGGCCCTGTGCGCCATGATGATGCGCCCAGCTGATGGTAAGAAGAGTCCCAAGAGCTTCAACGGCCGCGTCAAGGCTGCCTACAACGCTTCATTCGGTGCTGTGATGCGTAAGTATTCACGCTGGCTGCATGGTGTAGTGAACCACCGCTGGGTAGCTCCTATCACCGTTGTTGCAGCCTTCGTACTGCTGTACTTCTTTATGACCTCACTGCCAAAGGGCCTCGTACCACAAGAGGACCAGGGTGTGCTGATGGTCAATGTGACATGTCCTCCGGGTAGTAACCTGGCCACTACAGAAGCTGTGCTCGACAAGGTGCAGGCTATAGTGGAGCAAGACGAAGATATCAGACAGTTCTCACGTGTATCTGGCTACGGCATGATGAGCGGTCAGGGTGCGGCCAACGGTATGGTCATCCTGCGTCTGCAGCACTGGAGCGACCGCTCTGGCAACTGGATACCAGGTTCGGGCTATGCCCATAACTCCAGCATCAAGAAGCTCATACTGATGGGCAAGTTCATGCAAGAGATACCCGAAGCACAGATATTCGTGTTCGAGCCTGGTATGATTCCTGGCTACGGTATGGGTTCCAACGTCGACCTGCACCTGCAGGACAAGTCCGATGGCGACAAGGGGCTGTTCCTAGAGCAGACACAGCAGTTCCTCGCAGCCCTGAACCAGCGCGAAGAGGTGCAGATGGCTATGACATCATATGCCCGCAACTTCCCGCAGTATCTGGTGGAAGTAGATGCCGCACAGTGCAAGCAGGCAGGCCTCTCGCCAGCCACAGTGCTCTCTGCCCTGGGCAGCTATATGGGTGGCAGCTACGTGTCCAACTTCAACCAGTTCGGTAAGGTGTTCCGTGTGATGCTGCAGAGCGACCCGAAGTACCGTACATCGGAGGCCGACCTGAGCAACATGTATGTGCGCAACGGCACTGCCATGGCTCCGATATCACAGTTTGTCAAGCTCACCCCCACCCTCGGTCCTGATATGGACAGCCGCTTCAACCTGTTCTCTGAGATCTCATGTATGGTGCAGCCTGCACAGGGCTACACTTCGACCGACGTGATGAAGGCTATCGCTGAGGTGAAGGCCGAGACACTGCCTGACCACATCTCCTACGAGTACGGCTCCATCTCACGCGAAGAGTTCCAGCAGATGGGTTCCAACTCTACGCTGCTGATTTATTCGGTGTGCGTGGTGCTCATATTCCTGATACTGTCATGTCTGTATGAGAGCTTCCTCGTGCCGTTTGCCGTGATTCTGTCCGTGCCTGCCGGCTTGATGGGTTCATTCGGTCTTGCATGGCTGTGGAATCAGCTCTACTCCGTATTCCCGCCAGTGGGCCAGATTGAGAACAACATCTATCTGCAGACGGGTGTAATCATGCTGATAGGTCTGCTGGCCAAGACAGCCATCCTTATCACAGAGTTCGCCCTGGAGCGCCGTCGCAAGGGCATGGGCATAGTCGAGGCTGCCTATGCTGCAGCCGAGGCACGTCTGCGTCCTATCCTGATGACTGTGCTCACAGCCGTACTCGGCATGATGCCTCTGCTCTTCTCCACTGGTGCCGGTGCCAACGGTAACCGTACCATCGGTGTAGGTGTAGTAGGTGGTATGATAGTCGGCACAATGGCTATCCTCTTCACCGTGCCTGTGTTCTTCATCTTCTTTGAGTACCTGCAGGAGAAGATACGCCCCGCCATGAAGGTGGAGGCCGACCAGCAGTTCATCAAGGAGAAGGCTCACAGCGAGCAGGAGAAGCTGGAGGCTAAGGCAGAGGAAGAATAGCAAGCCCTCACCTCACCCATATTGACATAACATTGCAAAATACATTACCACATGAACAAACATATTTCCATATTGCTGTTCGCCTGCCTGATGCTCACATCCTGCGGCCTCTATAAGAGCTACGAGCGTCCGTCCGACATCAATGTCGACGGTCTGTACGGCCAGGCAGAGCAGTCGGCCGATGAGCAGGGCCTCGGTGCAACAAGCTGGCGTGCGTTCTTCACCGACCTAACGCTACAGGCTCTCATCGAGCGCGGATTGGCACAGAATGCCTCCATGCAGCAGATTGACCTCCAGATACGCGAGGCTCAGGAGTACCTCACGGTGTCCAAGCTGGCATACATACCCAGCCTGGTGTTCACACCGCAGGGTCAGCTCTCATCGTGGGACTGGGCAGCACCCAGCAAGACTTATACCTTCCCTGTGACAGCATCGTGGCAGATAGGTAGCCTCGGTGCCCTGCGTAACGCCAAGAAGCAAGCCGACGTGTCGGTCGAGCAGGCACGCGTGGGCCGTCTGGCAGTGCAGCAGGCCCTCGTGAGCAACATAGCCAACCTCTACTACACGCTGTGTATGCTGGACGAGGAGCTGGCCATCAGCGAGCAGACAGCAGCCAACTGGCGCGAGAGCGTGGAGCGCACACGTCAGCTTATGGCTGCAGGTCGCAGCAACAAGGCTGCGCTGGCGCAGACCGAAGCCAACTGCTACACCGTGGAGGCCAGCGTGCTGGATCTGCGGGAGAGCATCACCGAAGTAGAGAATTCGCTGTGCACCATCCTGGGTGAGGCACCTCACCACATAGACCGTCAGAGCCTCGCCACATTCCAGATGCCTGCACAGGTCAGCACCGGCGTGCCCATGTCCCTGCTGGCCAACCGTCCTGATGTACGACAGGCCGAGCTGAAGCTGGCCAGCGCCTTCTATGGCGTGAACATCGCTACATCGGCCTTCTACCCATCGCTCAATATCAGCGGCACGCTGGGCTTCACCAACAGTGCCGGTACGATGGTAGTGAATCCGGGCAAGTGGATATGGAATGCCGTAGCCGGCCTGACACAGCCCATCTTCCAGAACGGCCGCATCCGCGCACAGAAGCGTGTGGCAGTGATGCAGCAGGAAGAGGCTAAGATAGGCTTCCAGCAGCAGCTAATAGCAGCAGGCAACGAGGTGAACACCGCTATGGTCAAACTGCAGACCTTGCAGGCCAAGACCAGCCTGTACGACGGCCAGATAGCCGCCCTGCACGATGCTGTGGAGGCTACCGAGGCCCTCTACACCAACAACGTGACCCACTCTGTCAACTATCTGAATGTGCTCACAGCACAGACAGGCTTGCTACAGGCCCAGCTCGGCCAGATCAGCAACCGCCTGCAGACAGTACAGGCAGCCATCGAGCTCTATCAGGTGCTCGGTGGCGGCGGAGCCGATGAATAGTGGTGTTTCGAGAGATTCATCACATTGCAGCTTAAAAAACACGCGCGTGTTAAATAAATGACACGCGCGTGTTTTTTATTTAACACGC
>CALEPV010000018.1 GCA_937910905.1 uncultured Prevotellaceae bacterium
ACAGTTTTGCCACGCGCTCCATCACGAACGCGATGTTGTCGCGCTCGTCGTCCTTTTTCTTGATAGTGTCCGAAAGTTGGTTCTTCTGCGAGTTCTTGTAAGCCGTGTCGAACGCCAAGAACAAGCGGTGCTCCTACGTGCGCATCGTGTTCAGACGTTCCAGTGCCGACTCCACCTCCACCATTCGCCCGTCGAACGACTGCATGGCCGAGTAGTAGAACGCCATCGCATACGAATGCAGTGATTTTTCAGTGAACTTAATCATAAACTTCTCAATTTTAATCGTTGTTACTCCGTTTTCTTTTCAAATCCGACCGCCCCGCACCGGGACAGCCCCAATCAGTTTTCAAAACGTCCGTCCCGCATCGGCACAGCCATTTCTATTTTTCGTTGGCCCTTTCCCGCATCGGGACAGCCATTTTTATTTTTCGTTCGCACTTTCCTGTGTCGGGATAACCACTTTTATTTTTCATTGGCACTTTCCCGCATCGGGATAACCACTTTTATTTTTTAATTCGAGGTCAAAGGTACGAAAATTCCTGCAATATCGTTTCACTTCGCCCAATAAATGCACAAAAATTTAATATTTTTGTCTATAATCGCCAGTTTTCGGAAGAATTTGTGTAATTTTGCAGTCGCAATCCGAAAGGAGCGCAAAAGACATATTGGTAAAAACGAAGCGTTATGCTCGACTTGCTAATGGAAATGTGAGAAACTTCTATTGTAATGCAAGGACAGTGATAACGGTTCGCGCGTATAGCGTGGACTGGTTACTGCATCTACATTACAAGGGCACTTCTCACAGCCTCCATTAGAAGACGTGGTAAATCTTTAAGGAATAGGGGATTTTTTGCTGGTATTTTGCTTCAGATGCCAGGATAGGGGGCTTTATATACATGTAATTTTACCAAAAGTAATATCACTAATATCACTAACCTGTGTATTTAGCTGATTATCAGGATGGATTTTAAGTGCAAATGGGCGTGCAAATGCGTGTAAAGTGATATCATTTGGCTCAAAACGGCAAAAGTTCGACCTAAAAGGGCGCTCATCATCGTGTCGATGAGTGCTCTGCATCGCGGTGTAAAGGGTGCTGCATCGCGGTGTAGAGAGTGCTACAGCACGGTGGACGATGGTGAACAGCACGCTGTGCTGCGTTCAACAGCGTGCTGTTGAGCTCAAATCGGTCATTAGGATTTATGTCAGATTGGTATGTGTTTCGAACATATTGGCTGCATCACTGGCGAAGGCGTAGCGGGCTACGTCAAGACAGGGATGTGGACAAGATGCCGAAAGAAATGCTGATATGGCATGAATAGACTTATAATAGGCGATATTATAACGAATAGTTGGTCTAATGACCGATTTGGGTTGAAGTATTGATTGCATTGTTATAGCAGGCGAGCCGCCTGCGCTCCCAGAGGAAAATGATATCACTTTACACGCATTTGCACGTTCATTTGCACGGAACAAAGGCCTTGATATACATAGGTTTACATCGGTTAGTGATATTAGTGATATCAGATTTCCAAAAATCGTATGTAGAAGACGGGATAAGGGGGGGGTTGCAGGCGAGCCGCCTGCGCTCCCAGGGTAATTGTCAATTATCAATTATCCATTCTCAATTACATCCTTCAGCCCTGCGATGATGCGCTTAGTGGCTTCCTCGACCTGCGAGCGGGGGCAGGCGAGGTTCACACGGAGAAAGCCCTTGGAGCCGTACATTTCGCTGGGGTTCACCCACACCTTGTGGTTGCTGCGTAGCTGGGCTGCTATGCGTTCGCTGGATAGGGGCAGGCTGCTGACATCGACCCACGCGAGGTAGGTGCCGTCCAGACGGGCTATGGGCAGCTGGGGGAAGGCATCCTTCAACATGCGGCGGAAGGTGGCGTAGTTCTGCTGGATATACTGCACCATCTCGTCCAGCCACTGCTCGCCCTCGCGGGTATAGGCGGCTGTGGTGGCTATGATGCCGAAGGGGTTGACATCGCACACCTCGTTGATGTTTATGGCGCGGTCTATCCGCTGGCGCATCTCTGCCGAGGGGCAGATGATGTAGGCCATCTGGAGGCCGGCTATGTTGAATGCCTTGCTTGCTGCATTAGCCACCACGTAGGACAGCTGGCGTCCGCTGGCACGCATGGCATCGGCTACCGTGCCGAAAGGTGTGTAGGCATAGCCGAGGGCGGGGTCGACGAACTCGCAATGTATCTCGTCGGCAACAACGATGATGCCGTGCTGCAGACAGATGTCCGCCATACGCTGGAGCTCCTCACGTGTCCACACGCGGCAGGCGGGATTGTGAGGATTGCACAGCAGGAACAGCTTGGCATCCTGCTCCACTATCGTACGCTCCATCTGCTCGAAGTCTACGGTATAGCGCTCCTCGCCAGCATGCCAGGTGAGAGGCAGTTCCACCGTACGGCAGCCATTGTTGCGGATGCTGGAGAAGAAGCAGTTGTAGGCAGGCGTGAAGAAAAGCACGCCGTCGCCCTCCTGACACAGTCCCTTGATGATAGCCGAGAGTGCCGGCACGACACCTATAGTATACTGTATCCACTTGTGCTCGATGTGCCATCCGTGGCGATGCTCGTGCCAGCCGGCTACGGCCTTATAGAAGCTGTCGGGTACGATGTTGTAGCCAAAGGCTCCGTGCTCCAGCCTGCGGCGCAAAGCCTCCATGATGCACGGAGCTGTGGCGAAGTCCATATCGGCCACCCACATGGGCAGCACATCGGGGTCATCGCACTCGTCCCACTTCACGCAGTTGGTGCCGCGACGTTGGATGGGGGTGTCGAATGAAGTGATGAATGAAGAATGATGATTGGAGGATGATGAATTCACTTTATCCATAATAGATTGTTATACAAGCTCGGGGTGGGTTTCTATTGCGCAGTTTGCGGGCTGCTTGATGAACTCGTCTATCGTGACTCGGCCCACGCTGCCGGCTACGATGCGGCCACTGATGGGGTTTTTCACTTCTGTTATGCTGCCGCGGATGGTGGCATCGATGTTGCGGCTGTCCTCGAAGGCGCGGTCGCAGGCGGGATCGAAGGTGCAGTCCTCCAGCGTGAGGCCGTCGATGTAGCACAAGGGCTGCTCGCCAGCTATGTGGCAACGCACGAGGCGCAGGTTCTTAGAGTGCCAGCCGAGGAACTCGCCGTCGAGCACAGATTCGTAGATAGTGACGTTCTCCGTCTCCCAGAAGGCATCCTTGGTCAAGATGCGTGCATTGCGTATCACAGCGTTCCTCACGTACTGAAACACATACTTCGAGTCGCTCTCCAAGCCATCGACATCCACATCCTCGCAGAACATGAACGGATATGTGCCCTCATGCAGCTTCACGTCGCGTATCTTCAGGCCCTTGACGCGCCAAAAGGTCTCGTCGGCATCGTCGAAGCTGACGCGCTCCACCGTGAGATTATGCATCTCGCGGAAGAACTTGGGAGCATCTATGCGGCAGTCGCGCATAGTCATGTCGTTGCTGTACCAAATGGCCGAGCGCGACCCGACCTCAAACAGGCAGTTGGTGACGAGGCTTCCGTCCACATGCCACCAGGGGTACTTGCCGATGAAATGGCAATGGTCAGCCTCAATGTTCTGGCAGCACTTGATGCCGCTCTCGCCCTCGGTGATTGTCACATTCTCAAGCCGTGTGTCCTTGATGCCAAACAGCGGACGCTCGCCGCCGAAAGATTTGTCCTTTATCAGATTCATCTTGCTCTGTCTTTTATCTGAGTTTTATGGTTTAGCGCGCAAAGGTAGTAATAATCCTGCAACTATGGAGCAAAGACACAAAAAAGCCGCATCGGCGATGTGATGAGAACTCCGAGTATTAAGGTTTTGAGTGCCCACACCCTTTGTAATCTGCCGGCTCCCGGTTAAGGAAGTTACCTCTCCGCGAAGGATTGGCGCAGCCCGCCATTGGCGTGTGAAGCGTTCTCGGCTTTCTGATTCTAATTGATGAGTCTCCCAGTCGAACCGATGCGGCTATGCGCTTTCTTATTTCTGATAGCAAAGGTAGATGATGGCACAGACATTCGCAAGCAAATCACCACATAATATGCAATCTTTTATGCCAAGAGCAAATTAATGCCCTCGCGTGCACAGCAGTATCAAGTAGAATACTTAACTTTACGCGCAAAAATGTACAAATCCAATTATCTATGCGACTCCGATTTCAAATCAGATACCGCACGGCTTGGGGCGAGAGCATAGCCGTGCGCATCAGCTACCACCTGCAACACGATCGTAGCCAGAACTTTACGCTAGCGCTAGAGAGCCACGACGGCGAGCTGTGGACAGGCGAGACCATAGCACAGCAGGCAGGAGTGCAGAGCTTCGAGTACTACTACACTGTGCTACGCGACGGAGTGGAGGTGCGGCGCGAATGGTGCCAGGCACCACGCAGGTTCCTCGCCCAGCAGCAGCGCACCTACCTTATGCCCGATGCATGGCAGGACAGGCCCCAGGATGCGCACCTGTTCACGGCAGCGGTGCTCAACACCATGCCTCTCCCAACGTTTCAACCTTCCAACGTTTCAACGTCTCAACGTTTCAATGTTTCAACGTTTCAACCCTTCTTCCCGCAGACGCTCCTGCTGCGGGTACTGGCACCCCAGCTGGCCGACGGCGAGGCACTGGCTATAGCAGGCAGCCAGCCCATATTCGGAAACTGGCATCCAGAGCACGCCCTGCGGATGGTGCTGACAGGAGGATCGGAATGGCGTCTGGCCATCGACTCCACAGCTCTGCAGGGAATCATAGAGTATAAATACGTAGTGGTCAGCGCCGAGACGGGCGAACTGCTGCGGTGGGAGGAGGGTGCCAACCGCCGCGCCGAAATACCCAACCCGAGACCTGCACAGCCCTTCACCCAAATTCAGGGCGACGGCCTCATCCGCCTGCCATCACAACGATGGAAAGCCGCAGGAGTGGTGATACCCGTGTTCTCACTCCGCACCGAAGGCAGCCAGGGCGTAGGCGACTTCGGCGACCTGAAGAAGATGGCTCGCTGGGCGGCACGCACAGGCATGAAGATGGTGCAACTGCTGCCCATCAACGACACCACGCAGACAGGCACATGGCACGACTGCTATCCCTACAACGCCGTGAGCGTCTATGCCCTGCACCCGCAATATGCCGACATACGCCAGCTGCCGGCACTCAAGGACAAGAAACTGGCTGCCGAGCTGCAAGCCGAGTTCCGGCGGCTGAACGCTCTGGAAGCCATCGATTACGAGGGTGTGAACACAGCCAAGATGCGCTATCTGCAGGCGCTGTGTGCTCAGGAGTTCGAGCGCACAGCCGCCACACCTGCCTATCAGACATTCACCGCCGACAACGAGCACTGGCTCCGTCCATACGCCGAGCTCAGAGGCGGCGACGACCTGCGACTGCACTACTACATACAGTACGTGCTCCACGTACAACTGCTGGCTGCCACCACCTACGCCCACCAGCACGGTGTGGCACTGAAGGGCGACATACCCATAGGCATCAGCCCCAGAAGCGTGGAGGCACGCACAGAGCCGGAACTGTTCAACATGACATTCTCAGCCGGTGCCCCACCCGACGACTTCGCTGCCGATGGGCAGAACTGGGGCTTCCCCACCTACAACTGGGACGCTATGGCACGCGACGGCTACAGCTGGTGGCAGAAGCGATTCAGACACATGAGCCAGTACTTCGATGCCTACCGCATTGACCACGTGCTGGGATTCTTCCGCATCTGGGAGATACCATGCTCGGCAGTATCGGGGCTGTTGGGACAGTTCTACCCTGCCCTCCCGATGAGCGTAGACGAGATTGAAGACATGGGCCTGCCCTGGCGCGACAACCTGTACACACGTCCATACATCACCGATGCCATACTGGAGAAACTGTTCGGGCGCGAAGCCACACAGGTGAAGAAGACCTACCTCAACACCCGCGGCAACGGGCGCTACGACCTGAAGCCGGAGGTGGAGACACAACGGCTGATAGCCGACCTGCCGCAGGATGCCGTCACAGCCGCCGTGCGAGCAGGGCTAATGCGTCTGTGCACTAATGTGCTGTTCCTCGAGGACCACCGCGAGCGAGGCAAGTACCACCCGCGCATCAATGCCATCAACGATATGCCCGTAGAAAACCTGCGCGAGCACGACCGCAAGGCTTTCACCACACTCTATCACCGCTTCTTCTTCGAGCGACACAACGACTTCTGGCGCGATGAAGCCATGAAGAAGCTGCCCACCATGATTCAGAGCACCAACATGCTGGCCTGTGCCGAGGACCTGGGCATGGTGCCGGAATGCGTGCCGTCGGTGCTGCACGACCTAGGTATTCTGTCACTCGAGATTCAGGCAATGCCGAAGGCCTACGGTGTGCGTTTTGGCCAGCTGACACAGAATCCCTACCTCAGCGTAGCCACCTGCTTCACCCACGACATGCCTACACTGCGCATGTGGTGGAGCGAGGACGCAGAACGCCGCCAAGCCTACTACAACCAAGTGCTCCAGAAGGACGGCAAGGCTCCTGCCGAGCTGAGCGGCTGGCTGGCAGAGGAGATTGTAAGCCGGCATCTGTTCTCACCATCTATGCTGTGCCTGCTGTCGTGGCAGGACTGGATGTCGATAGATGAGCGTCTGCGCCGTGCCGATGCAGGTGCAGAGCGCATCAACATCCCTGCCGATCCACACCACTACTGGCGCTACCGTATGCACATCAACCTGGACCGCCTGCTGCGTCAGGACGAGCTGAACAACAAGATACAAGCCCTCATACAGCGCAGCCGCACTCTCTCCGACCGAGTTGAGAGTCTATAGTTAATTGTTCCTACGCCCGATGGCACTGAAGATTGCATACTGTACTCCCTCCCTCTATCTGGCAGGCGGCGTGGAGCGCGTACTCACCACGAAGGTCAACTATCTGGCCGATGTGCTGGGGCACGATGTCACCGTCGTCCTCACCGACGGTGCCGGCAAAGAACCGTTCTATCCGCTGTCGCCACGTGTGAAGGTGGTACAGCTGGACATCGGCTTTGAAAGGATGTGGAACCGCCCGCTGTGGCATCGAGCATGGATATACATCTGGGGCATGAGGCAGTTCCGTCGGGCCTTGCGGCAATGCCTGCTGCAGATGAAAGCCGACATCGTAGTGTCCACCATGCGGCGCGAGATAAACTTCCTCAACTCCATACCTGACGGTAGCCGCAAGATTGGCGAGTTGCACGTCACACGCAGTCATTACCGCAATTTCGAGGCCAATGAGAACAATCGCTTGAAGCAATGGCTGTCAAAGATATGGACACGCCAGCTTGTGGCGAAGGTAAAGCGGTTGGATGCACTCGTCGTACTGACTCCGCACGAACTGACCCAGTGGCCGGAGCTGACCAATGTGCACTGCATCCCCAATCCGCTGCCATTCCGCCTGGCTACCGATGCCGAGCTGAGCCAGCGCAGCAGCCACAGCGACGGAGGTGCAGTAATGTGCGTAGGACGCTACAGCTATCAGAAAGGAATCGACCTGCTCATCGAAGCCTGGAGCAGGATAGCACCGAAGCACGCAGGCTGGCGTCTGGACATCTACGGCAGCGGCGACCGCGAGCCGTATCGCTCCCAGGCCGTATCGCTGGGCTTGCTACCGGACGATGGCTCGTACGACGGCACATCACTGCGTCTGCAGCCTGCTGCCGCCGACATCCGCAGCCAGTACCTCTGCCACGACATCTATGCCTTGAGCTCGCGGTTCGAAGGCTTCGGCATGGTGATTATCGAGGCTCAGGCGTGCGCCCTGCCCGTAGTGGCTATGGATTGCCCCACAGGACCGCGCGAGCTGGTTGCCGACGGCGAGAACGGTCTGCTGGTACCCGACGGCGATGTCGACAGTTTTGCCGGCGCTCTGGACAGACTCATCACAGACGATGCCCTACGCAGGCAGATGAGCAGCGCCGCACATAGCGCCGTGAGCAGGTTCGACGTAAAGAATGTCATGCAGCAATGGCAGCAACTGTTTGATGCGATATGAACACACCCTCCCCTCTCATCTCAACCATACCACTCGTGGTGCTCATAGGGCTGCTGACGGTTGTCATCACGCTGTTTGGCAGCGACTCGCTGACAGGTGGCAGTCAGGTGGCTCTGATTATGGCTATGGCCACATGCATCTTCATCTCCATGGTCTTCTACCGCGTGCCTTGGCGCAAGTTCGAACATCAGATTGCCAAGACGATGGGCGGAGTAGCCATAACCATACTCATCCTGCTGGCAGTAGGTATGTTGTCGGGTTCGTGGATGGTCAGTGGCGTGGTGCCGACACTCATCTACTACGGTGTGCAGCTACTCTCGCCACAGTTCTTCCTCGTCTGCGCCTGCTTCATCTGTGCACTCGTATCCCTGCTGTCCGGCAGCTCGTGGACCACCATAGCCACCATCGGTGTGGCGCTGCTGGGCATCAGCCACGCCCTTGGCATCAACGAGGCAATAGCAGCAGGAGCCATCATCTCAGGAGCCTACTTCGGCGATAAGATGTCACCCCTCAGCGATACCACCATCCTGGCATCATCCACCACAGGTGTGGACATCTTCACCCACATCCGCTACATGATGTTCACCACCATACCCTCCTTCGGCATCACCCTCATCCTCTTTGCCATTCTTGGCGTAGGTTCAGACAGCAATGCCATAATCCATGTGGGACAGTACACATCCGGCCTCGCCTCAACCTTCAACATCTCACTCTGGACGCTCCTCGTGCCCCTGCTCACCGCAGTACTCATCGTCCAACGCGTGCCCTCGCTCATCGTACTGTTCCTCTCTGCACTCATGGCAGGCCTCACAGCCCTCGTCCTGCAGCCCCACCTCCTCATTCAGATAGCATCCGATGCCACGTTGAGTACTCCGGCAGCACTCACCAAGGGCCTGGCCATCACGTACTACGGCAGCACAGCCATCGACACCGGCTACGCCGAACTCAACGAACTGGTCTCGACAGGCGGTATGACAGGTATGTTGAACACCATCTGGCTGATCATCTGCGCCATGTGCTTCGGTGCCGTCATGGTAGCCAGCGGCATGATAGGCAGCATCACCCGTGTGGTCATACACTGGGTCAGAAACCGCGTGGGGCTGGTGTCATCCACCGTCGGCACAGGACTGTTCCTCAACATCACCACAGGCGACCAGTTCATCAGCATCGTCCTCACAGCCAACATGTTCCAGCGCGTCTACCAGCAGCGAGGCTTCGAACCGCGCCTGCTGAGCCGTACTGCCGAGGACGCAGCCACCGTGACCAGCGTCCTCGTACCTTGGAACACCTGTGGCATGACCCAAAGCACAGTACTCGGAGTGCCCACCATAGCCTACCTGCCATACTGCTTCTTCAACATCCTCAGCCCTATAACCACCATCCTCGTAGCAGCCTTGGGCTGGAAGATCAAGCAGCACATCAGCCCCGACAGCCCCGACGCAACAAAACCAGCACCACATGCCGAGGAAGATGGCAAAATTCCTTGGTACGGCACGCCGGAAAGTGATAGACCTGCCGCCCAACTGGATTTTCTCTGGTGTAAAAGCTTGCAGCATGTCCTGTTCATCGGCAGCCTCTATGGTGATGCCGGGCAGCACGCCCTTGAGTCCGGACTCGAGCACCTCGCCTGAGACGAAGTCGGCCCCAAGCTCGTCACGAGTGCCCAGATAGACCTCTACCCTGCCGCCTTTCCGGGTCACCTGCATAACCGCGTGGATTAACCGATAATCGTAGCAGTTCAGACGAACTTTATCGAGGCAAAGCATTCATGTCATATACTAAACAAATTTTCCAGCGTCACCACCCTCTGTACACGGCTGCTATACATATTCTGTTTCAGCCCGAATGTCGTCACCATTGTCACCTGTATATTCCGCTTGCCACCAGTACGTTCCATCAACACGGCCAACTTCCTCCGCAACCGCTCGTCGTAGTCCTTCGAAATCGTGAAATCATCCTGCGAAAACTTCATCTCGCACAGGTTCATCACCCTGTCGGCCCTGTCAATCAGCATATCTATCTGCGCACCCGCCGCATCCCCGTTTCCGCTTTCGTGCCAGGGATACACCTCAGCCTGAACACCGTCTATCCCCAGCGCACGCCTTATCTGCCGCTGATGCACGAAGCACACATCCTCAAAAGCCCTCCCACGCCACGAGTTCAACTTGGGGCTGTTCTGGTTGTCTGCCCAAAATGTCCGGTTGTTCGATGGATTACGCTGCACGAACCCCATATAGAACAGGCAGAACATATCCGTCAGCTTATAATACTGCACCTTCTTCGACTCCCCGAAATTCCAGTACGTCGTTACCAAGTCGCTCTTCACCAGTGCCCTCAGCATCTTGCTCAACGTACCGCCCAGCGCAATATCAGCTTCCGCTGCCACCTTCTCCCGGGTCAGACCATAGCGGTTTCTGCCCAGCACCTCCACAATCCTCCGGTAGCCGTCATTGTCAGCAAAAAGCGAAGTGAAAAGACGGTCAAATTCCGTTTGCAGGAAACCATTCTCCTCGAAGAACAACCCATCGATGTTCTGCGCCAGCGACCGTCCCGGCAGGAAGTATGACAGATAGTAAGCCACGCCGCCCGTCAGCATATACGACTGCACCACATCATAGCGGTCCAGCGTCACACCCCTCCTGTGCAGATACACCTCCGTCTCACACAGCGAGAAAGGATGCAGATGCATCTCGCGTGTAGTCCTGCCGTACAATCCGCCCTTGTTGTTAATCAGATTGTCCAGCATCCAGCTCGTCGCACTTCCGCACACCACCAGCAGCAGATTATGCCTGCCCGAGCCCCAGTCATTCCAGAAGTGCTCAAATGCCGACAGGAAATTCGCCCTTGGCGTGTCCAGCCAAGGCAGCTCGTCGATGAACACTACCATCTTGCCCTTGCCACGCTTCTTTTCCAAAAGCCGCTCCAACCGATGGAAAGCCTCAAACCAGTCCTTGATAGGCGACTCGTCCTTGCCGCCATATTTGCGAAGCGACGCGGCAAACTCGTTCAGCTGTATGCGATACAGCAGTTCCCCCTCCTTATCACGCTCTCTCAGTTCTAAAGGCGAAACCGCCGTATGTTTAAACGCGAACCGATCGTCAAAATACTCCCTTATCAGGAACGTTTTACCGATTCTTCTGCGTCCATACACAGCCAAGAACTGAGCCGTCGGCTCATTCAGAAGCCCCTCAAGAACAAGCTGTTCCTTTTCTCTTGCAACTATTACATCCTTCATGTTTCGACCAAATTATTCAGCCGCAAAGATACGACTTTTTATTTATATGGCTGAATAATTTTCAAACTTTCTCTCATTTTTTAACACATTCCTTTCCCTTCTGCCATCTCTGCCTGACATTGTTTCGTCGTCATCATTCATATTGATTCTTATGCCGATGCCGTTCCATCAGCTCCAGCAGCTCCTCAAACCTCTCCACCCGGCTGCTCCCCTGTTTAGGGGAGCTGTCACGAAGGGACTGAGGGGTATCATCTCCCCCGCATTATACACCTTCCTGTTATGCCGCAGCCAATTCCCATAACG
>CALEPV010000019.1 GCA_937910905.1 uncultured Prevotellaceae bacterium
ATCCCTTTGGCGAGTGGTTCCGCTGCGACGTGAAAGACGTGGAGCGGGCCATCCACGCCGCGATGGAACGGCGCGACAGCATGACGGAACGCATCTGCGACTTCGAGATGCGACCGGAGCAGGCAAAGGCCGTCGAGAAAACGGCTGCCTATTTTACCGCCTTCAGGAAAGACCCTGACAACCGAGGACTGACGCCGCACTTCCTCTGGAATGCAAAGATGCGCTTCGGCAAGACCTTTACTACCTATCAGCTGGCTCTGAAGATGGGATGGACAAAGGTCTTGGTGCTGACCTTCAAGCCTGCCGTGAAGACGGCCTGGGAGGAAGACCTGCTCACGCATAAGGACTTCGCAGGGTGGCAGTTCTGCCAGAAGCAGGAGGACCGGGAGTTCAACCGTGTGAATGAGCATCGGCCCTTTGTGTGCTTTGCTTCCTTCCAGGACGTGCTGGGAAAGAATACGATGGGCGGTATCAAGGCCACCAACGAATGGATTCAGACCATCGACTGGGACTGCATCGTGCTGGACGAATACCACTACGGTGCCTGGGGCAGGAATGCCAAGAACTTCTACGACAAGAAAGACCCTGCGCTCGGACGTGCCGTAGAGGCCGGTGAAATCCTCACGGAGGATGCCGGTTCTGCGAAGGAGGTGGAAGCGCGGGAACTCTACGACGAGGGACTGATGCCCCTTCGCACAGGCGCGTACCTTTATCTTTCCGGTACGCCTTTCCGAGCCATATCCACAGGCGAGTTCATCGAGGAACAGATCTATAACTGGACGTACTCCGACGAGCAGGCGGAAAAGGAGAAGTGGCAAGGACCTGATAATCCTTACGCCCAACTGCCCAAGATGGTTATGCTGACTTACCAGATGCCGGAGAGCATCAGCGAGATTGCCTCGCAGGGAGAGTTCGACGAGTTCGACCTGAATGAGTTCTTCCGTGCTGAAAGCCTCACCCCCACCCCCATTCCCGAGCAAGGCTCGCCTACCCGTAGCCTTTCTCCAAAAGGCGAGGGGAGTTATTTCCTGCATGAAGAGTATGTGCAGAAGTGGCTCGACCTGATACGTGGTGCCTATACCGAGCATATCGTGACGGAACTGAAGCAGGGCAAGGAGAAACCGCCCATGCCATATTCGGACAGCCGTCTGCTGAGTTACCTTCAGCACACCTACTGGTTCCTGCCTACCGTGGCTGCATGCAGGGCGATGGCCCAGCTGCTGAGAAAGCGAGCCAACCGCTTCTTCGACGACTATGAGGTCATCGTGGCAGCAGGCAACGAGGCCGGCATGGGTGCCAAGGCGGTGGAGCCGGTCTATCAGGCAATGGGCGACCCTCAACGGACGAAGACAATCACGCTGTCGTGCGGCAAACTCTCTACCGGCGTGACCGTGAAACCCTGGACGGGCATCCTGATGCTCAGAAACACCACCTCGCCGGAGACCTATTTCCAGGCAGCCTTTCGTGTGCAGTCGCCCTGGACGACGAAGAACGCAGAGGGCGAGGAGGTCATCCTGAAGCCCCTCTGCTATGTCTTCGACTTTGCGCCCAACCGTGCCCTTCGGCAGGTGGAGGAATACAGTTGCCAGCTGAATGTGGAGGAAAGCAACCCGGAGAAGAAGGTGGAGGAGTTCATAAAGTTCCTGCCCATCCTGGCCTACGACGGGTCGTCAATGAAGGAGATTGATGCCGCCGGCGTACTGGATATGGCCATGAGCGGCACGACGGCCACCTTGCTGGCCCGCCGCTGGGAGAGTGCCGTGCTGGTGAATGTGGACAACACCACCCTGCAGCGGTTGCTGAACAATCCGGAGGCGATGAAGGCACTGATGAACATCGAGGGCTTCCGCAGCCTGAATGCCGACATCGAGACCATCATCAACAAGTCGGAACACGTCAGGCAGACCAAGAAGTCGAAAGACCCGAGCCAGATGACACCCAAGGAGAAGAAGCAACTGACAGACGAAGAGAAGGAATACAAGAGCAAGCGCAAGGAGATTCAGGAGAAGCTCATCAAGTTTGCCACACGCATACCTGTGTTCATGTACCTCACGGATTTCAGGGAATACTCGCTTAAGGATGTCATCATGCAGCTGGAACCGGACCTGTTCCGCAAGGTGACGGGACTGACGCTGAAGGACTTCAGCCTGCTGGTGAGCCTGGGCGTGTTCAACAGCGACCTAATGAACGATGCCGTGTATAAGTTCAAGCGCTACGAGGACTCGTCGCTCGAATACGCGGGTATCAACACGCACACAGGAACCGTTGTCGGTGGCTGGGATACGGTGATGGACATTACGGCAGAAAAGGAGGAACCGGCTGGAAAAGAGGAAGCACAGATGCCTGAGGAAGAGCTGACAGAGGAAGAGGACTCACCGATGCCGATGGAAGAACCGAAAGTGGAAGAACCTGCACCGAAGGAAACTCCCTGGGAACGGCTGAGCGTTGGCGACGAGGTCGTTCACAAGAGTTTCGGGCGAGGGCAGATTGTGTCATTGGACGACAACTATATCTTCGTGAAGTTCAAGGACCGTGAATCCAAGTTCCTGTTCCCCGCTGCTTTCGAAAAAGGCTATCTTTCGAATGTCAAGGGACAGTAATGTCAGAAATTAGCCAATGCTGCTGGTTCGCTCAAGGGATGTACGCGAGGTGTTAAGGTAAGATGTGTAATCATTGAGCCCACCAATGAAATCACAGTTTGCTGTGAACTCCATTGGCGGGCTATGTAGTCTCGATAGCGTCAGATACGGCTATCCAAAGTAGCGCTTCAGCAGACCTGCGAAGCCTGCACCGTGGCGTGCTTCGTCCTTGGCCATTTCGTGAACGGTGTCGTGGATGGCATCAAAGCCGGCAGCCTTGGCGTTCTTGGCGATTCGGAACTTGTCCTCGCAAGCACCAGCCTCTGCTGCAGCACGCTTCTCAAGATTGGTCTTAGTGTCCCATACGCACTCACCCAGCAGTTCGGCAAAGCGGCTGGCGTGGTCGGCTTCCTCGAAGGCATAGCGCTTGAATGCCTCTGCAATCTCTGGATAGCCTTCGCGGTCAGCCTGGCGGGCCATAGCCAGATACATGCCTACTTCGCCACATTCGCCATTGAAGTGGTTGCGTAGGTCGTTGATCATTTCCTCGCTGACGCCCTCAGGCTTGCCATCGCCAATACGGTGGACTGTGGCGTAGGTTGTCTCGCCCTCTTCCTTCAGTTCCGAGAACTTGCTGGCTGGAGCTTTGCAGATGGGGCATTTTTCGGGTGCCTCTGTGCCTTCATAGATGTAGCCGCACACGGCGCAAATAAATTTCTTTTTCATCGTTTTGTGATTGTTACTGAGTTATTGCACTATTGCCTTTTTCATGGTCACTTTTTTACATTTGCCACATTAGAGCGGATGGTACTGCACGAAAGCTTCCATAGCCTCGTAGGCAGCAAGGCCTAGATGGTTGTAAAGCTCTGCCGTGGCGTGGTTGCGATCCTCTGCACGCTGCCAGAAGAGGCGCTCGTCGTTGCCTAAGAACGGTGCCGACTCCATCTGACTGGCATGTTTGAGTATGGCGTTGCGCTTGGTACGCAGCTCCTCCGGGCTGATGGGCACTGCCATCTCGATGTGCTCAATCTCCCATTCTGCCCATGCTCCGCGATACATCCAGATGCGGCAGTTCTTCAGCCACTCGGCTCCTGCTTCCTTCTCCAGGTCGATGGCGGCGAGAATGGCATCTGTGCACACACGATGTGTGCCGTGCGGGTCGGCTAGGTCGCCAGCTACGAATATCTGGTGAGGCTGTATCTCGCGCAGCAGTTGCAGTACGATCTCAACATCGGCTTCGGAGATGGGGTTCTTCTGTATCTTGCCAGTCTCGTAGAACGGCAGGTTGAGGAAGTGTACGCGCTCTAAAGGTATGCCGCTGTACATGGATGCAATGCGGGCTTCGCCTCGACGTATGAGGCCTTTCACCTCTAGGATGTCGCGTGTGTCGAAGTCCTCTGGCTTCTTGTTGGCAATGAAGTCCGTGAATTCCTTGTAGCGTGTGTTGATGACTTCGTTCTTGCCCTCGTCGAACAACTTGTTGAAGCCGCGCACGAAGTGCATGAAGCGGAATACCTCTTCGTCGCCTACGGCTATGTTGCCAGAGGTTTCGTAGGCCACGTGTACCTCGTGGTGCTGCTTGACAAGTCGCTGCAGTGTGCCGCCCATCGAGATTACATCGTCATCGGGGTGGGGGGAGAAGATGATTATGCGCTTCTGTGCAGGTTCTGCACGCTCCGGACGATAGGTGTCGTCGGCATTGGGCTTACCACCTGGCCAGCCTGTGATGGTGTGCTGTAGGTCGTTGAAGATCTTTATGTTCACGTCGTAGGCAGAACCGTAGAGAGCCAGCAGTTCGCCCAGACCGTTCTCGGCATAGTCCTTGTTGGTGAGCTTGAGGATAGGCTTCTGTGTCTTCTGGCAGAGCCATACTATAGCGGAGCGGATGAGCTTGTCATCCCAGTCGCACGATGTCACGAGCCATGGACGGCGTATACGTGTCAGGTTGGCTGCGCTGCTGAGGTCGAGCACTACCTGTACGTTGTTGTGCATCTGCAAGAATGTGGCACTCTGTGAATCGGTTATCTCGCCTTCGACGGCATTCTTGATGACCTCTGCTTTCTCCTCACCCCATGCCAGCAAGTATATCTTCTTTGCCTGACGTATGGTGGACATACCCATGGTGATGGCGCATACTGGCACGTTGCCCTCGGCACCGAACACCTTGACGGCCTCGTTGCGGCAGGTCTCATCAAGCAGCACCAGTCGTGTGTGCGAGTTCCGCTGCGAACCTGTCACGTTCATGGCCACATTGCCCATGCGACCTATACCCAGTAGCATGATGTCTATGCCGCCCATTTCTTCTATCATGTGCTCATAGGCGCGGCAATGTTCTGTGACGCGCTCCTGAGGAATGCTGCCGTCTATCGGGTAGATGTTCTGTGCGGGGATGTCCACACGGTCGAAGAACTGTTCCTTGAGCATCTGTATGTTGCTGGCTGCAGAGTCGGCAGGCAGTGGATAGTACTCGTAGGTCACGAACACCACTACATTCTGGAAACTGAGTCCCTCTTCCTCGTGCATACGCACCAGCTGGTTGAAGACCTCTGTCAGTGTGGCGCCTCCTGAGAATGCCATAGTGCAGGCACGTATCTCGCGCTGGCGCTGGCGTATGGCGGCTGCAATCTTCAGCGCTACCTCTGTCGCCCCTTCCTCGGCATTGGCATAGATGTCGGTGGGAAGTTTCTCAAATCGTGTCAGCACGGAGCGTTCAATGTTTCCTCCTGGACGATAGTAGCGTGGCGACACGCGGTCGAGTGTAATTTGTGAACTTAGGTTCGTTTTCATAAGGTAAGTATGGTTAGTGATTGATGTCACTTAAAAGTAGAATCCGAGGCCCAGCTTCACTCCCACCTTGGATGCGTCGGAGAAGTCGTTGAGCGACAGATTGTAGTATGCAGCGGGTTCTATGGTGATGTACTGGTTCACGAAGAATGTGTAGCCCACTTCTGGTGTCAAGAACACGTTGTTCACGCTCTTGGTGGCGTGCTCGTAGAGTGCTCCGCAGGCCACGTAGAGTCCGTTCTGTTCAATGTTGTAGCGTACTCCCATACCAAGACCGATGTTGTCCACATGGTGACGATGAGTATATTCTACACGTCCGTATGCCAGCCAGTCCTGTGCCAGATAGTAGCCGCCGTTGAGGTTGATGTCGAAGCATAGTTTCTCACACTTGCTGTAGCCCAGTCCTAATGACGATGTGCTGGCGCTGATGTACGACTTTCCAGTTTCGAACTGAGCCGATGCTGTGATGGTGATAAGTGCTGCTATGGCACTGAGAATGATTTTCTTCATTTTGTTGCTCCTTTCTCTGTTTTATTGGTTAACCTTTGTTCTGCTATTGGCCTATAGGCCTATATTCGTTTCTCTCATTATGCAAAGCTAAAGATATTGGCTTTCATGGCCAAAGGGATTGCATTCATTTAGCTTTATTTAACGAGAATGAGTTCCATTTGCGTGTATCATTATGCATGTAGTGGCGTGTGCTGTAAGAAATAAATGATGAAAGAACTGTGGCATCATTCGTGATTCATAAAATAAATGTATATTTGCAGCGCAATTGCAAGAAGACATATATGAGACAACTATTTTCCGCATGGCTGACAGCTGCAATGCTGCTGATTGGCAATAGCGTTACGGCGCAAGAGGGTGACCTGACATTCAAGCAATGGGCGCAGACCCCGCCTATGGGTTGGAATTCGTGGGATTGCTACGGACCCACGGTGGTGGAGAGCGAGGTGAAGGCCAATGCCGACTACATGGCCGAACATCTGTTGCAGTACGGATGGGAATATGTGGTCGTTGATATACGCTGGTTTGTGGAGAACGACAAGGCCGGGGGCTACAATCAGACCAATCCGATATACGACATGGACGAGTGGGGACGCTACATCCCAGCCCCTAACCGTTTCCCGAGCAGTGCCAACGGCGCAGGATTCAAGCCTCTGGCTGACTATGTGCACTCCAAGGGGCTGAAGTTCGGCATACACCTGATGCGCGGACTGCCCAAGCTGGCCGTGACGCGGAAGTGTCCGGTGAAGGGTACGGACGGCATCACCTGCGATCAGATATACAGCACCGACTCTGCCTGCACATGGCTGCGCGACAACTACAAGGTGGACTATCGCAAGGCTGGAGCGCAGGAGTACTACAACTCGTGCTTTGATATGTATGCCGAGTGGGGCGTGGACTTTGTAAAGATTGACGACCTGAGCCGCCCATACCATACGGCAGAGATAGAGATGATACGTCGTGCCATAGACCAGACGGGACGGCCTATTGTGCTCAGCCTATCGCCAGGCGAGACTCCACTGGACCGTGTGGAACATGTTAAGACACATGCCAACATGTGGCGCACAGTGGACGATTTCTGGGACAACTGGAGCCAGCTGAACTATCAGTTCCAAGTGTGTGCACGCTGGGCACCTTACATTGCAGAGGGCACTTGGCCTGATGCCGACATGCTGCCACTAGGACATATCAGCATCCGTGGTGAGCGCGGAGCAGACCGCCAGTGCGGATTGACCACAGACGAACAATATACAATGATGAACCTGTGGACTATATTCCGCTCACCGCTGATGTTCGGTGGCAATATGCCGGACAATACCCCTGAGGTGAACCGCCTGCTGACTAATACCGATGTGCTGCGTATGCACCACTACTCGCAGAACAACCGCCAGATAAGCTCAGTGGACGGTCACATAGTGTGGGCTGCCGATGACCCTGAGACCGGAGCCCGCTATGCAGCACTGTTCAACACTGGTGGCTCGGAATTCGTATCCACCAAGAATGTGCTTTACCGCAGTGGCACCATATCCTACCTCACCACAGGTTATCAGACCGAAGTCGATGTTCAGCTGCCTAAAGGCACGAAGTCGCTCTGCCTGGTGGTGACCGATGGCGGCGATAGCTACGACAGCGACCATGCCGACTGGATAGACCCGACGGTGACATTCGCAGATGGTACAACAGCCTCACTTACGACCATGCAGCGTGGACGAGCTACGCAGGGGTGGGGCAGTCTGGCTGTCAACAAGAACCTCAATGGCGGCAAGCTGAGCATCAACGGCACGAAGTACGACACAGGCTTTGCCACACATGCCAACTCCTGCATCACCTTCGACTTCGACCAGCCCGTGACACGCTTCACGGCCTTGGCCGGCATAGACAACACTGGCACGGACCAAGGCTCAAAGTCGAGTGTGGAGTTCATGGTGTTCAGCTATGATCCGACACTGCGTGCAGAGGTGACCGACGCCAATGCCGGCTCCAAAACGGTGCGTGTGGATCCCGACAAGCAGGTAGCTGTGAGCCGATACATCAGCTCGCCACTCAAGCAGCAGTCCGATGTCATCGAGGCTGATATAGCAGGTGCAGAGAAGCTCTATCTGGTGGTGACCAATGGAGGCGATGGCTTCGACTACGACCATGCCGACTGGGCAACGCCAGTGCTCATAGATGCTGAAGGGCATGAGACGCCGCTTACTGACCTGACATGGGATGCCAATCCCGCGAATGGCTGGAGCATGAATCCGCGCAAGGGTACAAACAATGACGGCAACGCAATGAAGATTGACGGCACACAATATAATAAAGGTATAGGCTGCAACGCTCCGTCGCAGATTGTCTACACACTGCCGGCAGGCCACAACTATGTGAAGTTCCGCTCGCTCGTAGGTCACGACGACGATGTGAAGGGACGCTCGTCAGGTGCAACCATGGAGTTCCGTGTGTTCACCTCTGATCCCGTTCCTTCTGCAGAAGCAGCTGTGACACTCGACCTTACGGCTCTTGGCTACGATGCCGATGCAGAGGTTACAATCACCGATATGTGGACAGGCCAGCAACTGGGCCAGTATCGCGGCACTGAGTTCTCGCCCATGCTGCGTAGTCATGCCAGCGGACTATACTATCTCACATCACTGGTCGATGGTGTCCAGGCTGCTATGGCCACAGCGCCACAGCAGGACATCAGCTTCAGCAGTCACGACAGTCTGCTGTGCGTGCAGAGCGCCAACGCGCGTACGCTGCCGCTGTACAGACTGGACGGCAGACTGTTCCGCGTGCTGCAACTGAATGCCAGCACTACTATGCTGTCTCTGCCGCGCGGCTACTACATCGCTGCCGGGCAGAAGATAATTGTGCAATGAAGATTTATGATTAAATAATGAAGAATCAAAGAAACCAACAATGTCTGGCGTTGCTGCTGTGTGCAGCCAGCCTTGCGGCATGTGGCAGCAAGCAGGGTGAGACAGACGAGCAGGCATCGCAGCCTTTCGTGGAGTACACAGCAGCGCAGGGTGACGACATTCACCGTCATGCAGAAGTGAACATGAACGGCTCGGTGCGTGTGGGTGGCCACACCTACGACTATTCCATCAACGGAGTACCGTGCGACTCGCTGCCTGTGGTTACTGACGACGAAGGTACCCGCTATGCCGACAACCTGTTCCAGCTCATAATCAAGCGTGACGGCGAAGCTTTTGTGAACAGGACCATCACCAAGGCCAGCTTGAGCCACAAGCTGACTTCGGAGTTTCGGCAGAATGGCATACTGGACGGCATCATCTACGATGACCGTCAGTCGGGTCTGCGCTTCCGCGTGTCGGTGAGCTTTCCTGAGAGCGATGTACACACACCTCTGCTCATACAGGTGGGCAGCGACGGCTCGCTTGTCTACGAGCGCGACATACAGGCCGAGCAGGACGAATAGAGCTATGCTCCGCCTTATACATTAATATATATAGTACGTAATGAACGTCATAGAGACTACAATCCCAGGGCTATATATCCTCGAACCACGCATCTTCCACGATTCCCGCGGCTACTTCTTCGAGAGCTTCTCGCAGCGTGAGTTCGATGAGAAAATACGTCCGATACGTTTTGTGCAGGACAACGAGAGCATGTCCACCTACGGCGTGATGCGTGGCCTGCACTACCAGCGTATGCCCTACACACAGTCCAAGCTCGTACGCTGCACCTACGGTGCGGTGTTGGATGTGGCAGTAGACATACGCCACGGTTCGCCCACCTACGGCCAGCATGTGGCTGTGGTGCTGTCGGAGGAGAATCACAAACAGTTCTTCATCCCTCGCGGCTTCGCCCATGGTTTCTCGGTACTGACCGATGTGGCTGTGTTCCAGTATAAATGCGACAACTACTACGCTCCACAGTCAGAGGGCGGCATACAGCTGCTCGATCCGGCTCTAGGCATCGACTGGCGCATCTCGGCAGGCCGTGCAGTGCTCAGCGAGAAGGACCTGGCCCATAAGCTACTGGCAGAGGCCGACTCTGATTTCAAATACTCTGATAACCTATACGAAGCATGAAAACGATAATCATCACTGGCGGTGCAGGCTTCATTGGCTCGCACGTGGTACGTCTGTTCGTGAACAAGTACCCTGACTACAAGATAATCAACCTCGACAAGCTCACCTACGCTGGCAATTTGGCTAACCTGACCGACATCGAGAATAAGCCGAACTACAAGTTTGTGCGTATGGATATATGCGACTTCGACGGTGTGCTGAAGCTGATGCAGGACGAACATGTGGATGGTATCATCCATCTGGCGGCAGAGAGCCATGTGGACCGCAGCATCAAGGATCCGTTCACCTTCGCCCAGACCAATGTGATGGGCACCCTGTCGCTGCTGCAGGCAACCAATACCTACTGGCAGTCGCTGCCTGAGGGCTTCGAGGGCAAACGCTTCTATCATATCAGCACCGACGAGGTCTATGGCGCGCTGCAGATGACCCACCCCGATGGTGTGGAACCGCCGTTCACCACCGTGGCATCCAGCGGCAGCCATCATCTGGCCTACGGTACAGCCTTTTTCACAGAGGACCTCAAGTACCAGCCACACTCGCCCTACAGCGCATCGAAGGCATCGAGCGACCATTTCGTACGTGCCTTCCACGACACCTACGGGCTGCCGACCATCGTCACCAACTGCTCCAACAACTACGGCCCATACCAGTTCCCAGAGAAGCTCATACCGCTGTTCATCAACAATATACACCACCGCAAGGCGCTGCCCGTGTATGGCAAGGGCGAGAATGTTCGCGACTGGCTGTACGTCGAGGACCATGCACGAGCCATAGACGTGATATTCCACAAGGGCAGCATAGCTGAGACCTATAACATTGGAGGCTTCAATGAGTGGAAGAACATAGATATAATAAAGGTGCTCATCAAGACAGTAGACCGTCTGCTGGGACGCAGGGAGGGAGAGGATCTGGATCTCATCACCTACGTTACCGACCGTGCCGGCCACGACCTGCGCTATGCCATAGACAGCCGCAAGCTGCAGCGTGAGCTTGGCTGGGAGCCTTCGTTACAGTTCGAGGAGGGCATCGAGAAGACAGTCCGCTGGTATCTCGACAATGAGGCGTGGCTGGAGAATGTCACCTCGGGCGACTATCAGAAGTACTATGAGCAGATGTATGCCAACCGATAACAAACTTAATACCATAAAGCAATGAAACGGTATTTACTATTCTTGGGCCTGGCTCTATCCATGCCAGCCTTTGCACAGCAGCCTCAGACAGAGGAGGTCAACGATATGACAACACCTCTGCACCTGCTTCGTCCAGCCTACAAGATACCTTACGGCGAACTCACTGCTGATGAGGTCAAGACTTCGCTAGACCGTGTGTTTGCCTACTGCGATGCACAGACCCCGCACCGCATCCTTGCTGCCGACGGCACACCTGTTACCAATCTCAAGAATCTGCCGGAGGGGGCAATCGTCGAGCGCGGTGCCTTCCGTGTAGGCTCCTATGAGTGGGGCATCACATATCAGGCACTGCTTGATGCAGCACGCGCTACTGGCGACCAGCGTTACAATGACTATGTGCTGAGCCAGTTCCGCCTGTTGGCTGAGGCTGTTCCAGCCTTCCAGAAGCGTGATGCAAAGAAGGAGGAGATAGCAGACCCACAGATGGAGCAGATCATCCATCCCCGTGCGCTCGACGATTGTGGCACGATGTGTACAGCCATGATGAAGGCCAAGGCAGTGCAGGCCGACCTGCAGTTGAATGGCATCATTGACAACTACTTCGACTTCGTGCACAACAAGCAGATGCGTCTCTCCGCAGGTGCCGGCGACAATCTCTTTGCCCGCAACCGTCCGCAGCACAACACCATCTGGCTCGACGATATGTATATGGGCATACCTACACTGGCATACGCTGGTATCTACTATCAGAACCCTGCCTACTTCGATGAGGCCGCCACGATGTACAAGAGCTTCGTGCACCGTATGTGGGTGCCGGAGAAGAACATCTATCGCCACGGCTATGTGGAGGGCATGGCGCAGCAGCCTACCTACCACTGGGCGCGTGCCAACGGCTGGGCAATACTCACAACTGTCGAGCTGCTCGACATGCTGCCAGAGAATCATCCCGACCGCGAGTTCCTGCTTACACAGTTCAGAAAGCATGTTGTAGGCCTGTGCGCACTGCAGAGCAGCGAAGGCTTCTGGCATCAGCTGCTGGACCGCAACGACAGCTACCTCGAGACATCGGCCACTGCTATCTACTGCTACTGCATAGCCCATGCCATCCGCAAGGGTTGGCTCGAAGGTGTGACCTACGGCGGTGTGGCACAGCTGGCCTGGCACGCCATTGACTCGCAGATACTCGATGATGGTCGTGTGGCTGGTACATGCGTAGGCACTGGCATGGCCTTCGACCCTGCGTTCTACTACTACCGCCCAGTTTCGCCTGCTGCAGCACACGGCTACGGTCCTGTCATCTGGGCCGCTACGGAGATGTACCAGCTACTGCAGGAATGGCATCCGCGCACCAACGACAGCGGTCTCCACTTCTACGCTCAGCCGCAGACCAACCCCTCGCCGCTCTTCTACGTGACTGAGGACGGACAGGGTGAGGCTGTAAAGTAACACAAACAGCATTCCGAATGAAGCACTTAAGCTTTGCCGTGATGTGTATGTCGGCTATTGCCGCATCCGCACAGACATTTACCATAGACGTAAGCAATCCTCTGGACATACCGCAGACCGATGTGCCGGTGGTGGTGAACTTGCATGAGGTGCTGCATGAGCAGGCTACGCAGGTGACCTCTGTGCGTGTCACCAACAGCGCAACCAATGCCGAAATAGCATCGCAGCTCGATGACCTCGACGGCGACCTGTGCTACGATGAGTTGGCACTGGCGGTGGATGTTGCCGCCCAGGGCAGCGTAAGGTTGGAGTGCAGCGTCAGCGTAGATGCTCCGCAACGGGAGTATACACCCCGAGTCAATGCCTTTATGAAGGTGTGGGATCGCAAGTACCGCTACCCGCGCATCAATGCTATCGAATATACTGGAGGCAACGAGCCGCTGGCCACCTACGATGCCATCTATGGCCACGGAGCTCAGTGGGAGAGCGAGCTGGTGGGCTTCCGCATCTACATCGACCACCGTCAGAGCATCGACCTGTATGGCAAACCGACTCCCCAACTGGTGCTCGACCAGACCAACTTCTACTCCACACGCGAGGACTTGGCAGCTGGGCGTGGCGAAGACATACTCTTCGTAGGTGCCAGTGTAGGTGCCGGATCGTTCCGTGGTTACCTGAACGGCGAGCCCACCTATGTGGACAGCGTGCTGGCCAGAGGGCAACGTGTGCTGGCATCAGGCCCTGTGCGCACCATTGTGGAGGTCACGGACAGAGGCTGGCTCTATGACGGCAAGGCGATTGAGATGCGTCAGCTATACACCATGTACGCTGGTCATCGCGATGTGCAGGTGGACGTTCAGCTGCGCAACCACGATGCTGCCGACCTGTTCTGTACTGGCTCACAGAAGCTGGAGATGGACAATCACGGCTTCATCACTGCCGATGGCTTGTGCGGCTCGTGGGGCAGGAATGTGCCCGACAAGGCGCAAGCCGACCTCATCGAGGGCGTAGGCATCGGTGTCTATGTGCCTGCTCCATATCTGTATAGCATCAAGGAGGACAGTCTCAACTACCTGACCATCGTGCAGCCCAAGCTGAATGCCGTGCGCTATCACTTGGCAGTCTGTGCCGGCATGGAACGTGCTGGCTTCCAGAGTGCAGAAGCATGGTTCGACTGGCTGCGCGGCTGGCAGTGGGTGCTGCAGCATCCGTGTGCTGTAAGCGCAGCTTTGAAGCCCTAGAATTTGCACCGCGCTGCAACAACTTCTCCACCGCGGTGCAACGACCTCTCCACCGCGGTGCAACGACCTCTCCACCGCGGTGCAAAAACATCAAGGCCGTGAACACGTTTCATTGTGGTCACGGCCTTGAGCTTTTATGCTGTGTGATTAGAATCTGTAGGCGATGCCAAGACTCAGACCGCAGCGGTTGAAGTCCTTGATCAGACGGTACTTAGCTTCGAATGTGGCTGCGAAGTGGTCGGTAATGTCATACTGGTAGCCGACACCGAAGTTGGCATTTACACGACCCTCATTGCTGGTGTAGCCATTGTTGAAGTGCCAGTGGTCGAAGCCCACACCGATGATAGGATACACGTACATCTGCTGATATACACGAATCAGGTAGTTGAAGTTCATGTAGATGTCCCACTCTGTCCAGTGGCTGCTCTCCATATAGTACTCACCTCCGAACTCCACGCGGAAGGCGTCGGTAGCGTGGTACTGCAGCTTCAGGCCCAGACCGGCATTGTCGGCTACCTTGCCCAGACCTGCGTTGAAGTTCAGGCCCAGAGCCCATGACTGTGCACGATCCACGTAGTCGAAGTCCTCATTCATAGGCGAATAGTTGCCCTGAATACGTACAGGAGCAGCTGCGGTTGCAGGCTGACTGGCTGGTTGACTGCCGTTGTTTGTGTTGTCTACAACGGTCACTTGTGCTGAAGCACCCATACTTACGAGGGCTACCAGCATGATGAATAGTTTACGCATAGATGTAGAAGTTTGATTGGTAAAATGTCCACTATTGATGTGCAAATATACACAGAATGATTGAATTGGTGCTATTTTGGACCGAAAATGTAATAAAAAGCTGCTTCTGTGATGATTTATACGTAACTTTGCAAAGATTATTTACTAACTGCAACCATACAATGAAACGCTTATCACTGCTTGCACAACTGGCTACGATGACATGGATGCTGTGCTCTGGCTCTGTGGCAAATGCACAGTCGTGGATTGACGTTACCGACAACTATATCCAAAACCCTGGTTACGAGGACAATAACAGCAATGGCTGGACGATTGTTGCATCGGCTGGTTCAACGGCTACGCGCTGTCAGGCGCAGGAGTTCTGGAATGGCACTTGGAACATCTACCAGTCGTTCCCTGTGACGGCAACCGGGCAGTATCGTTTGAGCGTGCAGGGATACTATCGTGTCTCAGACAACAGCGAGTATGCCGTGCAGGAGTATGAAGACGAAACGGAGAACATCACGTGTGTGCTCTATGCCAACGACGAGACCACACCGATGACCAGTGTCTATGCTCACTATTCCACCAGCTACATTGACGGCGCATGGACATACAACTCTGGCGGCGGTGGCGGCTGGGGTGGTTGGGGCAACTACCGCTTCTATCCTAACACTATGGAGTCTGGCCGCAAGCTTTTCGACCAAGGCTATTATACGGACAACATCGTCACGGTGACCCTCAACGCAGGCGACATGCTGACCGTCGGAATTCGCAATAGCTTCTACTCAACATCTAACTGGACGCTCTTTACCAACTGGAAACTAGAGTGGTATGGCACTGAGGTGAAGGCCACAAGCATCACCCTGAATACCACATCGGCCACGCTGACATCAGGCGAGACGCTCCAGCTCAGTGCAGCTGTCACACCCACCAATGCCACTTTCACTACCGTGGCCTACACATCAAGTAACGATGCTGTGGCTACAGTGGATGCCGATGGACTGGTAACTGCGGTGGGCGAGGGCACAGCCACCATCACGGCTAAGATGGCAGCAGGAACCAGCACAGCCAGAGCCACTTGCCGCATCACGGTGAAGAACGGTGATGTCTCAGCGGGCAGTATTGTCATCAACGAGGTGCAGCAGGCCAACATAGATATGTTCGTAGACCCATCGTTCAACTACGGTGGATGGGTTGAGCTGTACAACCCAACGAATACTGCCGTCAGTCTGAACGGGCTATATGTGTCCGACGACCGCAACAATCTGCTCAAGCAGCAGCTCGACAACCGCTTTGGCGCGATTCCCGCCAAGGGCTACAAGTGCCTGTGGTTCGACCACTATTCACGCTGGGCACCCAGTATGCTCAAATTCAAGCTAGATGCTGATGGAGGTGAGATATATATAGTAGGTAAGGATGGCACCATACTTGCCGAGATGCAATACCCGCCAGCCATAGCCCGTACTTCCTATGCCCGTACATCGGATGCCGGCGCGGAGTGGGGCTACACCGAACAGCCTACACCCGGAGCAACCAATGCCACATCCACCTTTGCTACAACGCGTCTGGCTGCGCCTGTGGTGAGTGTTGACGGGTGCCGCTTCAATGCACCGTTCACCACCACGGTCAGCATTCCTGCCGGAGCTACACTGCGCTATACCACAGACGGCTCGACACCCACTCTGACCAATGGAAACACCAGTAGTAACGGCAAGTTCAGCATCAGCGAAACTACAATCCTGCGCTTGCGCCTATATAAGACGGGTCAGCTATCAAGCCCTGTCGTTACGCGTTCATATATATATAATAGCCATAACTACTCTTTGCCGGTAATCTCCTTGGTGTCGGACAATGCCAACCTCTATGGCGCAGAGCTGGGTATCTTTGTCCAGGGCTCTGGCAATGGCAGGGCTGGTAATGGTCAGGATGCCAAATGCAATTGGAATATGGACTGGGACCGGCCGGCTAACATCGAGTACTTCACTGAGGATGGCGAGGCAGTCTTCAGTCAGGAAGTGAACGTTGAGGCTGCGGGCGGATGGAGCCGCGCCTGGACTCCGCATTCGTTCAATATAAAAGCTAGCAAGGTATATGAGGGGCTGAACCGCATGGACTACCAGTTCTTTGAGGACAAGCCATACCTCCGCAACAAGGGCCTGAAAGTGCGCAATGGTGGTAACGATACAAGCAATCGCATCAAGGATGCTGCTATCCAGCAGGTGGTGCTCAGCTCCGGATTATACGTTGATGGGCAGTGCTACAAGCCTGTACACGTCTTCCACAATGGCTCCTACATCGGTGTGCTCAATCTACGGGAGCCAAACAACAAGAACTTCGCCTATTCCAACTACGGCCTGGATACCGACTATCTGGACCAGTTCAAGATGTCGCCGGATAGTGGCTACGTGCAGCAAGCTGGCACGAGGGACAGCTGGGACCAGTTGCTTGAACTGTCGCAGACGGCTTCCGACCCGGTATCGTACAATCAGATATGCCAGTTGCTGGACATCGAGGAGTACATTAACTACTGTGCTGTAGAGTTCTATATCGGTGGCACCGACTGGCCGCAGAACAATATCAAGGGCTTCCGTTCCCAGGATGGAGGCAAGTTCCACTTCGTGCTGTTCGATACCGACGGTGCGTTCTCTACCAGCAGCCCGTTCACTACATTTGCAGGGAAGCAGTACTACACGTTCGATCAGCTGCGAGGTTCTGACATTATATCCATATATGGCAACCATATCTGGGGCGAGATAGAGTTCGTCACGCTGTTCCTCAATCTGCTGAACAACGATGAGTTCAAGCGGCAGTTTGCCGACCAGTTCTGCATTGTGGCAGGCTCTGTATTCGAGCCCACGCGCTCCACACAGATTATCAACGCTATGATGACGCACGTCAATCCGGCAATGAGTCTGGAGGGGCGCTCGTGCACCAGTACGGCCAACAGTGTGAAGTCGAACCTCTCTGCCACGCGCCAGTCGAACCTCGTTGGTTCGATGGCCTCGTATCTGGGGCTGACTTCGCCTACACGATTGCAGCTCAGCAGCGACCTGCCCGAGGCCAAGTTGAGCATCAACGGGCTGCCGGTTCCGACAGGACGCTTCAGTGGACGCATCTATACGCCTCTCGTTGTCGAGGCGGCAGCACCGGCTGGCTACACTTTTGTAGGCTGGAAATCAGACCTTGCACGTACTACCACTACGCTCTTTGCCAAGGGTGTGATGTGGGACTACTACGACCAAGGTTCGCTCGATGACCAGGACTGGAAGTCACAGAGCTATGATGTGCATTGGGCTTCAGGTGCCGCGCCACTGGGCTACTTCACGTCCGATGGTCAGAATCAGCGAGGCTATAAGACATCCCTCAGCTATGGCAGCTCCACGAGCAGCAAGTATCCTACATACTACTTCCGTAAGAGCTTTAGCCTCGCGTCTGAACCCAAGTCGGGCGATACGTTCACACTCGACTATGTGGCCGACGATGGCTTTGTAGTCTATGTGAATGGCAAGGAGGCCAGCCGTTATCTGATGGACAACACACCTAATCCCACTTTCAATAGCTATGCCGATACCTATGCGCCAGGCAATCCAGACAGCGGCACCCTCACGCTGGATGCTTCGCTGTTCCGCAAGGGCAGTAATATCATAGCAGTGGAAGTGCACAACAATGCCGCCAACTCTACGGATATCTATTGGGATGCATCATTGCAGATGAGTCAGGCTACGGAGAGCGATATCGTGTCGCGCGAATCGCGCATAGAGATACCGTCGGGCACTTCCAGCGTAACACTCACGGCATCCTACGAGCCGTTGCTTGGCAGTGACCTTGCCGGAACGGATGCCTACCCCGTGAAGATTAATGAGATTAGCGCAGCCAACGACATCTTCGTGAACGATCAGTTCAAGAAGAACGACTGGATAGAACTGTACAACACCACAGCCCAGGACATCGACATCGCTGGCATGTACATCACCGACAACCTTGCAAAGCCCAGGAAGTATCAGATTCCAGCATCCTCGGCTACTGGCGCTGCTACACCGTCAACTGTCATCCCAGCACATGGCTACATTATTATATGGGCAGACAAGCTGGAGAGTGCGGGGCAACTTCACGTTGACTTCAAACTCGATGCCGACGGTGGCTCTGTCATGCTGATGGCAGAGGACGAGAGCTGGAGCGACACTCTTACCTACTGCACTCACACTGGCTTCCAGTCTGTTGGCCTCTATCCCGATGGTGGCAGCACCGTGTACGTCATGGACAAGCCCACTATTGGCAGCACCAATACCCTCAGCGCCGGTGCCATACTGTGGGATGAACCGAGGGATCAGGGCACGGCAGATGGAGCAGGGGATGCGATTGCCGCTGATGGCTTGCAGCTACTGTACGTGGATGGGCAGCTTGTTCTGCAAGGTGCACGGAGTGCTCAGATAGAAGTCTACAACATGGCTGGACAGCGGTTGCAATCGTCTGTCATAACGGCTTCAGCCCCCATGAGCATGGCTCACTTACCGATGGGTGTATACATGGTGAAGGCTGCCGATACTGTGCACACATATACACTTAAAATCAACATAAAGTAGTGTAGTTGAAATAATACCTAACAGTTTGTTTTGACATTTCTCTAAAGTTCTTTACCTTTGCGGCCAAGATACTAGGTGCGTACATTTTGCTGAATCATAGATAGTGCGGTGGCTCATTTGATGATATGTATTAAGAAATATCGTACAAACATGTTAAAAAGGCTTAAACCGATGGCTTGAGCAAGGCGGAATGCATATCTTTGCCTAAATTCTGAGCGCAGAATGAGAAGATATATCATAACATTAGTTAGCTTCATATATTGTGCGTTGCAGGTGGGTGCGCAGCAATTTCTTGCGGAAAAGAACATTGCGGACATCCTCAGCGAGGAAGGATTTGAGGATATTGCAACGCGTGTGGCAGAAGACACCGTCTTCCTCTCCATTGAGGACCGGACCTACAGGGGAACGTTCAGGGGAGCCGCCACAGCAATACAACGGATATCAGCAGCACACGGCGCATACAACCAGTTTGAGCTGGTGCTGACTGACTATAAGATGCCACAGCTCATCGTTCATGCCTCCAAGCGTGAAGGCATATGGGACGTGAGAGTCGACAGACAATTCCATAGGGCACTCAGCTTGCTGCGACAGCAACCAACCGAGGCTACGTCTACGGCTAAAGTGGATATCACATTATTCCCAATGGTAAGTCTTATCAACAATAAGCTATACCACCTATACGACTACAGCGTTAGAATCGCACCGGCAATAGCCATGACGCTGTGGCGGGGAGCAAGAGTTACCATACAGCCCATCATTCCCGTGGCGCACTACTTGGATGACACCAATAGTATGCGTTTCATCCAGCCAGGAGTGATCAACCTAAGTCAGCAATGGCTGTCCAACAAGCATTGGCATCTGTCATCAGCTGTGGGTTTCTTCCATCCGGAGAGAATGGGTGTACAAGCTGCCGCAACGTGGCACTCTCCTATACGGGGTCTTGACCTCTCGGTAGATGCAGGCTACACAGGGCTTGCCAACTACGACAAGGAGAATGGCTTTGGGGTCAACACTTGGAATAGATTCAACATCATGGCCAAGGCAGACTACTACGAGCCATACACCAAGGTGCAGGTAGAGCTACAGGCGGGACAGTTCCTGTTCGGTGACAGAGGCGGACGAGTGGACCTGACGCGTCACTTCAGCGAATACGCAATCGGTGTCTACGGCATCTACACATCGGGTGAGACAAACATGGGCTTCCATTTCGCCATACCTTTCGGCGGAAAGAGACAGAAACGAAGTGGAGCCGTAAGACTTAGGTTGCCAGAGTACTATTCGTGGGAATACTCCTACAAATCCTATTTCAAGTACTACTTGGAGCGCATGGGAGAATCCTACTCTACGCAACCCGATGATAACCATTCGGCTCACTACTGGGAACCGGCCTACGTCGAAGAGTACGTACAGCGTATCCTAAATGGTGACTTCGAGTAGTAAGAAGCGACAGAGAATATCAAACAATAAATAAAACTAAACACTATTCATTAATTTATTACAACATGAAAAAGTTATTCTTGTTTGCTGCAATCCTTGGCACTTGCGTATTCACATCCTGCAAGGACAGCGACGAAATCGCAACATCGACAGATGTAATCGACAACACAGAGGCTCAGGAAGCTGTTAATGAGACTGCGCAGGCTGCCGCTGAGGAGAATGCAGCACAGGCTCTTGCCGATGCAGCTGAGACTGCAAACGCAGAGGAGGGCGATGCTGTTAACTTGACAGTTAGTGGCGGCGAAGTATCTGGTACCGTTGAGAGTAAGACAGTGGAGGGTAACACCACAACCGTTGTCGTTAACGGTGACGATGGTGAGAAATACACTCAGACCACAACCGTGGAAGAGCAAAAGGACGAAGCGACAGGTGTTACAACCCAGACTCAGACTCAGGAGACAAAAAACTCGGATGGCGAAGTAGTAGGTAAGAAGACCACAACAGCTACTTCCAGCACTCGTGAGAACCGCAACCGTGAGACCACAACTGCAGTAACTACTACTACCACAACAACCACAACTAAGGACGTTGACGGTAACACAGTTGTAAGTGAGGTGACCACAACAACTGAAGAGGAGTACAGCTACGAGTATGTGGTTGACGGCCAGACATACACAACTCTTGCTGACCTGCAGGCAGCTCTCCGCAGATTGAGACCTGGAGAGACTTACACTGTAACTGTAACTCTTGTACAGACCATAACAGAAACGACTACAAGTGTAGATGAGAAGGGTCAGGTTACAACAGACACAAAGACCAAGCAGGAGAAGAGTCAGCCTGTTGTATCTACCATTACTGTTACAGATACAGCTGCTCAGGGTACAGTGGCTAAGCCTGTAGACTTCGATGGCAATACAAAGGAGACTACAGTGGTTGCCACTAAGGACCAGAACACCCATTCTGGTGGCCAGGGCCGATAAGCTATAATTCTATTATATATAACTACTTGCGGCGTACTTCATACAAGTACGCCGCAAGTGTAAGTGGGTAGTGAACCACATTGAACGTTGTGAGCAACTGCAATTGCTGAATAAGTAAGCACAGCTATTAATGTAGCTAAGCATAGTTATGAAGAAAGCACAGTATGTTAGCCCAAGTGCTGTATCGGTATGTATAGAGGGTGTAGCGCCACTGATGGTCAGCGGTGTGAGTGACCCGAACTCAGGTGACAATGCCGTGAAGATTACCAAGACGGCTACTGCTGCCAGTGCCAGCACCTTCGAGACGAAGGGCGATTCGTACAGTGTGTGGGATGACGATTGGAGGTGAATGCATTTAAACAAGGAGTATGATGCCTTGGTTGAAGGAACATGCTGCTTTGGTTGAAGGAACATGATGCCTTGGTTGAAGGAACATGATGTACTGATTCAAGAAGCCTGATGCCTTGATTTAAGGTGCATATTATCGTGCGTGTATCAGCAGGATTGTGTACTTTTGCGCTGTGAAACACGACATCAATGATAATGGCATGATAGATATTAGGGAGTGCCTACAGGAGCGCATATTGATATTGGACGGTGCTATGGGCACCAAGATACAATCCCAAGGGCTGCCAAACACGATATATCACCAGGGTAAATTTGCAGATTGGCCAGTGTCGTTGGTAGGTAACAACGATGTGCTGTGCCTAACTGCACCAGATGTAATAGCCGGCATACACCGTTGTTATATAGATGCCGGCGCAGACATCATTTCAACAAACACTTTCTCGTCGAACCGTATCAGCCAGCGTGAGTACAGTTGTGAGCATGTGGCACGGGATATGGCTTACGCCGGTGCACGGCTGGCCAAAAGCGTGGCCGATGAGTATGAGCGGCGCATCTGGGTGGCCGGTTCCATGGGACCAACCTCCAAGTCGCTGACGCTGGCATCGGACATGAACAAGCCGGCAGAGCGTCTTGTAGAGTTCGACGAGTTGGCAGCGGCCTACGAAGAGCAGGCTGAGGCACTGCTGGAAGGCGGGTGCGATGTGCTGCTGCTGGAGACCTGCTACGATGCACTCAATACCAAGGCAGCGCTCTATGCCATCAGCAGGCTGAATGAACGGTTGCACCTACAGACGCCGGTTATGGTGTCGGCAACAATCAACGACCGCAGCGGTCGCACCTTGACGGGGCAGACTGTAGCCTCGTTCTACATCAGCGTATCGCACTATCCATATCTGCTTAGCTTCGGTTTGAATTGCTCCTTCGGCGTCACCGATCTCGTGCCTTTTGTAGAGCAGCTGTCTGCCAGAGTGCCGGTGAACCTGTCGCTACATCCCAATGCAGGATTGCCCAACGAGATGGGTGAGTACGAAGAACTGCCTGCCTACACTGCATCCCACCTGCAGCAGATGGCGCAGGCGGGCCTGCTCAACATCGCCGGCGGCTGCTGTGGAACGGACGAGCGTCACATCGCAGCCATCAAGGAAACGCTGGACGGCATCGCCCCGCGGCGTGTGCCTGAGGCCGACCAACAGCTGTGGACATCAGGTCTGGAGCCTCTGCTGATAGACCGCAGGGCACGTAACTTCACTAACATAGGCGAGCGTACAAATGTGGCTGGCTCGAAGCGCTTTGCCCGCCTGATTGCGGCCAAGAGCTACGATGAGGCACTGAGCGTGGCCCGCAACCAGATTGATGGCGGTGCCGAGGTTATAGATATCAACATGGACGATGCCATGCTGGACAGCCGTGCGGAGATGCAGACATTCTGCCGCCACATAGCTGGCGACCCAGCCGTGGGTCGCGTCACAATGATGATAGACTCCAGCGACTGGCCAACCATCGTTGCCGGCCTGAAGAATGTGCAGGGCAAATGCATAGTGAACTCTATCAGCCTGAGGGGGGGCGAGAAAGCATTTCTGGAGAAGGCACGCGAGTTGCATCGCTTGGGTGCAGCAGTGGTGGTGATGGCATTCGATGAGGACGGACAGGCTACGACCTACGAGCGCAAGATAGCCATTGCAGAGCGTGCCTACAGGCTGCTTACCTCAGTAGGCATACCTGCTGAGGACATAATCTTCGATGTCAACATACTGTCTGTGGGTACTGGTGTGCGCGAGCATCAGGACTACGCAGCGAGTTTCATACGTGCGGTGGAGTGGATTAAGCACAACCTGCCTCACGCCAAGACCAGCGGTGGAGTGAGCAACCTGTCGTTTGCTTTCCGCGGCAACAACAAGGTGCGCGGCGCCATGCATTCCGTGTTCCTCTACCACGCCATCCGCGCAGGACTGGACATGGCGATAGTCAACCCCACCATGCTTCAGCTCTATGACGCCATACCGCCCGCCCTGCTGAAGGCAGTCGAGGACGTTGTGCTGAACCGTGACGACGGTGCCACGGAGCGACTGATAGCTCTGGCCGCCACCATGATGGACGAAGCCGAGGCCGACAAGACGGCAGAGCAGCAGGAGTCCTGGCGCGACCGCTCCGTGGACGAGCGCCTGTTCTATGCTCTGAGCAAGGGTGACAGCGAGCACCTGGCCGACGACATACTGGAGGCTCTGCGCGAGTACGGCAGCCCCATCAAGGTGATAGAGCAGCCGCTGATGCACGCTATGGAGCAGATAGGCCAGCTGTTCGGTGAGGGAAAGATGTTCCTGCCGCAGGTGGTCAAGTCGGCCAAGGTGATGAAGGATGCAGTGGCTGTGCTGCAGCCATACATCGACGAGGCCGCAGCTGCCGACACCATGCAGCAACGCTCCACGGTGCTGCTGGCCACAGCCAACGGCGACGTACACGATATAGGCAAGAACATCGTTGGCATAGTGCTGGGATGCAACGGCCTTAATGTCATCGACCTGGGCGTGATGGTGCCCAACGAGATCATCCTGGAGCAGACATTACAGCACAAGCCCTGTCTTGTAGGCATAAGCGGACTCATCACTCCTTCGCTGAAGGAGATGGAGCAGCTGTGCCGATTGTTCCAGCGCGAAGGCCTGAAGGTGCCCATTGTCTTCGGTGGCGCCACCACATCGGCCGTGCACACGGCAGTCAAGCTGGCCCCGCTCTACGACGGGCTGGTGATATACGGCGGCGATGCTTCCCACACCTCCATGCTGGCCAAACGGCTGGAGATGGATGCCGATGCCGTTGCTACGCAGGTGAGAGCCGAGCAGGAACGGCTGCGGCAGGCATACGAGGAGAGCCACGCCGAGCTGACGCCATACGCTGAAGCTAACCGAAAGGCTCGCGTGATACATACGGCCTCGATGCCATCGGAGTGCAAACTGCCCGCACTCACGGCAGCTGACAAGCCCGACCTGCAGGCAGTAGCTGCGCTGATAGACTGGCGAATGTTCCTGCTCTTCTGGGGATTCAAGGGCGAGACGCTGCCGCAGTTGCTGGTGAACCCCGAGGCTGAACGCACTTTGGCAGCAGGCAAGGAGTATCTACAGCGCGCGCTCGACAGCGATGCCATACGTGTGCAGGCCCTGTTGCGCTACGAACTGGCTGTTCGACGAGGCAACGACATCGTCCTCACTAAGGACGGCACGGTGCTGCCCATGCTGCGCAGCCAGACCCCGCAGGGCGGCTATCGCTGTCTGGCCGACTACTACGACGAGCAGCAGCCCGCTCCATTGGGACTATTCGTCGTCACAGCAGCACCTGTGGTGCAGCCCGAAGTCGAGGAAGAAAGGCTCATGTGCCACGCGCTCTGTGCCCGTCTGGCCGAGGCCTGTGCCGTCTGGCTGAGCCGCGAAGTGGAGCCGGCTCCGCTGCGTGTAGCCTTCGGCTATGCCACCTGCCCGGACCATTCCCTCAAGCGCATAGTCTTCGACCAGCTCGATGCAGAGCGGCAACTGGACATCACGCTCAACGACCACTATTCCATCCAGCCCTCGACGTCGGTGTGCGGACTGCTCATCACGGGCGGCGAGGCACGCTACTTCTCCGTGGGACGCATAGACCGCGAGCAGCTGTCGGACTACTGCCGGCGCCGCGGTATCAGCGCAGAGGAGGGCGAACGCTTATTAGACAAATACATCACACAATGAGCAAAGTAATAGACATCTTGCAATCGGCCCAGCGCCCCTTTGCCAGCTTCGAGCTGGTGCCACCGTTGAAAGGCAGCGACGTGAGCCGCCTCTACGACAGCATAGAGCCGCTGCTTCAGTTTGCTCCGCCATTCATCAACATCACTTGCCACCGCGACGAGGTGGAGTATGTGCCCAACTCCGACGGCACCTACACGCGTCTGACTCTGGCCAAGCGCCCCAGCACCGTAGCAATCGTGGCCGCTGTGATGCGCCGCTATCCGCAGCTGGAGATTGTGCCGCACGTGATCTGTGGCGGAGCATCCAGCTCCAAGGTGGAGAGCGAGCTGCTGGACCTGTACTTCCTGGGTGTGCAGAACATCATGGCTCTGCGCGGCGATGCCATTGCCGGACAGCGTTACTTTATCCCCGAACCCGACGGCTTTGCCCACAGTTCAGAGCTTGTTAAGATGATCAGCGACCTCAACGGCGGGCGCTATCTTGACCCTACGGTGAAGAACGGAGTGTCCACAGACTTCTGCGTCGGCGTGGCGGCCTACCCGGAGAAGCACTACGAGGCAGCCAACCTGGAGACCGACGTGCAATACCTGAAGCAGAAAGTCGAGGCCGGTGCAAGCTATATAGTCACCCAGATGTTCTTCGACAACAGCCGCTACTTCGGCTTCGTAGATGATTGCCGCAAGGCAGGAATCACCGTGCCCATCATACCGGGCCTGAAGCCCATATCCTCATGGCGGCAGGTCGACTTGCTGCCCCGCTCGTTCCATATCGACATACCGCAGCCGCTGGTCGACGAGCTCAAGCGTGCCAAGACACAGACCGATGCCTATCAGGTGGGCATAGAGTGGGCTGTAGCACAGAGCCGCGAGCTGCTGGCAGGCGGCGCCCCGGCCATCCACTACTACACTATGACAAAGCCCGACAACGTATGTCAGATAGTCAAGGCTGTGTTCTGAAAGTCCCGGTATTGCATTGCAGTATCCCCGACATCACATCAAAGCATCCCCGACATCACATTGCAACATAAAAAACATGCGCGTGTTAAACCCAAATCGGTCATTAGACCAACTATTCGTTATAATATCGCCTATTATA
>CALEPV010000020.1 GCA_937910905.1 uncultured Prevotellaceae bacterium
AGTGCCTTTGACGCAGTTAAACGAAAGAATAGTAGTACCTTTGCAGCGTTTTTATGGACGTTTAGATACTATCGTTGCGTAATCACACAGAACATTATTAATCAACAAGATGTTATTTTAACAGGAAAGATGAACATTATCACGAAGACAGTTCAGTTGCCCGATGGACGTACAATCAGCATCGAGACAGGCAAACTGGCCAAGCAGGCCGACGGGTCGGTGATGCTGCGCATGGGTGACACCATGCTTCTGGCTACCGTGTGTGCAGCCAAGGATGCTGTACCAGGTACGGATTTTATGCCGCTACAAGTAGAATATCGCGAGAAATACTCCGCAGCCGGTCGCTTCCCCGGTGGCTTTACACGCCGCGAAGGTAAGGCCAGTGACAACGAGATACTCACTTGCCGCCTTGTGGACCGCGCGCTGCGTCCACTGTTCCCCAGCAACTACCATGCTGAGGTGTATGTAAACGTTATACTGTTCAGTGCCGATGGCATTGACCAGCCCGATGCTCTGGCAGGTTTCGCTGCTTCGGCTGCGCTGAGCTGCTCAGACATACCTTTCGAGGGTCCTATCTCTGAGGTGCGCGTGGCTCGCGTGAACGGCGAGTACGTGGTTGACCCGACCTTCGAGCAGATGAAGGAGGCCGACATGGATATCATGGTCGGTGCTACAGAGGAGAACATTATGATGGTTGAGGGTGAGATGAAGGAGGTCAGCGAGCAAGACCTGCTCCAGGCTCTGAAGGTTGCCCACGACGCCATCAAGCCCATGTGCCGCCTGCAGAAGGAGCTGGCCAAGGAGCTCGGCACAGACGTGAAGCGTGAGTACTGCCACGAGGTGAACGACGAGGAGCTGCGCCAGAACGTGCAGATAGCTTGCTACCAGCCTGCCTACGACATTACGAAGCAGGGTCTGGAGAAGCACGCACGTGCAGAGGCCTTCGAGAAGATACGCGAGGACTTCAAGGTGGCATACGCTGAGTCGAACCCCGACATGGATCCTGCCACGCTGGAGGAGAAGAACGCACTCATTGACCGCTACTACCACGATGTGGAGCGCGATGCTATGCGCCGTTGCATCCTTGACGAGGGCATACGCCTTGACGGTCGCGGCACCACAGACATCCGTCCTATCTGGTGCGAGGTGAACCCGCTGCCAGGACCTCACGGAAGCTCTATCTTCACCCGTGGTGAGACACAGAGCCTTTCAACCGTGACTCTCGGTACAAAGCTCGACGAGAAGCTGGTGGACGATGTGCTGGACCGCTCATACATGCGCTTCCTGCTGCACTACAACTTCCCGCCATTTTCCACAGGTGAGGCCAAGGCTCAGCGCGGCGTAGGACGTCGCGAGATAGGCCACGGCCATCTGGCATGGCGTGCGCTGAAGGGTCAGATACCTGCCGACTATCCTTACACAGTGCGTGTGGTATCCGACATTCTGGAGAGCAACGGTTCCAGCTCAATGGCTACTGTCTGTGCTGGAACACTCGCCCTAATGGATGCAGGTGTTCCCATCGCAAAGCCCGTGAGCGGTATCGCTATGGGTCTGATCAAGAACCCAGGTGAGGACAAGTATGCAGTGCTGAGCGACATCCTCGGCGATGAGGACCACCTCGGCGACATGGACTTCAAGACCACCGGTACACGCGATGGTCTGACCGCTACTCAGATGGATATCAAGTGCGATGGCCTGAGCTACGAGATACTGGAGAAGGCTCTGATGCAGGCCAAGGCTGGCCGCGAGTATATCCTCGGCAAGCTGACCGAGACCATCGCCGAGCCACGTCCGGAGCTGAAGCCGCACGTACCACGCATTGAGCAGATCATTATCCCGAAGGAGTTCATCGGTGCTGTGATAGGTCCTGGCGGTAAGATTATCCAGGGTATGCAGGAGGACACCGGCGCTACCATCACCATCGATGAAGAGGACGGTGTAGGCAAGGTGCAGGTATCTGGACCGAACAAGCAGTGCATCGATGCCGCTATCGCCAAGATACGTGCTATCGTTGCAATACCTGAGGTTGGCGAGGTCTATGAGGGTACCGTGCGCAGCGTGATGCCTTACGGCTGCTTCGTGGAGTTCATGCCGGGCAAGGACGGCCTGCTGCACATCTCCGAGATAGACTGGAAGCGACTGGAGACAGTCGAGGAGGCTGGCCTGTCCGAGGGCGACAAGATCAACGTCAAGCTCATCGACATCGATGCCAAGACTGGCAAGTTCAAGCTGTCGCACCGTGTGCTCATCCCGAAGCCAGAGGGCTACGTAGAGCGTCCACCACGTCCACGTCGTGAGCGCGGCGACCGCCCAGAGCGCGGTGAGCGTCAGGAGCGTGGCGAGTTCCGTCGTCAGCAGCGCAACTAGTATAATCCGAAAAGCTATAATGCAATAATTAATGTATGGGGGTGAAGCGTCATGTCTCACCCCCATGCTGTTTCTCCACCCACCAATGCTGAAACCATTCCATACCCCATCGCTTATCGAGGCCGGGTGCGATGAGGCCGGTCGAGGATGCCTGGCCGGACCTGTTTGTGCCGCTGCCGTAATCCTGCCGCCAGACTACCACAACGACCAGCTGAACGACTCCAAGCAACTCACCAGCCGGCAGCGCGACCACCTGCGCGAGCAGATTGTACGCGATGCTGTGGCATGGGCTGTTGCCTGGTGCTCGCCGCAGGAGATAGACACATACAATATACTGCGGGCCAGCATCATGGCCATGCACAGGGCGCTCGACCAGCTCACCCCGCAACCGCAGCACATCATAGTGGACGGCAACCGCTGGATACCGTACCGTCCGGATGGCGAGGCATCGGCACCCACACCGGCCACAACGATAGTCAAGGGCGATGCCACCTACCTGAGCATAGCTGCAGCATCCATACTGGCCAAGACCAGCCGTGACCGCCTGATGCTCGAACTCGATGAGCAGTTTCCACAATACTTGTGGCGGCGCAACAAGGGATACCCGACCCTGGACCATCGCAAGGCCATAGAACAGTACGGCATCACGGAGCATCACCGCAAGTCGTTCCATCTGCTGGACAGTCAGACTGTTTTGAACTTGTAGCGGCCTAAGTGATGATTAAATAATAAGTTGGGACGATTTGCCTCATAATTTTGAGCCTTATTTGTCTTCACGAAGAAGGAGCGTAGCGGGCTACGTGACTGATGAGTGGAG
>CALEPV010000021.1 GCA_937910905.1 uncultured Prevotellaceae bacterium
CCGTGGCCCACATTATAGAAGATGTGGGCTATTTGGGCATGGGTGCCACGGTGGGCGAATTTGAGCATGAGCTGGAAGCATACATCGGCGGTGGCCGTCGCGCCATCTGCGTGAACAGCGGCACGGCAGCCCTGCATCTGGCCATTCAGGCGGTCACCCGCACCGGCGATGAGGTGCTGGTGCCTTCGTTCACCTTTGTGGCCAGCTATCAGGCCATCACGGCAGCGGGCTGCAAGCCTGTGAGCTGCGACATCGACCCCACCACGCTGACGCTTGACCTGAACGATGCCGAGCGTCGCATCACCCCCCGGACCACGGCCATGATGCCAGTCTACTATGCCAGCAACTGCCAGCTGGCCGACGCTTACCAGTCGTTTGCCCGTGAGCATGGGCTGCGCCTGATAGAGGATGCCGCCCATGCCTTTGGCTGCAGCTGCAAAGGTCGGAAGATCGGCTCCTTTGGCGACGTGGTGTGCTTCTCGTTCGACGGCATCAAGAACATCACCACCGGCGAGGGAGGAGTAGTGTTCACCGCCGACGAGGATGTGATACAGAAGGTGAGCGATGCCCGCCTGCTGGGTGTGCAAAAAGACTCGGAGAAACGCTACGCCGGCCAGCGCTCATGGCTGTTTGACGTGGTGGACCAGGGCTACCGCTACCACATGAGCAACATCTTCGCTGCCATCGGACGTGTGCAACTGAGCCGATTCGAGCGCGAGTTTGCTCCACGCCGGCGTGCCATCGCCTTGCACTACACCAAGCTGTTGCAGGCAAATCCTTGCGTGAAACTGACTCCGATGGACTACGAGCACGAAATCGTTCCCCATATCTTTGCCGTACAGATTCTTGGAGGCAAACGGGCGCAGCTGGAACAGCGCCTCAAGGAGGCCGACATACAGTATGGCATCCAGTATGCCCCCAATCATCACCTCTCTTATTTCAAGGAGGATGTCAGCCTGCCCGTCACCGACGAGGTCTACTCGCGCATCATCTCGTTGCCCATTCACCCGGAGCTGACCGACGAGAACATCCGCTGCATATGTGACATCATTAACGCTGTAACACTTAACTCCTGACTTATGAAGACGATTATCCTGGCCGGAGGCTTCGGCACGCGACTGTCGGAATACACCAAGCTGGTACCCAAGCCTATGGTGGAGATTGGCGGGAAGCCTATCCTGTGGCACATCATGAACCACTACGCCCACTATGGCTACAAGGACTTTGTGGTGGCACTGGGCTACAAGGGCGAGGTCATCAAAGACTATTTCCTGCAATATTACGCACGCAACAATGACTTCACCATCGACTTGAGCAACGGCTCCATACAATACATCAATGAGCATGCACGCGACTGGCGCGTGACGCTTGTCGACACTGGAGCCGCCTCGCTCACCGGTGGCAGGGTGAAGCGGCTGCAGCACATCATCGGCGAGGAAGACTTCATGCTGACCTATGGCGATGCCGTGAGCGACATCGACATCCGGGCGCTGGCAGACCACTACCGACGCACCGGACGCATGGCCACTGTCACAGCCGTGCACCCCACGGCACGTTTTGGCGAGATACAGATTGATGACGAGAGCTATGTGCGTTCGTTCAAAGAGAAGCCACAGCTGAACCAAGGATGGATTAACGGCGGCTTCTTTGTGCTCTCGCCACGGGTGTTCGACTACATCGAAGGCGATCTCACCACTTTCGAGGCCGAGCCGCTGGAGCGCCTGGCCGCCGAGGGGCAGCTCACCGCGTATCGTCACGAGGGCTTCTGGCAGTGCATGGACACCGCCCGCGACCGTGACCTGCTGAACAAGATGTGGGATGAGGGTCGCGCCCCGTGGGTACTCAATTCGTAAATGGTAAATAAGCGCAGATATACATTGGCTACCTACGACATTCGCCCCCTGCAGTTGCGCATGTTGCGCATCATGGAAGCACTTGACCAAATGTGCCGTGAGCACGGCCTCAGTTATGGCATGTTCAACGGCAGTTTGTTGGGAGCAGTGCGCCACGGGGGCTTCATCCCTTGGGACGATGACATGGACATCTGCATGCCCCGCCCCGACTACGAGCGCTTCATCGCCCATGCCAGCGAATGGCTGCCCGCCCCCTACGAGTTCGTATGCACAGAGAACGACCCCAACTACCCCTTGCCTTTCGGTAAAGTGCAAGATGCCTCGACCACGCTGATTGAGCGTCTACACTTGAGCTACCTCGGCGGCATCTATGTCGATGTGTTCCCCCTCGACGGCGTACCGACAGGATGGCTGAAGCGCCACGTGCAGTTCTGGCGCTATGGGTTGCTCTGCCGAGCCCTCTACTGGATTCACCGCGACCCCTTCCGCCACGGGCACGGGCCTTCCAGCTGGGTGCCGCTGCTCACACGGCGGCTCACCACCATGGCGGCACTGCAACGCTGCATACGGCGGTTGCTGTTGAGCTGCAACTACGACAAGGCCACCTTGGTGAACGACTACAGCGAGGGCCTGCACGGCGTGATGACCAAGGAGCGCCACGCCACCTTCGCGCCCATCGCTTTCGAGGGTAAGACCTTCATGGGTATCAAGGACACCGATGCCTACCTCACGCAAATCTATGGCGACTATATGCGCATCCCCGATGGCAACCATCAGCGGCAGCATAACTTCGACGTACTCTGTCTCGACAAGCCCTACCGCGAATACCGAGGATAGTGATGACCAAACAAATAACATAAATTATAAATAAGATAAACATGGTACTTTTCAATGACATTAAGCACACGCTTGGAGGTCTCTCCGCTGAAGAGCGTGGCAAGTTTCAGAACACCACCGTACTCATCACCGGCTGTGCCGGTTTCCTCGGCTACTACATGATGCAGTTCTTCGCCCAGGAGGCCGAAGGGCTGGGCATTAAGAAAATCATCGGCCTTGACAACTTCATGCTGGGCATGCCTGGCTGGATTAAGAAACTTGAGCAGAACCCACGGGTAGACATCCAGAAGTTCGACATCATTCGTGACCGCATTGACGATGTCGATGGCGCCGCCGATGCCAACTTCATCATCCACATGGCCAGCATTGCCTCGCCCATGTTCTACCGCAAGTACCCCATCGAGACTCTCGATGCCAACATCTGGGGCCTGCGCTCCCTGCTCGACTTCTATGCTCCGCGTGGGGTGAAGGGTTTCCTGTTCTTCAGCAGCAGCGAACTCTATGGCGACCCCGACCCTGCCCACGTGCCCACCTCTGAGGACTACAACGGCAACGTCTGCGCCACCGGTCCCCGTGCCTGCTACGATGAGTCGAAGCGTTTCGGCGAGACGATGTGCATGCTCTTCGCACAGAAGTACCAGATGCCCATCGGCGTGGCGCGCCCGTTCAACAACTACGGCCCCGGCATGCGTGTGGGCGACAAGCGTGTGCCCGCCGACTTCGCCCTGGCCGTGATGCAGGGGCGCGACATCGAGATCCTCTCCAACGGTACGCCCACCCGCACTTTCTGCTACATCGCCGACAGCGTGTGCGGCTACTTCAAGATTCTACTCCATGGGCAGTACGACTATTTCAACATCGGCATTGAGAAGCCTGAGATTACCATCGCCCAGTTAGCCGAGATTTATGCCAGCGCCGGCAGGGACATCTTCGGCTACACAGGACAGGTAAGATATGCTGTCTCCGACGACAAAGAGTACTTGACCAACAACCCGCAGCGCCGCTGCCCGCGCATCGACAAGGCACGCCGTCTGTTGGGCTACAACCCCACCATCTCGGTCGAGGAGGGCGTTGGCCGCTTCCTACAGTACCTCAAGGAGAGCGATGAAAACGAGTATAAATGGTAACTGGAGGAGGGACGCATCATGACAATCACAGTCTTCGGTTTAGGCTTCGTGGGATTGACCACCAGCCTCGGTTTCTCTGAATACGGACACACGGTGTATGGCGTCGAGATCAACGACGAGCGCCTGAACACTATCCGCAGTGGCCGGCTACCCTTCCTTGAGCCCGGCCTCGACGACGCCCTCGTGCGCCACCTCGGCAGCCGCTTCTTCCCCATTGGCACCGACCGCCTGGCCGAGGCCGTGGCGCAGAGCGACTGCATCTACTACTGCGTGGGAACACCCTACGGCCACGACGGACAGGCCGACCTCACCTATCTCTTCTCAGCCATCGACCAGACGCTGGCCGTGCGCCCCGCCGACAAATACCAGGTGTTGGTGGTGAAGTCAACCATTCCCCCATCGACCACCTCGACCAAGGTCATTCCCCACCTGCAGGCAAAGGGCATTGAGGTGGGCCACCACATCGGCGTGGCTAACAATCCGGAGTTCCTGCGCGAGGGCCACTGCTGGGACGACTTCATCCATGCCGACCGCATTGTTCTGGGCGTCAGCGACGAACGCTCCGCCACGCTGCTCCGACAGGTCTATGCCACGGTGACCGAGCCCATCCATTGCGTGTCGCTAAACACCGGCGAGTTCATCAAGTACCTGTCGAACACCCTGCTCGCCACCCTCATCAGCTACAGCAACGAGATGAGTCTCGTGGCCGACACCATCGGCGGCATTGACGTGGCACAGGCCTTCCGCATCCTCCACGAGGATAAGCGCTGGGGCGGAGCACCCATGGCCAGCTATGTCTATCCTGGCTGCGGCTATGGCGGCTACTGTCTACCCAAGGACACCAATGCCCTCTATGCCGTGTCGCGGGTTGCTGGCTTCGACGCCCAGATCTTGCGACACGTCATCCAGATCAACGAAGGCATGCCACAGGCCATCGCCGCGAAAATTGAGCGTGCGATAGGCCCCGATAAGGAGCAGACCATAGGCATCCTGGGACTGTCGTTCAAGCCCGGCAGCGACGATGTGCGCGACACGCCCTCCGCTAAAATCATCAGGAGCCTCATGGAAAGAGGTTACACGCGCATCTGCGGCTATGACCCCGTGGCCAACAGCGAATTCCGCCGCTACTACTCCGACTTGCAGATAAGCTACGTCGAGACCTACGAAGCCCTGCTCCAGCAGGCCGACGCACTGGTTATCGCTACTGCCTGGCCAGAGTTTAGCGACGTAAGAAAGCTGACGGCCAAGCCTGTTGTTGATTGTCGCTATATGCTCTGAGTGTGGGCTTTCCATGCGGGGAAACCGCAAGGCGCGAGGCCTTCAGGCCTCGCTTTGGTTTATTGATTCCAGTTCTTGCTCTATGCGTTTCACGATTGTGGTCGGTGCTATGCCCAGCAGACAGGGATAGTCGCCCTGGCTGCACGGGGCCTGACCGAAGGTTGAGCAGGGCCGGCACTTGAGGTCGTCGCGCTGTATGGCCCGCGACAGCGGCTGGCCGTAGCCCATGAAGCCGCCCTGCGGATGGGTGGCACCCCAGATGCTCAGCACCGGCACGGCGGCCAGCGAAGCCAGATGCATGTTGGCCGAGTCCATCGACAGCATCAGCCGGCACTGGGCTATCACGCTGAGCTCCTCACCCAGACCATTCAGCCGGTTGGCCATTGATGTGACATGCGGATAGGTCCTGGCCCAGCGTTCCAGCACCTCGCGTTCCTTAGCTCCGGCGCCGAACAGCAGCATCTCGATGTCGCCGCGGGCCGACAGCTGCTGCACCACCTGCTCCATCATCTCCGCGGGGTAGGTCTTGCCTGCATGGGCAGCAAACGGCGCAATGGCTACGGCTGGCAGCGCGGGCTTATAGGGTGGTTCTTCGACATACGTGCGACGGTACTGCTGGGCTGTGTGCTGCAGCGTGGTGAAGTCCAGCTCGATGTCCAGCCCCAGCCGGCGAAACACGTCGGCATAGCGCTCGAACATTGGTGTCTGCTGTGTCTTTACCTCGGCGCGGATGAACTCGCGGCGCGCCCGCCTGTCCTTATTTACATGCTCCACCCGTGTGCCATGCATGGACAGCCGCAGCCGCAGCCACTTGGTGCGCAGCACGTCGTGCAGGTCGGCAACGTCCGTGGGGTGCAGCGCCAGCAGACGGCGGCACAGCCGGTTCAAACCGTTGAAGCCCTTGTGCCGTCCCTTCACGTCGGCCACCACGAGGTGCACATTGCCAGGCATCATGTCCACCAGCGGGCGCACGAAGGCGCGACTCACCATTGTGAATCGCACGTCAGGATGCTGCCGGGCTATGCTGTCGACCACTGGCAAAGTCATCAGCACATCGCCCAGGGCCGAGAGCCGCAGTATCAGTATATGTCGCGACTGCTCTCTCACGCCTGTGCCCCTCCGTACAGCACGGGGTTGGTGCTGGGGTCGTTGTACATCTTCATCTGCTTGTAGACCTTCATCCACTTGCGACCGGCCTCGATGTCGGCCAGCAGCTGGTCGATGGCGGTGCTGAGGTCGGTGTGCTGCTCCAGCAGTACGTCGAGCTTCTTCTGGCAACGTGCTATGTGCTCGGCATCGGCATCGGTGCGCTCAGTCTGCTCGCGCATGTGGTATATCTTCAGTGCCAGGATGCTCAGACGGTCCACGGCCCACGCGGGGCTCTCGGTGTTGATGGTGGCATCGGGCTGCGGCTTGATGTTGCTGTAGAGCGTGTAGAAGTAGCTGTCGATGGTCTCCACGAGGTCCGTACGGTCCTGGTTGCTCTTGTCTATGCGGCGCTTCAGCACCAGAGCCTCGGCCGGGTCGATCTGCGGGTCGCGTATGATGTCCTCGAAGTGCCACTGCACGGTGTCTATCCAGCACTTACGGTAGAGGTCGGCCTCGATGGTTCCGGCTGCGTAGGGGTTCTGTATGGGCTGGTCCACGTTGTCGTACACGTGGTAGTCCCTGATGGCCTGATTGAATATGGGCCATGCTTTGGCAGTAAATGTTGTCATCGCTGATGTCTTGATATTCGTCATGCAAAAATACAAATAATACTTATTGTCTCCATAATTTCCTGCAAAATTCGCTACTTCGGCACATAAAACAGCCAGTTCATCACTATGTCACGGTTTGCTCATCGCGGCGAAAAGGGTCGTTCACTGCGACGAAAGGGTTCGTTCACCACCATGCATCACCTCCTAAGTGCCTATAAATAAACGTTAAAATGCCGTTTTCTTACCCCCAACCTTGCAAAATGGTGTTAACTTTGCCGTGTAATATACCTTATTGAATCACTAACTAATCAATACAACACACTAATGAAACGTTATCTTATTGGTCTGATGGCATTCATTCTAGCCTGTAGCACAGCTACAGCACAGCGCCGCACAGACAAGTTGGATCGCGGACTAGTGGCTGTTCCGGGCAACGTCAACGGCGGCAGCGGCAACGGTAACTTCGTCAGCTGGCGAGTGTTCGGCGAAGAGTACTACGATGTGACCTACAATCTCTATGCCAATGGAAGGCTCCTGAAGTCCAACCTCAAGGTAAGCTGCTACAGCCACTCAGCCGGTAGTGCCACCACCAAGTACCAGGTGGCAGCCGTGGTGAACGGTGAGGAGCAGGAGCTCAGCCCTGAGGTGACACGCTGGAACAACGGCTACTTCGACATCACAGTTTCGCCCGTAGTGGACCGTACCGGCACCACCGTGACATCGATGTACCAGCTCAACGACATATCGCTGGGCGATGTCGACGGCGACGGTATCACCGAGTTCATCGTGAAGCGCAACTACACAGGCAGCAATCCAAGCCTGACGGAGAGCGGCAACAAGACGCGCTTCAACCTCTATGAGTGCTACACGCTGGACGGCCGCCGCCTGTGGAGCATCGACCTGGGCCCCAACCTCATGGCCGGCCCCGACGAGCAGTGGGACCTCGTGGCATTCGACTGGGACCAGGACGGCAAGGCCGAGTGCATCATGCGCGGCGCGGACAACATGATAATCCACACCGCCACCGGCCACGACATCAAGATAGGCAACATGAACTACTACGCCCCACGCGACGAATACACACGCAACGGAGCCGAGTACCTGCTCTACCTCAACGGCGAGACCGGCGAGCCTTACGGATGGAACGGCCCAACCGACACCTTCACACCGATGGCATACCCGCTGCCGCGCTTCGAGAGCGGCGAGAGCGACTATGAGGCCGTTTGGGGCAAGAACGACACCGGCCACCGCGCCACCAAGCACTACTTCGGTGCGCCCTACCTCGACGGACATAATCCCAGCATCTTCCTGGGTCGCGGCTGCTACACACGCCACAAGATGTGCGCCCTCGATGTGGACCCCGCCACCCACGAGCTGACACAGCGTTGGCGCTGGAACGAATACAGCGGCAGCAGCCCCTGGTTCGGCAACGGTTTCCACAATTTCGCCATCGCCGACGTTGACTGGGACGGACGCGACGAGATCGTGTTCGGCTCGATGATTATTGACGACAACGGCAAGGGCCTTTGCACCACGGGCCTCGGCCACGGCGACTCCCAGCACTGCGCAGACCTGGACCCCTACCGCCACGGACAGGAGCAGTTCACCTGTAATGAGACTTCGCCCGCCTGTACCTACTGGAATGCCACTACGGGCAAGTACTACTATCGTCTGGCGTCGGACAGCGACGATGGCCGCGCACTGGCAGGCAACTTCTCAAACACATTCCCCGGCAGCATGGGCCGCAGCACACAGTCGGGCCTCATCTCCCTGACTGCCGACAAGGTAATCGACGGCGGCCCAGCCACTGGCGGAACAAACGATGCCCTGTTCTGGAGCCACCTGAACCAACGCATATACTGGGACGGCGACCTGCTGGACGAGGTTATGGACAGCCCGGGCAGCGAGGCCCGCGAGGCTGCCATCTACAAGCCCGATGGCGGACGCATGTTCACCACCTCTGGCTGCAACACCAGCAACAGCTCGAAGAACAACCCGGGTGCCATAGCCGACATCTTCGGCGACTGGCGCGAGGAGCTGGTGATGCGTGCTGAGAGCAACACCAAGATACGCATCTACACAACCGCCATACCTACCACATACCGTCTCTACACGCTCTGGCACGACCACCAGTACCGCAACGCGATGGTGTGGCAGTGCGTGGGCTACAACCAGCCACCTCACAAGAGCTACTTCGTAGGCCAGCTGGAGGGCATCACCGTGGCTCCGCCGCCATTGACCACCGTTGGGCGCGTAGTGCTGGGCGATGGCGCCACCATCAATTCCGAGGTCAACGGACAACATGTGCTGGTGGCTGAGAATGCCGACATCACACTCAGCGTGGCCAATGGCGAGCCCTCAATCGTTACATTCAATGTCCCGTCGTGGGTGCAGGGTACAAACAGCAACATTGTAAACGGCATAGCTGTAGTGAACCGGCAGTACTACAACTGCCGCGTCTTGGAAGGAGCGTTCTCTGGCGCGACACGCATAGTGAAGCAGGGCGACGGCATACTCACCCTGCCCGCTGAGGACAACACCAACACCGGCAACACCGACATCTGGGCCGGCACGCTCAACTTCGACGGCAAGCTGCTGAACAGCTCGCTCTGGCTGAACCGCTTCGCAGAACTCAACAGCGACGGCGGCCAGTTCCGCCGCATCAAGGCCGACTACGCAGCCATCGTACGTCCCGGCGGTACCGACAAGCGCGGCAGCCTCACCACAGACAGCCTGATGCTGGGCTTCGGTTCACGCCTACAGATGGACATCTACAGCGACGGCACACAGGCCGACAAGGTGTCTGCCAAGCTGCTGAACATCGAGACCAAACTGACTGGCAACTGGCTGAAGTACGGTCCCCAGTACCTTGCACCAGTTATGGAGTTCGTGCCTCACAAGGCCGACGGTGCCAACACCATCGCAGCTGGAAAGTATCTGATCATCGACGGCGTAGAGACCGTCAAGGGCAACCTGTCCGACATCATAATCGAAGGCATCGGCACAGAGCTAAAGGCATCGCTCGTTCAGGAGGACGACAAGATATACCTGAACCTTAGCGACGTGCGCACCGCATCCGATGTCATCTGGACCGGCGACGTCAGCACAACATGGCAGTTCGGCGGCGACGAGAACTTCGCACTCTCAGCCACACCCGACGTCAAGGATGCCTTCATCACGGGCGACGTGGTTCGCTTCACCGATGCCAGCACCAAGCTCAACGTTTCCCTGAAGGGCGACATCGAGGCTGACAGCGTAATCGTTGAGTCCTCCAAGAACTACACGTTCAGCGGCACAGGCGCACTCATCGCAGGCACCAAGCTCATCAAGCGCGGCACAGGCACACTCACCGTCGGCACCGACAACAGCTACACCGGCGGCACACGTATCAGCGGCGGCGTGCTGATAGCCAACTCGCTGTCCAACGAGAACCAGGAGTTCGGACATCTGGGCGGCGTGGTGACTGCCGCCAACAAGTTCATCATCGAGAACGGAGCAGAGCTTCGCACCAACAGCGCTGTGACACAGGGCTCGCCCATGCAGATGCTCAGTGCCGAAGGCGGTGTCATCAACAACGCAGCCGACTTCGTGGTCAACAAGGCTCTGACCGGCACCGTGCTCACCAAGAAGGGCAACGGATGGATGAAGTTCAACACAGCCAGCACGCTGCAACGCCTCATCGTGGCAGGCGGTACTGTGCAGTGCTTCAATGCCAACAGGGTGGCTTCCACCGTAGAGTTCCAGGGCGGCACATATAGCGAGAACACCGGCTCCAGCTTCGCCATCTTCGTCGACAAGGGCAAGAGCGGATACTGGAACCTGGCAAACAGCGTCACATACTCCAACAAGCTGACTGGCGAAGGCACACTGACCATCAACTGCCCAGAGGTAGTCGGTAGCACATGGTTCGCCACACGCACACAGATGGCACTCGACCTGCGCGAGTTTAAAGGCACAATCATAGCCACTGGGCAGTCGGGCGACTCGGCTCCACGCTGGACACTCAACACCGCCAACGGTATGCCTAATGGCACACTCAACATATCAGCCAACGTTGTGGTGCAGAACACAGGCAAGACCTTCGCCATCGGCACGCTCGCCGGTACTGGCGCACTGGGCGGCTACGCCTCGTTTGCCAACAACGGGGCTACCGGCACCAACACCTGGCAGGTGGGCAACGACGACGACTGGACATGGGGCGGTATCATCACAGCCAACTCCAACTTCACTAAGGTGGGCAATGGCAAGATGACCCTCAGCGGCAAGAGTGACCACACCGGTGCTACACGCATCAATGCCGGCGAACTGCACTTCGGCAACACAGCTACGCTGGGTTCGGGTACTCTCACCGTTGCCAAAGGCGCTACCCTCTCCGGTGTAACAGCCAACAACAGCTCACTGGCCAACTCCACAGTGACCGTCAGCAACGGCGGCATACTGCAGGTGGGCAGCACCGCAACCGCCACATCCGGCCAGATCGACTTCGGCGGCAACAACGTAACACTCGCCAAGGGTTCGATACTGCAGGTCGGTGTAGGCCGCGCTGCTACCGACAAGCTCACTGGCTGCACCAGCCTGCAGAACATCAAGACTCTCAATGTGAACGCTACCATACAGGTGCACCTCAGCAGCACCATCAACCTCGCCGTGGGCGACAGCGTGGTACTCTGGCAGAACGTGACCAAGGTTAGCGGCACGCCTGAGCTCGACAACTACTACATCGCCGACGGTCTCTACTGGGATGACAGCGACCTGGCAAAGGGCATCCTGCGTGTCACCGACGTAGTGCCGACAGGCCTGCACGGCATCAACGCTGCCACTGAGGTCAGCGTACATGTGGTATCTGCCGGCGGTGCCGTAGTAGCCAGCTACACAACAACATACGGTGACACCGAGGCCGCACTGCAACGTCAGAACCTGCCTCACGGCATCTACGTGCTGCGCATTGAGACACGCAACGGCGTTGAGACCCGCAAACTGCGCCGCTAAGACATACTTCATAGACAATGCGCCGTGGTGATTGGAAACAATCATCACGGCGCATTGTCTTGTTTGGTAGCGCTTCTTACTGCCAGGTGTACCACTTCTTACTGCCAGCTGTATAGCATTGTGTTAGTTACTTATCACCACGAAGCTGCAGTCGGTTGTGCCACAGTTGATAATCTCCAGCTCCACGGTGTTCAGTCGGTCGGTGGGCAGGTTGAAGGAGGTGGAACGCTGGGGCATACCGCGCTTGACCATCTTGGTGTCGTCATAGCGCACATCGAGGCCTACACGATTGGTCACATGGATGCGCATCGTGACGAGACCGCCAGCCTCGGCCACGACTGCCAGCTCTTGCAAGCCACGCGACGAGAAGGTGTACTTGGTGCTCTGCTTGGCCTTGACGAAGCAGGTCTTGGTGAGTATGGAGCCATCGGCGGTCTGTCCACGGCTGGGTCCGCGCCGGTGGCTCATCGCGTCGGCACGCGAATATACGTCTACGCCACTGGCCAGACTGTCGGCAAAGGTCTCATCGAATACCAGATGTCCGCTCAGCGATGCTATGGAATCGTCCTTGCAGCGCAGCTGGTTGAATGGTGTTGTCTGGCAGTCGCGCAGCTCCGACGATGCCCTGCGGATGGCATCCACATCGTGGGTGGCTGCGGCGTCGCGCATAGCCATACATGCCTCCATGACTGCGCTGATGCTCATAGTATCATGCTGCATTTCCTGGATTTCGGGCTCTGCTGCCACGCTATCTGCCAGGGCTTCCTGTGCCACCTGCGGCTGAGCCACAGCGCTATCGGTCTGCTCCGTCTGTGCCGATGCTGTGCCGGCACCCAAGACTGCGACAATCGCAATTGCAAAGTTTCTCATCGAAATGGTATAATGGTAAATGACTATATGGTTGATGCTGCTATTGCCGTCTGATTACCAGGCGGAAGCCTACTGTACGCTCCTTGGCTGCGGTGTCTATGCCGCGGCGCGAGGTCACGGTCACTGCGGATGCCGGCGAGGAGTAGTCGCCGCCACACACAGTGTAGTGAGTGTCGTCGTAGCGCGTGTTGCACAGTTCGGCCACATTGCCGCTCATGTCGAAAAGGTCGAGTATGTTCGGCATCAGGCCCTGCTGTCCGTCGCTGGGATGGGCGTGACCGTCGGAATTGTCGGCGTACCATGCCACCTGGTTCACATCGTCATCGCCTACGTACAACGTGTTCTCTGGGCTGTCGGCACCGCTCGCAGCGTACTCCCACTCGTCGGCCGAAGGCAGGTCGAACCAGATATTGGTCATATCGCGCAGGCTGTCCAGCAGATGCAGGCACACCTCGCCGTACGACACTTCGGTCTGCGGCAGGTGACGCTGAGCATCGTCGCAGTCGGTGTTCTGCAGTCCGCACCACTGTCCAACGGTGAATTCGAACTGGCTCATCCACAGTGTGTCGGGCCGCACGGGTGTCATGTTGGTGAGTATGGTGTCGACCGTTGCCATCTGGCGCTCCGTAACACCGGCCCTGAACTGCAGGCGATACTGGCTGTGCTTCTTCTCCAGTTCGGTCTTCATCTGTGCCAGCTCGGTCAGCTGCTGCTCCTCGGCCTCCATCACCTTCTGGCGGTGCCACAGCCAAGCGGCAATACATGCGGCAATGATGAGCACGGCTATGGCGCAACCTATGCCCAGACGCTTCATAAAACGGTTGTGCGCATCCTGCCTGCGCAACGACTCCTGCGCGGCATCGAAGTCCTCATCCTTGCGCTCACGCGACTGCCGTGCACCCAGCGTGGGCACAAGGCGGTTGGTAATCATCAGGTCGATGGTTGCTCCCAGCGCCTGACCGAAGCTGATTTCGGAGTGCTGCAGCGAGCCTATCGTCTCGCTCATAAAGCCTGGCACGCCGTCGGGTATGCCATCGAAGCCGTTGTCGGGATTGATGGGCACAATGTGCTTGTTCTGCTCGATGGCTAGCGTTATCTCCTGACGGACCCAGTCGCCATCGTTTGCACAGCGCAGCAACGCCCCCTTCGACAACACCAGCATGAACACCGACGCATCCTTGATGGCGGCTTTGATCTTCTCACTGAACACGCCATCGGTCAGCTCGTCGTAATCCAGGAACACCTTGTAGCCACGCTGGATGAGCATCAGCTGCAGGATGCGGGCATACTGCGCTCCGCCGTCGCGACGGTAGCTGATGAAGATATCGTACTTTGTATTTGCCATATGACGGTGTGTGTTTACTCGGTATTTTGATGTCTGAAAGTGGTGCAAAGATATTGTTTTCCAGCCTTATGGCAATGCGGATCCGCATTTTTTGTTCACAGGCATCGGGCAAGGCTGTTTTTCCTACCGCGGTGCAGCTGTTGCTGCACCGCGGTGGAAAGAACGTTGCACCGCGGTGTAACAATAGTTGCACCACGGTGTAAGATGTGTCGTACTCTAATCTACGTGATTGGCTGCCGCATCAAGACATGCGCCACTCGACCACCGTACCTGAAGTGAGCGACGAGGGCACGTTGATCAGACGCTGGTTCTTAGAGCCGCGGAAAGGGCGGTCGGTGCAGCGCTGCGCCTTGATGAAAGGTCCGTCGACCAGCACGTCGATGTGCTGCAGCAACTCACGCTGCTGAGGCATACGCAACAAGGTCTCATACGTATAGCCCGTGTAGCACCAGATGGTTTTGTGCGTGCGCTCCTTGATAGCGCAAGCCAGCTCGGTGAAGCCCTCGGCCTGCTGCATGGGGTCGCCGCCTGAGAAGGTGACGTTGGCAAACGGGTCGGACTCGATGACCTGCATAATCTCGTCGACCGACATGGGGTGGCCGCCATCAGCCCGCCATGACTGCGGGTTGTGGCAGTCGTGGCAGTGATGGGTACAGCCTGCGCAGTAGATGCTGGTGCGGAAGCCGGGGCCGTCTACTGTGGTATCCTCGATAATATCAAGAACGTTAATCGTCATTCTTTATTCAGCAAAAGGCAGGAAGTCGGTGCTGTGCACCACACGGTCGTTGAGCTCTGCCAGCTTAGCACGGTTCCAGCGGTCGGTGGTACCAACGAGGTAGCCGGTGATGCGCTGCAAGCGGTCGATGTTGATGCTGCCGCACTTCGGGCATTTCTCCAGATGGGCGGAGGCATCCTCGTAGCCGCAGTCCATGCAGCGGTTGCGTGTATGGTTCACGCTGCCGTAGCCGATGTTCAGAGCATCCATCATGTCCACGATGTTCATCACTGCCTGCGGATTGTGAGTAGCATCGCCGTCAATCTCGACGTAGAAGATGTGACCGCCGCGGGTCAGGTCGTGGTAAGGAGCCTCGATCTCAGCCTTGTGGCGTGCGGAGCAGTGGTAGTACACAGGCACATGGTTGGAGTTGGTGTAGTACTCGCGGTCTGTGATGCCGGGCAGCTTGCCAAAGTCCTTCTGGTCGCGGCGTGTGAAGCGGCCCGAGAGGCCCTCTGCAGGAGTGGCCAGCACAGAGTAGTTATGCTGGTACTGCTGTGCGAAGTCGTTGACACGGTCACGCATATAGGTCACGATGCGCAGGCCCAGTTTCTGAGCCTTCTCGCTCTCGCCGTGATGCTCGCCGATGAGGGCTACCAAGCACTCAGCCAGTCCGATGAAGCCTATGCCCAGCGTGCCCTGGTTGATTACGCTCTCTATTGTATCTGTCGGCTGCAGGTTCTCTGCTCCAATCCACAGGCTGCGCATCAGTAGCGGGAACTGCTTGGCGTAGGCAGTGCGCTGGAACTCGAAGCGCTCATGCAGCTGCTTGGCGGTGAGGGCCAGCAGGTTGTCCAGTTTGGCAAAGAATGCGGATATACGCTGTTCCTCTACCTTTATGCCCATGCACTCGATGGCAAGGCGCACAATGTTGATAGTGGAGAACGACAGGTTACCACGCCCTATGGAGGTCTTCTGACCGAAGCGGTTCTCGAACACACGTGTGCGGCAACCCATAGTGGCGACCTCGTACATGTAGCGGTTGGGGTCATTGATGTTCCACTGCTCGTGCTGGTTGAATGTGGCATCGAGGTTGAGGAAATTCGGGAAGAAACGGCGTGCGGTCACCTTACATGCCAGGCAGTAGAGGTCGTAGTTTGGGTCATCAGGCAGGTAGCTCACACCACGCTTCTTCTTCCATATCTGTATGGGGAAGATGGCAGTCACACCGCTGCCCACACCCTCGTATGTGCTGTTGAGTATCTCACGGATGATGCAACGGCCCTCTGCACTAGTGTCGGTACCATAGTTGATACTGGAGAACACCACCTGGTTACCACCGCGCGAGTGGATGGTGTTCATGTTGTGGATGAACGCCTCCATTGCCTGATGCACACGGCCAACGGTCTTGTTGATGGCGTGCTGAACGACCTTGTCCTCGCCGTAGAGACCCTCGATAGGCTTTTTGATATAGTCATCTAACTTGATGTCGTACAGATGACTGAAGTCTTGACAATACAGTTCCTCCAGCGTCTTCATCTCCTCGATGAAGGTCAGGCGTACGTATGGTGCCAGATAGAAGTCGAAGGCTGGGATTGCCTGACCACCGTGCATCTCGTTCTGGGCTGTCTCCATGCTGATGCAGGCCATCACGCTGGCAGTCTCAATACGCTTGGCCGGACGGCTCTCACCGTGTCCTGCCTGGAATCCGCCGCCGAGCACATGGTCCAGCGGGTGCTGAACGCAGGTCAGCGACTTCGTAGGATAGTAATCCTTGTCGTGGATGTGCAGGTAGTTGTGCTTCACTGCATCACGCACCTCGTCGGACAGGAGGTAGTCGTCCACAAACGGCTTGGTCGTCTCCGAAGCGAACTTCATCATCATGCCAGCCGGGGTGTCGGCATTCATGTTGGCGTTCTCGCGCGTCACATCGTTGCTCTGGATGTTGATGATCTCTAGGAACACGTCGCGTGTCTTTGCCTTACGAGCCACGCTGCGCTTGTTGCGATACTGGATGTAGATCTTGGCCACCTCTTTGCGTGCGCTCTTCATCAGCTCCATCTCCACGGCGTCCTGAATCTCCTCCACCGTCATCTGCGACTTACCGCGCAGCGATATGCGATCAGCTATCTGATGTATCAGACGCTCGTCCTCGCCCTGGGGAGTTTGCAACATGGCCTTGCGAATAGCAGCCATTATCTTTTCATCATTAAAACCTACGATGCGCCCATCGCGCTTCACCACTGTCTGTATCATAATTGATTGTCGTATATAATAAGGTAAATGATAATTCTTTATCGTTCTGATGCTCATCCCTGGATTGGGCCGATAGCGTTGCAAAGGTATATTACAGTGGTGACATGTGCAAGAGTATCGCATATATTATTTTGCCAAATTTGACATTTCTCAAGTTCTATTATTACCCGAAGTTATCCAAAACAAAATGCCAAAACACTTACAATCAATTAGTTATGAATTTTAAGCAAAGCAAAAGTTTTCCAAAAGCGCAAACCATGCATCCATTCAACTCACCCGAAAAGTTTAATCAACATACATAAAAACCCTCCATTTGAGCTACTTACATGCCCAAATGGAGGGGTTATTGCAGAACCTCTCGCGGTTCTGCTATTTTTTCCTAGCCTTGGCGCCTATGCCTGCTTCTGGTTCAGGCAGTCATGCAGTGCTGCGATGTCCTCGGCAGACAGCTGCTCCTTGCCAATCAGATAAGCAATCATATCCTTAGCATTGCCGGCAAAGAATGCATCCTTGCCTGGATCCAGATATGTGGATGCATAGCCTGTCGTCGGCACTTTGGGAGTGAAAAGAAGTTTGTTACCTACTTTCTTGTACGACACGAAGCCCTTGTTATGAAGAATCTTCAAGAACGTGGCCAGTGTGGTGTAAGCAGGTTTAGGTTCTTCAAACTTTGCGAGGATGTCGCCTGTGAAGCCCTTTTGGTCTGGCAGGTTCCAAAGGATGCTCATCACTTGGAACTCCGAACGTGTTAATAATTTTGTTGCCCTCATAATAATTTGTGTTTTGTCAATACTCGATTGACGGTGATTGATTGTATTAATCGTTTGCTATCTTAGCTGCAAAATTATTACAAATGCCTCGCAATAGCAAGCGTATTTAGATTTTATGCTTTTAGCGCATTTGTTTTTATAGGTTTTTAACATTCGGCGGCCCTTCTCTCGCACATTTCATCGCGGAGCGGAGCCTGTCAATACAGCAGCCCGCCAACCTCTATAGGCTGACGGGCTGTGTTCGTGAGTATAGCGGAGAGAGAGGGATTCAAACCCCCGGAACGGACAAGCCGTTCACCGGATTTCGAGTCCGGCCCAATCGGTCACTCTGGCATCTCTCCTCGCGAATTGCGCCGCAAAGGTAAGCTAATCGTTTGGTTTGGCCAAGAGTTTGACTTAGAATCTTCTGACTAGTCACTCCAGTTGATGTCCCAAATGTTCTCCGCCCAGTTCCGGCCTACCAAGGCATCGCCGCCGTCTAAGTCATCGTCATCGTCTGCCAAGTCGTCTTTGAAACTGGCTGCAATCATTTGCTGATAGCGCATCTGCATCGCGTACAGCGATGGAGCAATATATTCCCTTTCCATTGTTCTACTCTCCTATTATATATTATATATAGCTGGTTATTCCCGTCGGTCACCTTATCAGCACCTTCTTGCCGTTCACAATGTACAACCCCTTGGTTGGTCTGGTCACCCTATGGCCACTCAGGTTGTATATGTCAGTACCCACATTCTGCTGTCCAGACATTGCGCTCACGCCTGTTGCGTCGTCGATATCCACGCCTAGAGCCTTGATGTCGAGCGACTTCGCCACTCTCAGGAAGGCTTTGCCAGCTGCGATGCTGCCCTTTCGCACAGACACGAACTGCACTGCTGCACCTCCGTCTACGGAAGCCAGCATATAGTAGGTATAGCCCTCTTCAGCATCCCATGCCGTAGCCGTTGTCGAGCCGGTCAGGTCGCCCTGCTCTGTTGTCGAGCTCAAGACCACGGGTATGCGGTACACATCGGCATCAGCTTTCAGCACCACGCCCGTGTTGGCAGGCACATCATCGACCTCTGTCAGCGTCACCTTCGTGCCGTCCAGCGTTGCTGTATAGGCGGTCAAGCCGCTTACACCCGAGAAGTCGAGAGGCAGGGTTGTGTAGAGCGTAGCCCACCCGATGGCTGAGATGCTGACCGTCACAGGCTCTGCCTCGTCAATGGTGAATGCTACTGCCGCTGTAGCTATCACGTAGTTGCCCGTTTCGCTGTCTGAGATCGTCACGCTGGCATCGCCTGGGTAAACGTTGTCTGCGTATGCCACGGTGTACTCCGATGCCGGTATCACATCATCGCCGTCGCGCACCTCCACGTCTGGGGTATGCTCCGTGGTATCGAAGGTATAGGTGTACTGCGACAGCAGCACCTGAGGGGCGGCAACAGGCTTGCGACTGATCGTCACCTCAACGCTTTCAGCTGCTATGCTGTGATGGTTACTGTCGCCTTCTACCTTGTAGTACACCACATAGCTGCCGGCATCCGTAGCCGTTGGAACGTCAGTAGCAAAGGTGCTGCCATCTGTGCTGTACAGCATCGTACCGCCAGTGGCGCTACCTCCAACCAGCTGCTGCGCTGTGCGATTATATGTGAGGTTCTGTGCCACAGGTGCTACCACCACAGGCTCTGCCTTGTTGATAGTGAACGTGGCTGAAGCATCACTTATAGCATAGTTTCCGCTTCCACTATCGGCAATAGACACACGTGCCACACCTGCATTGACATTGTCGGTATAGGTCACCCCATACTCCGATGCGGGTATCACATCATCGCCATCCTTCACCTGTACAGCGGGCTTATGCTCTGTGGCATCGTAGGTGTAGGCCTGCTGCGAAAGCGTAAGCAGAGGACTGGCCACAGTCTTGCACCCTATAACGACCGTGATGCTTTGAGCAGCTACATCATTGTGGTTGCTGTCGCCCTCCACCTTGTAGTACACCACATAGCTGCCGGCATCCGTAGCTGTTGGAACATCCGTAGTGTATGCCGTACCGTCGGTACTGTACAGCATCGTGCCGCCCTCGGCCGTTCCTGCGCTGAGCAACGGGTGCGCCATGCGGTCATAGGTCAGTGTCTGTGCCACGGGAGCCTCAACCTGCGGATCTGCCTTGGCTATGGTGTAGGCCTTAGTAACGGCACCTTGGTATGTGCTCCGGCCGTTGACCGTGACATTGTACGAGCCCACACTTACAGTACTGGCGGTCTCATAGCTCACCGTGAAGTCCACATCCTCCTGCAGGCCTTCGATTACAGCCCGCGAAGCGTGCTGCTGCCCGTCGAAAATGAAGCTCTGCGGGTCGAGCTGCAGCATGTCGCTGGTTATCACAGTACGTGGCGTGAAGTAGGCATCAACGTATACATCGTACTCATAGCCTGGCAACTGCACCGTGTACACACGTGTATGAGTCAGGTCATCAGGGTCATCGCCCTCCAGCGGCAACGTGTCCGCTATAGGCACACGTGCCGGTGCATGTGGCATGAAGGTCTTGGAGATGGTGATGTCATCGCGGCGTATGTAGTAGCCTGATGCAGGAGTAACGGTAATAGTAACCGTCAGTCCATCCACGCTGGTCACCACTTCACCGTCCTCGATATAAGGGTTCACCACAACATTGCCGCCACGATAGATGATGTATGTCTGGGTTACCGTGCCTGAATACGTGCTACATCCGGAGACTGTCACCGTGTAGTCGCCAGCCTCAATGGACTGCGGCGGACTGTAGGTCACCGTGTAGTCGCGTCCTTCTGTCAGGCCGGCCACGCTGACCATAGGCCGCTGCACGGAGCCCGAATAGACAAACTTCGTATCCGACAGCGTGACCATGCTCTCGGTGATGACCGTGCGGCTCAGGAATTCAGCATCTATATACAGGTCGTACTCGGCCGATGGCATGGTGATGGTGTAGGTACGCTCCAGGCTCAGGTCGTCAGGATCGTCACCCACCACCGTCAACTCGCCAGCCACAGGCACACGGCAACGGCTGTTGGCAGCCATCACCGGCATGAAAGTCTTTTCGGCAACAAGTCCGTCACGACGGAAATAGTGCTCGGCATCGGGCTTGACCACAATAGTGGCCACGAGCCCGTTCATGCTGCCAGTCACCGTGCCACCCACGATATCGGGGTTCACTTCTATCTTGCCTGAGGCAAAGCAGGCTATTGTCGTTGCTATCATCAGTACGGTGCATAGCAGTCTTCTCAGAGTGATTGTCATATGGCAGTCCTCCTATTCCTTTACTTTACCATTACCTTCTTGTTACCTCTGATGTACAAGCCGGGCTTGACAGGCTTTGTCTCTGAGCGCTTACCCTCCAGGGTGTACCATACCTCGGAATCCTCCTCGGTCGGTGTCACGATAGCATCGGCAGTCTCATCGCCTATCGTCAGGTGCGTAGCCTTCGATGAGTTGGCTGGCAGGAACACCACACCGGCAGGCAGAGTGCCTGAGCTTACCATCACGAACTCATCGCGATATAGGGTGTAGCCCTCTCGTGCTCTCACTGTGCGCGGCTGGTCGCTCCACTCCAGCAGGTTCAGCTGTGCAGTGGACATCTTGCATGTTGCTTCCGATGTGCGTGCCTCAGCTGCTATAGCTGCCGATGGGGTGGTATGCTCAATCAGCACAGGAGTGCCTGCCGGTATGTAGTTGAGTGCCTCGCCAGGCACAGCCTCGCCAACTTCGATATCGGTGATGGTATAGGCTGTCACACCGGCTGGCAACATGCGTGCCGCCATGCTGTATACCGTTGTCCAGCGCTGTCCGGCATTCATATTGATGGTTGTCACAGCAGGTACCGTCTGGTCGGCATACTGTCCCCACTGTGCATCAGCAACGTAGGTAGCGTACTGGTCGGCATCCACGATGATGAATGTCTCTGCATTGAAAGCGTTGCTGCCTACACTGATGGCGGGTGCGCCAGTTAACTCTATGGCAGGCAGGGCTGCGCAGTCAGCAAATGCGTTGTTGCCGATGAATGCGGTGTTGCCCAGGTCGAGATGCTCTATTTCTGTAGCGTATGCCTGCCACGGTGCGGCGTGTGCCTCCATGTTGGCCATCTCGCGATTGAGACCCGTTGCCACTGGGCTGTCCAGGAATTGCAGCGTACCGTCGGCATATGTCCACGCCAGGTTGTATCCGCCGTTCACACTGGTGTTACCGCAGTAGCCGCCCACGATGAACTGCGCACCGACGCTCACATTCTCAGCCGGCATAGCGAAGGAGAAGAGGTTGTAGGCCTCCTGAATCACCTCCAGCGCCTGTCCGTCTGCCGACAGGACGCTGATGCCATCAACGAACAGCACTCTTGCGTCAGAAGCGAGAGCCTTAATGTATATCCGTGGGGCATCGTCGCGATGCAAGACCTTTGTATCAATAGGTATCTCAATGCTTGCTGCTGCATCGGAATAGAACTGCAGCGAGCAGTTGTCACCCGTTATATCGTCTGCGCTGAGCAAATAGCCGACTTCCCTTGTCAGCACCACAGCTGTATTGTCTTTGATGACAAAGCTTGCTATGTCTGCCTGCCCGTACTCATCATACACCTGCGTACCGTTGGCAAGGAGGACCTCATCGGATTCTACCGCGAAGTATACGTGCTTCAGAACCGATGCATCACTGAACGTGTTGGCTTCCACCATAGTGATTGTTGCAGGCAGATAAACCGTCGTTCCGCTATATCCGCTGAATTCACCTGCATGCAGTGTCATCAGCAGCGTGGATTGCCGCATATCGACAGCGGCCGTACAGTTGTCAAAGGCATTGGCACCTATACTTCCGATGGTCGATGGCAGTGTCAGCGTGGTTGCTTTGTTCATGTCCTTGAAAGCCTGGGCAGCAACATTGGTCACGCCTTCTTCGACAACGATGGTCTCCACGGTATTGGCGTATGTCGTCCATGCGGCAGCCACCATGTCGCCCGTGCCGTCAATGGTCAGCGTGCTCTTGTCATCGCTCAGCTGCCACAGCACATTGCGACCGTCGTTCACCTCAGGATTGCCGCAGTAGCCACCCAGCACGAACTTGGCCGATACGGTCAGTGCGCGCTCCGACATTGTGAACTGATACAGGTCGTTGGCTATCTCGGTAGCCTCTATGGTATTGCCGGCTGAATCCTTAATCACCAGACCGGCGTTGGACAGTCGCTTGCCGGTAGCCGGTGTCACCTTGGCGTAGATGTTCATCGTGCCGTTTACGAACACCTTGCTGCCTACTGTCACCTGATCGTCCAGCTGCTGTGTCTTCTTCGTATAGGTGCGATAGAAGTCTATGCCGCAGTCCTCGGCACCAGTCAGTGTGCCTATACGCAGGGCATAGCCGTTGACGATAAGCACCTTGCCGTTCTTGTCGATCTTGTGCATACCATATATATAAGGATAGTAGCCCACGCAGTACTCGAATGGCTCGCCCATGCGTGCGGCGAAGTCGGTGGACAGCATCTCTGTGGTCTCCACGCTGCGATAGTCGTCACGATAGGTTGTGGCTGATGTCGCGCCAGAGCGTTCGCGGTCGTAGTACACGTTCTTGATGTTGCTGTAACCGTAGGAGTAGCCAAAGGCCGGCCCGCCCTGGACGGTCGAGTAGCAGTTGGTCACCTTGGCATAGCCGTTGTGATTGTATGCTGAGATACCGCCGGCGTAACTATTGGCCGACACCTTGCCTGCGGTGTAGCAACGGTCTATGCTGGTGTAGCTGTACATGTAGCTTACCAGCGCTCCTGCATAGCTGCTGCCGTTTACGACAGCCTCCACGAAGCACTTGCTGATGTAGCATGAGTCGCTGTAGGCCATCATGCCAACAAGTCCGCCTGCATCTTCGCCATTGACGTAGGTGTCTACAAGCGATACGTCATGGATGCGGGCACCATTGTTGATTGCGCCGAACAGTGCTGCATACGTTCCTTCTGGCACATAGGCACCAGCTATGGTGTAACTATTGCCATCGAACACGCCCTGGAAGCCAGTTGTATAGTCCTTACCGATGGGCTCCCAGACATTCTGCGGTGTTCCGTTGAGCGTCATATTGTCGGTCAGCACATCTTCGTTGAGGGTGATGTCTGCCGCCAGTCTATAGTACTTGCCCTTGGTTAGGTTGGCATTGGCATTGGTCAGTTTGGCAAGGTATGCCAGTTGTGCACCATTATTAATAATGTATGGGTCAGCCTCTGTACCAGTACCACCTGCGAAGGTGATAGCTGTCGCGCCGTCCCATGTGCCGCCCTCGCCGCCGTGTGTCGGGTCGGCGGGTGTGGTCCAGCCGCGATTCTCGCCTATCTTCAGCAGGCCGGGGATGTATGGATAGTTGCCCAGCACGAATTCAAACGGTGCGCCAATCCGAGTAGCAAAGTCGGGAGTATGCATCTCTATGGTGTACTTGCTACTGTTGTCCTCGCGCGGTGAATATGCCTTGCCGAGGTCTTCATCGGCATATACATTTGTAATCTTACTGGAGTTAGATGTATTGCCAATAGCATAGGCTCCCTTGACGGCAGAGAAACAATTGCGAACAGTTGCATCGTTGTTGTAGTAGTACGACACTATGCCGGCAGGATAGTATCCGCTCTGAACGATACCGCTGGCATAGCAGTTCTCTATCACGCCATAGGCATACTGATAGCAGCACACAACGCCTGCATAATAGCCGCTGCTCCCGTTCAGTGCTGCCTCTACATAGCAGTTACGCACCCAGCTGCTGTCGTTGTAAGCCATGTGTGACACAAGTCCTGCTACCGAACTGCCTGCAACATATGTATCAACGACCGACAGGTTCTGGATGGTGCCTCTGTAGTTGAGGAAGCCGAACAGTGCCACATCACTGCCTTCCGGGATATAGGTTCCGCTTATGACGTGCCCCTTGCCGTCGAATGTCCCCTGGAAGCTGTTGGCATAGCTTGTGCCTATTGGCATCCACACGTTCTCTGGTGCGACAGCCAGTTCGTAGTTGTCGTTCAGTATCTGGTCGTTCAGATAGATGTCCGCCGCCAGCTCGTAGTACTTGCCCTTGGTCAGCGCACCGTTGGCATTGGTCAGCTGTGCCAGATATGCCAGTTCGTCGCCTGAGTATATCTTATATGGATCTTCTGCGGAGCCGTCACCCTCAGCGAAGGCCAGCGCGACTGTGCCGTCCCAGACGGAAGGCATGTTCGGGTCGCGATGCAGTGCTGCCGATACCGTCACAGAGCTTTCAGGCATGATGAACGACCAGATGTTCTCTGCCACGCTGGTGAGCGTCAGTGTAGCACCCGTCTCATCATTGACCACCATCAGCGAACCGTCGGTCAGGAACATGTTCCTGCGCAGGTTGAGCTTCATGTACACCGTTTGGCCGGCCTCCTCACGGCGCAGTTGTCGATTGAGTTTCGAGCCGTCATACTCGCTGTAGAATTTGATGCTGCTGCCGCCGCCATTGGTCAGCGTGCCGACAGACAGCAGATTGCCCACCATGTTGATATTGTTCTCGCCGGCACGCGGCAGTCCTTCAATATAGGGATAGTTGCCCGTATTGTCATAAACAAATGGTGAGCCAAGCAGTGCGGCAAACTCTGCCGCCTGCATTTCTGCTGTCGTCTTGCCTGTGCCATAGTCGCTTGATGTGACCATCGACTGGTCGAAGTACATGTTGGTGTATGTCGAGCTGCCTCCGCCCACGGCTCCCAGTGTGCCGTAGACAGCTGAGAAGCAGTCAGATGAAGAACCATGATAGTCCTGCCATCCCAGCACACCACCGGCGGCATAGCTATTCTCCACGCGTCCGTTGGCATAGCAGTGCTGCATTGTGCCATAGTACACGTGTCCGGCAACAACGCCTGAATAGCAGACGGATGTTCCAAACGTACCAACAAAGCCCTCAGCATAGCATCGGGCTATGGATGTGTTGGCATTCTGATTGGTCGAGCCGACAATAATGCCCGTGAAGTTTCCGCCATAGACATAACTGTCGATAACTGCGAGGTCGTGCACTGAGCCACTCACGCTTCCGAACAGACCTGCCATGTGGTATTCGGTGTTGCAGTAAAGGCCAGATATCGTATAACCGTTACCGTCGAAGTCGCCAGCAAAGTCAGCGCTGGGGTAATTGGCCGACGTATTCTCAGGGTCACCGATAGGTATCCAGTTGTGCTCCGGTGTGCCGTTCAGACGGTAGTCTTCGGTCAGCACATCTTCGTTCAGCACAATGTCGCTGGTCAGCTTATAGTACTTGCCACTCGTCTGACTGGCATCCAGCATGGTCAACTGCGCCAAATATGCCAGTTCATCGCCAGTAGAGATGAGATAGGGGTCGTTCTTCGTGCCCGTGCCACCTGCGAATTCTGTAGCTATGGTGCCGTCCCACACGTATGCCTTGCTGCTGTCATCAGTGAATGTCACCGACACAGTCACCTCGGCATCGGGCATTGTGAAGGAGTAGATGTCACTGGCCACCTTGGTTGCCTCGATGTTCTGATTGGTAGCAGCATTAACCACTGTCACGCAGCCATCGGTCAGCTTCAGCCGTCGACCTGGAGTGACCTTGACGTAAACCGTAGTGCCGGCATCGGCATATCGTGTACCTTTCTTCACACTCATGCCGTCGTACTCACGGTAGAACTTCACGGTGCTGTTGCGCCCGTTGGTCAGCGTGCCAAGACTTATCTTGTTGCCCGATATGTTAACCTCGTTCTCACCTACTTTTGACAGACCTTTGATATATGGGTAGTTGCCCTCAACATAGACGAAAGGCTCACCCAGCAATTGGGCAAAGGCCTCGCTCTGCATCTCTTCGGTGGTCTTGGCTATGGCATTGCCGGCATAGGCATCGGGCGAGACCGTGCTGTCGTAGTAGGAGTTAATGCAACCGCCCTCGCTGATGACGCCGTAGGAACCGCTGGCGAGCTTCACGACGCAGTAGTTGTTGCTTACAGATTCATCTGAAGCGTAGCTGCCGCCTAACAGACCGCCCGTTAAGCTGATGCCGTCTATGGCGCCGTATGCATAGCAATGCTCCACCTTGCCCTCATAGTAGATCCAGCCTGCTATCATGCCCTTCTCAAGGGTGCCTCCTAAAATCTTGCCAGAGGCATAGCAGCGCACCACCTGGCCGTTGTTGTAGATGCCACCCACGACTAAGCCGCAGGTGTAGGAAGACTCCATATAGGCATCTACGATGGACAGGTCGTGGATGATGCCGCCATGATCTACGGAGCCGAAGAGACCAAGCTCGCGCAAAGGGCTATCCTGGAGGTAGAGGCCAGAAACGACGTGGCCGTTGCCGTCGAAGTCGCCACTGAAGCCGCTGTCGCTCCTGTTTGTCGTATGGGCAATGGGTGTCCACACATGGGCGGGCGTGCCGTTCAGCTCGAAGTCGTCGTTGAGCACGTTCTCGTTGAGCACGATGTCGTTCGTCAGCTGGTAATACTTACCCTGGGTCACGCTGTAGTCGGCATTGGTGATTTGTGCCAAATAGGCCAGTTCATCGCCAGTAGAGATGAGATAGGGGTCATCGGCCGTGCCCGTGCCACCTGCGAATTCTGTAGCTATGGTGCCGTCCCATACGTCTTGTGCCGACATCGCTGCAACTGGCAACAATGCCATTGCGATGACAGACAGGTAATAAGCTAATGCTCTTTCCATAGTATTTTGTGTGTTATTAGCGTGCGCGCAAAAGTACAAATAATGTTTGAGTCCACTATAGTAATCGTTAAAAAAATAATTGAGCCCACTTGAAATAGTACTAATTGTTCTGTCGCCCCTACGGTTCGAGAGCGGTTCGAGAGCGGTTCGAGAGCCTCGCCGACCGACCTCGCCGACCGACAGGGCTTATTTATAACTGCTTGATTTCCAAGAAGGGGTTTCACCCCTCCCTGTGTTCTTTCGTCCCTCTGGGACTTTTTCAAGTGGGCTCAACTTTAACCTTTAACCTTTACCCTTTAACCTTTAACCTTTAACCTTTACCCATCCATCATTCCCCAACCTCGCAACATGGCGTACCAGTCGATGCTCGATGTGCCGTTTTCCTGGGTGGCCATTGCGACGCCGATTAGCATCCAGCGGTGGGGGTGCTACTGGGGGTCGCCTAATGGCTCGTCGGGGGCGATGCCGGTGAGACGCGAGACGTTCTGGATGTAGGCCGACGTGTCATTTTCACAGGAAGGTGCCCAGCGGGAGATGATGGCGCGGATGGTTTGCAGGTGGTAGCGGGCGAAGTAGGTCTTTGTAAGCAGACGGAAGGCGGCTCGCCAGCCATACTCTAATGATTTGAACTGTACAAAGGCGCGGTCGGTCTGCACCTCTGCCATTCCCCGCCAATTGTCGCCTGTGCGACGTTCCAAGGTTCAAGTTTGCAAAACCTTCACATAGCTTGTCGAAGGTTCTTGTGACAAGAACCTGTTCCCGTTGTCCTACAGGAAGAAGATGAATATATACTACGCTTTTAGCATATAGAACAGAAATTCGGGATAAACAGCATTCTTGGAGCCAAGCGGCCGCTCCAGCTCTGCTGGCTTAGATGTCACTCATCTGTGTCTCCTGACATCTTCTGCTTCGATGATACGTATGATTTGCTCCGATGATACGTATGATTCACTCCAATCATACGTATGATTTGCCTCGATGATACGTATGACCGATTCCGTCCATCCTTATGACCGTTCCCGGCCATCCGTATCATCGCCTCCGTCCATCCGTGTGCAAATATACGTATTTCCCCTCAAACTTGTATCGCATAGCTCTGAAAATCCACATATTTTTAATATTTTTGTCTATAATCGCTCGGAATTGGAGGAAATTGTGTAATTTTGCACCTGCAAACAACAATAAATGTGACAGTATGCCAGAGATCAGCAAATTCTACGGAATCATCATCTACATGTACATTGATG
>CALEPV010000022.1 GCA_937910905.1 uncultured Prevotellaceae bacterium
TTGTGATTGCACATATATATATAAGTGCAATCACAAATCACAACATGCTGCCGCACAAAACTGTGAATCTGTGAATTCTATTCTATTCAGGATTTGTGTCTATATGTGAAAAATAAGATGTATCTTTGCAGCCGAAATTAGGGATATGGTGTACGAAGATGCCCAAATAGGTCGACAAAGCCCGTAGGATAATGGACGTATTTAATATCAATATAGAATTTGACCCTCAGCTGATAAGAGACACTATAGAGCGACACATCAAGGAACGTAAGAAAGCTTATGTCTGTGTGGTAGATGCCAATGTGATATCTGTAGCACAGAAGGACTTGAAGTATCGCGAAGTGGTGAACAGTGCCACTATAGGCACATGTGATGGTAGCTCTATCGCCAAGATGGTCAATATGATATATGGTACTGACTACCATGCATATAATGGGCCAGAGATGTTTGAAACCTATATTGAGCAGCCGTACAAGCATGTTTTATTGGGTAATAGGGTTGCTAAAATAGAGCAGATTCGTTCCAAGGTAAAGGAGAAAGGACTCGATTTGGATATTAATCATGTGGATGTGCCTTTTCTGCCAGTTGAGGAGTTTGATTATGAGGCTATTGCCAGGCAGATAAACGAATTAAAGCCAGACATCATATGGGTGAGTCTGGGTGCTCCCAAGCAAGATCAGTTTATTGCAAACATACTGCCATATGTTGAGCAGGGTGTATTCTTTGGTATAGGTGCCGCATTTAACTTTTACACTGGTGAGTTGCATAACAGCAAGCATGAATTCGGTGGTTTGAAGTTTATATGGCTGGAGCGAATACTCAAGGAACCGAAGAAACAACTGAGACGTGTCGGAGGATTCCTGAGAGTTATGCCTAGGATGTACTGGGAAGAGTGGAAGAGGGCCAAGCAATCTAGAACGTTGAACACCGACAGATGAATCAAAGATGAGGATACTGATTACGGGAATCCATGGTTTTGTGGGTTCGAATCTTGTTGAGGCTCTGAAGGGAGAGAATACTATATATGGGGTGGACATTGTGTCGCCGCAGAAGGATGGCGTGCAGCGCACCTTTGGGTGGGAACAGCTGGACGCGGACCAGATGCCAGAGGTGGATGCGATAGTTCATCTGGCGGGATTGGCACATGATGTGAAGACGGGAGGCATAGGTCAGGAGGATGAGCATATGCGTGTGAACTGCGGGCTGACGCAGAAAGCGTTTGACTACTTCCTGGCACATGACGAAATAAAGAAGTTCATCTTCTTCAGCACAGTAAAGGCTGCAGCTGAGCGAGTGGATGGTGTTCTGACAGAGGATGTCGTTCCTGCTCCTGTCGGACCTTACGGGGAATCCAAAATAGCGGCAGAGCGCTATATACTAGCGCAGTTCAAGGAGTTCAAGGAGTTCAAGGAGTTCAAGGAGTTCAAGGAGTTCAAGAAGTTCAAGGAGCTCAATGTTCAAGAAGGTCAAGGTCAAGAATTAGAGAATTTGAGAATGGATTCAACATCTAAAAACCCGAAAGACGCTGAACCTGAAACCTGGCATCCGAAACCTGAAACCTGGAACCTGAAACCTGAACCCTGGAACTTGAAACCTGAAACCCCTGCGAAGCAGGTGTATATCTTCAGACCTTGCATGATACATGGACCGGGGAACAAGGGGAATCTAAACTTGCTGTATAGCGTAGTACGAAAGGGTATTCCTTGGCCGCTGGGCGCGTATGAGAACCGAAGGACGTTTACATCGGTGGCGAATGTATGTTTCGCTGTGAACGGTGTGCTGACCCAGGACGTGCCGTCTGGCATATACAATCTTTGCGATGATGAGGCTCTGTCTACAAACGAGCTGATAGAGGAGATCTGTCAGTCGATAGGCAAGAAGGCGCATATATGGAAGTTGCCAAAGGGACTGATGAATGGGGTGGCAAAGGTTGGCGGATGGCTGCACTTACCACTTAATCCTGAGCGACTTAGGAAGCTGACTGAGAACTATGTGTCGTCCAACGGGAAGATCAAGCGTGCGCTGGCTATTGAGAGGATGCCAGTAGATGCAAGGGCTGGCTTGCGGCATACATTCGAAGCTTTTGCCAAGTAGGTTTGCTGCATTTTTGACTACTGCTCATTAAAATCCTCGCAGAATCCGTCATTGACAAGCAGAAATGTTGTAACTTTGCAGCAAACTTATCAAACAATCGAAACCAAAGATAGATTATAACATCTAAAAGGACGAAACAAGCGAAAATGATTTTAGTGTTTTCCGCGTCTTTCGATGTAGTTATATAGAAGTCACTAACTACTTTATCCCCTTCGCGAGGGAGGAATGACATGTTGACGTATATAATCATAGGAATACTTCTGATAGCTGCTGAGCTGGTGTACTTCAGGCTGGCTGACCGTTTCAACATCATAGATAAACCTAACGAGCGCAGTTCGCACACAAGGATTGTTCTGCGAGGCGGGGGAGTGATATATATCATTGGCCTGTGGATATGGAGCGCTTTCTTTGGGTTCCAGTATCCATGGTTCCTGGTGGCAGCTACGATGCTGGCAATAGTGAACATGGCGGACGATATTCACTCTCAGCCGAAAAGCGTCAGGCTTTTATTTCAGTTTGTAGCTGTGGCGATGATTTTCTATGGTGCCGGTCTGATGCAGTTGAGTCTCTGGTGGGCTATAGCTATCGGGCTGGTAGTCTGCGTGGGAATCATCAATGCGTACAACTTCATGGACGGCATTAACGGCATCAATGGAGGGTACACATTTGCAGTATTGATACCAATCTTGGTTGAATGTCTAAGGTTGAAAGACGAGAGTGGTGCAAGCTTCGTGGATGAAAGTCTGCTCATAGTGGCGATGATAGCCAACTTCGTGTTCTGCCTATTCAACTTCCGACCGAAAGGAATGGCCAAATGCTTTGCAGGCGATGTAGGCAGCGAAGTAGCGGCCTTTATTGTGATATTCGCATTGGGACTGTTGATACTGTACACAGGCGACTATTCCTATCTGGTCTTCCTGGCCGTATATGGCGTGGATGCTGTACTGACAATCTGCCACCGCTTCATGTTGCATGAGAACGTGGGCGAGGCACACCGCAAACATGCTTACCAGCTGATGGCCAATGAGCTGGGTATGGAGCACACTGTCGTTTCTGCCATATACATGGTGCTGCAGTCGCTGATTGCTTTTGGCATGATGCTGATTCCAGCTACACCCGCCTGGCATTGGGGATACTTCGCAGGCGTATGCCTGGTGCTGGCAGTAGCATATTTGTTGTTTATGAAGAAGAACTACCATTTGCATGAGGAGTACCTTGCTTCGTTGCATTCGACCACGATAAAGTTTAGTGATGGTTAAAAAAAATAACTTGGGACGATTTTATAGGAAAGGATTACCACTCATCTTTTTGGCTTCTTTGCCTCCACTCATCAGTCACGTAGCCCGCTACGCTCCTTCTTCGTGAAGACAAATAAGCTCAAAAATATGAGGCAAATCGTCCCAAGTTATTATTTAACCATCACTTAATGTCCAATGTGTACCTAAATCGATTCCACCCCTCCCTGTGATCTTTTCGTCCCTACGGGACTTTTTCAAGCTGATTCAACAATCAACTTAACAAAAAGCTATGGTAATAACGCAAGCATTGATGGATGAGCTGACGGCGAAGGCAAAGGAGTCGCCGAGGCTGCGGATGAACTACGACCTGCGGAATTCTGCAGAAGATAAGAGTCAGCGTATGCTCAACGCTATTGAGCCGGGCAGCCCATTGGCTATACATAGGCATCGCCATAGCTCGGAGACGGTAGTATGTCTGCGTGGCCGGCTTGTGGAAGAGTACTATCAAGAGATTGAGGGTGGAGCTGAAGACTATAATGGCCCAAAGGCTCAAAAGGTTCAAGAAATAGAGCTTTCACCTAATGGGCCAGTGGTGGCTGTGAACATACCGGCAGGCCAGTGGCATACGGTGAAAGTGCTGGAGAGTGGAACAGTGATTATGGAGGTGAAGGATGGCGCGTATGAACCGCTCCAAGAGGTGGACGTGCTGGCGTGCTAAAGCATCTGCTTAAAAGAATTGCATTGCAGCGTAACTTCCTCATCATCAAGATGTGGGGCGTATGCGTGCAACCACTCCTTGAAGGCCTCGATTGCACGCATACGCTCTTGTACCCTACCAACTTTCAGCCCGCTGGCATAGGGCGTATGTGGCAGTAGTGCTCTGTTGAAATTGCCGTCGCTCATGTTGTATGCAGGCTATATGCGTTCCAGTACCATTTGTATCAGGCCGTCAATCGTACCTTTGTAGCCTGTGTTGGCTTCGCCGGCAAGCCGGTTGGCAATCACCATGCAGCATGTCATAGCGTGGTGTCCCATAAGACGAGCCAAGCCAGCTAATGCGCTGCTTTCCATCTCGAAGTTTGTGATGCGCCACCCCTCATACTCGAAGGCCTCCACCTTGCGGTTCTGTGCGGGGTCGGCCAGCGGTATGCGCAGTTCGCGTCCTTGCGGACCGAAGAAACCTCCACAGGCTATGGTCACGCCGCGTACCATTTCCTTGCCTCCGATACGTTCAATCAGAGTTGGGTCGGCATCAATCACATAAGGGGCGCACAACAGCGGATTCCAATGCATATGCTCTTTGAAAGCCTGCTCAAATGCCAGGTCGCACACGTCGTTGCGGCCTGCGTAGAAGTTAAGCAGACCATCGAAGCCGATGCTCTTGGCTGAGGCTATGTATGTGCCAACGGGTGTGTTGGGCTGCAGGCCTCCGCAGGTGCCTATCCGTACCAGCTCCAGCTGTCGCAGTTCGGTGCGCTCAGTACGTGTCTCAAAGTCTATGTTTGCCAAAGCGTCCAGCTCGTTGACTACGATGTCGATGTTGTCGCAGCCGATACCTGTGCTGACTACAGTAATGCGCTTGCCGCGATAGGTGCCAGTTATGGTGTGGAACTCACGACTCTCGATGTCGCACTCCAGCGAATCGAAGTGCTGTGCAACGGTCTGTACGCGGCCAGGGTCGCCTACGAGTATCACTTTGTCTGCCAGCTGTTCGGGACGAACATGCAGGTGGAACACGCTTCCGTCCTCGTTGATTATCAGTTCTGATGGTGCGAAGTACTTGCTCATAACTCTTGCTGATTAGAATGTTTATAAGGAGTATGTAATCATACGTTATTCCAAAGTCCGTTGGCGCACGAAGCAACCTGAGAATTTCTCCTCGACGTGCTCCAGCGGCTGGCGGAACAGTCCGAATATGGCAGAGCCGCTGCCGCTCATGGAGGCGTATGTCGCTCCGAGGTCGAGCAGCTGATCCTTGATGGCGGCTATGTCGGGGTGAGCAGCGAACACGCTGGCCTCAAAGTCGTTGACCACTCGTCCCTGCCACGTCTCAAGGGGCTGTTGCAGAAGCTCTGGCAGGCTGTGTTCCGGCTGTGCAGGACGTACGGCAGAGTAGGCTTCGCGTGTAGAAACAATCACGTCAGGCTTGACAAGCACCAGCGTCCAGCCTGCCAGCGATAGCTCAATAGGATCGAAAATGTTGCCTATACCAGTGGCAAATACTGGCTTGTTCTGTACAAAGAAGGCGCAGTCGGCACCTATCGACGACAGTCGTTGTACCATTTCGGCATAGCTCATACCAAGTTGGAACTTCTCGTTCAGCAACTTGAGCATAAAGGCTGCATCGCTGCTGCCGCCCCCCAATCCTGCACCCGAGGGAATGTGCTTGTACAGGTAGATGTCAAGCGACGGAAGTTCGTAGTCCTGCTGCACCATGCGCAGCACCTTGATTACCAGGTTGTCGCCTGCAGCGCAGTCGAGTGGTGTGCCGGCCATGCGGAACGATGGCACTTCGGCTTGCTGGACTTCCAGCGCATCCTGGAGCGGGATGGGGTAGAACACCGTTTCGATATTGTGGTATCCATCCTCGCGACGTGACACGATGTTAAGTCCGAGGTTTATCTTGGCATTTGGGTATACAATCATTGCATTAGGGATTTAGCTATGTTCATGTTCTACTGACAAAGCTATCAATAAATAGCCGAATGTCGTTGCTCCACGAGCCAAAAGATGCGCCGGCAGCGTTCAGAATGAGCATTTTGGTTCAAAACTTTGGCTTAATGTGCAAAATAGAGTACCTTTGCACGATATTATGAGAAGCACGGAGTATATGAAACGACTATTATCCATAGCGCTTGTCGCTGTTATCTCAACTTCTGTCCTGGCTGTGCCGGCAGAACGAATCCGTCGACAGGTGAGGCTGTCCGATGGAACACGTATTGTGGTTACCCTCTGTGGTGATGAGCACTATAGCTGGCTGCAGACCGACGATGGCTTTATTGTTGAGCCTGTTGCCGACGCCGATTGCTACACGCTGACATCTCTGCGCGCTGCAGATGTGGTGCCGGCTGCAATCGAGGCAGAGATGGCCAAGCATGCTCCGCGCCGCATCGGTTCGCAGGCCACCGCTCCACTGCCATCCAAGGGCTCACCCAAGATACCGGTGGTTCTGGTGCAGTTTGCCGACTCTGTGTTCCATGTGGCAGAGACGGCTGATGCTGTAAGACAATACTATGACCTCTACTGCAACGGCACGCGTGACGGCAATCTCTACCAGGCACACGGCAGCTATGGCTCCATACGCGACTACTTCGTAGACCAGAGTAACGGCCAGTTCACGCCGGAGTTCATTATTATAGGTCCTGTGACTCTGGACAATCCTGAAAGCTACTATGGCAACAACAAGGGACGTCGTGACAGCGGCTACGATGAGTTCAGCACTGAGGCTATACGTAAGGCGACAGAGATATATGCCGGCGACTGGATGGACTTCGACAATCGAAACAAGGGGCAGGTGGACATGGTGTTCTTCATATTTGCAGGCTGCGGCGAGAATACTGGCGGCGGCGATGGCACCCTGTGGCCAAAGGAGACGACAAACGGTGAGAACATAAATGGCATCCGCTTCGCAACTACTGCCTGCTGTAGTGAGATGCGTGCACGGCTGAACGGCGATGGTGAGGTTACCTCAACGCGACCTGACGGCATCGGTGTGATGTGCCATGAATTGAGCCATGCACTCGGACTCCCTGACTTCTATAACACCAACTATGCATCGTTTGGTATGGACCTGTGGTCAATCATGGACTATGGGTGTTACGGCTCAAATGGCTATGTGCCGTGCGCATATACAGCCTACGAGCGTGAGTTCATGGGTTGGCAGCAGATGGAAACACTGACAGAACCACAATGGCTGTCCATACAGCCTATAGCAGCCGGAGGCAAGGGCTACAAGATAGTCAATGCCGAGAATGAAAACGAGTACTATGTCATAGAGAACCGTCAGGCCGTAGGCTGGGACAGAAGTATATGCACTATGGGGCACGGTCTGCAGGTCACGCATGTCGACTATTCGGCATCGCTGTGGTCAAGCAATCATGTCAACAACGATGTCAAACACCAGCGCATGACCATCATTGCAGCCAACAATAAGTACAAAGGCACATACGACAGCAATGCGACGCCAGACGAACTGCGCGACACATGGAGCGGCAACCTGTATCCATACGAACAGAATGACAGTCTGACGGCGTTGTCGACTCCCGCTGCAACGGTATTCACCGCAGCAGGATATATGGCAGAAAACCAGAAGCTGCTCTACATACGCGAGAACGAAGACCTGACTGTGAGCCTGAACTTCGGTGGAACCGACGACCCTGATGCTGTGGACGCACCACTATATATAATAGGTAAGGACGCACAGGACCAGGGCAGCTGCTTCGACCTTCAGGGACGCCGTGTGGCCCGTATGGGTACACGTGGTCTGTACATAGTGAACGGACAGAAGTACTTAATGCCTAACAACTAACAAACGACAAGTATAAGCAAGCTTAAATGAGAAGACTAATCCTCTTCTGCTCCGCACTTTGTGTGGCAGCATCATCGTGGGCCATTCCAGCCAAGCGCGTCGTGAAGACTGTGCAGCAGCCCGACGGCACCACAGTGTCCATCGTGTTGAGAGGCGATGAGACATTCCATTTCTATACTACCCTGGAGGGAACACCCATTCGACAAGCCGCTGATGGCTACTGGGTTGAAGATACACGTGATGTGACAACTCTATGGCAGAACGCTGCAGCGAAGCACAATCTGCATCGCCAGCGTCTGGCCGAGAAGACCAGACAGCGTGCTGCCGCACGCCGCGTTGCCACACGTGCAGGCGAGCCCACAGAGCCCGGCGGCACGAAGAAGGGACTGCTGATATTGGTGAACTTCACTGATGTTAAGATGAAAGCCACCAGTACTCAGGAAGTGTTCAACCAGATGCTGAATGGCCAGGGGCAGCCGTATGGCAGCAATCACGGTTCTGTGCGAGAGTACTTCCAGGCGCAGTCCTATGGACAGTTTGATATAGAGTTCGATGTTGTAGGACCTGTAACATTGGCTCACAATATGGCCTATTATGGTCAGGACTATGGTGGCGAGGGCGAAGACCGTCGTCCGGGCGAGATGATTAAGGAGGCATGTCAGCTGGCTGATGCCTCAGTCAACTTTGCCGACTACGACTGGGATGGCGATGGCGAGGTGGAGAATATCTACGTCACATACGCAGGCTACGGACAGGCCAGCGGAGCTCCCAGCAATACAATCTGGCCTCATCAGTGGGATCTCGCAAGTGCCACAGGCTCTGCTTTGAGGCTCGATGGCGTGAAGATAGACACCTACGCCACAGGCTCAGAGCTGGCTGGCACCTCAGGCAGCACTATCGATGGCATCGGCACGATGTGCCACGAGTACAGCCACTGCCTGGGTCTGCCGGACTTCTACGACACCAATGGCTCTAACTTCGGCATGAGTGTGTGGAGCATCATGGACTATGGATGCTACAACGGCGATGGCTACTGTCCGGCAGGCTACACAGCCTATGAGCGTATGTACAGCGGATGGCTGGAGCCTGTGGAGCTGAGTGCTGCAACACGTATCAGCGGTATGCAGGACATTGAGACACATGCAGAAGCATACATCATATACAACGATGCCAATCACAACGAGTACTACCTGCTGGCCAACCATCAGCTCAAGGGATGGGATGAGGAAGCCTACGGACACGGACTGATGGTGCTGCATGTGGACTACGACTATAATTCATGGGCCGGCAACACCGTGAACAACACAAGCTCGCGACAGCGCATGACAATCATCCCTGCCGACGGCAGTACAACTGAGAATAAAAGAAGCTGGGGCGGTGACCTGTGGCCAGGCACGTCGTCCAACACGGCCCTGACTGACGACAGCACTCCTGCTGCAAAGCTCTACCGCGTTAATACCGACGGACAGAAGCTGATGCACAAGCCCATAACCAATATCAGCGAGACTGCAGGGCTAATCAGTCTTGACTTCATGCAGTCAGACGCACCACAGCTGGCGGCTCCAGTCATAGATGCCGGCACGATTGCTACCACCAGTCATTCGTTCTCAGTCAGCTGGGGAGCTGTGGAGAATGCGCAGAGCTACAACCTCAGATATACGGAGAAGGTTGAGTCCAAGGATATAGTCGATGCCTTGATGCTGATGGAGACGTTTATATACTTCTCTAATGGCGTGGAGGCCGACGGCACCGTTGATCTGTCGTCAAAGCTTGATGATTACACTCTGCAGCCCGGATGGACTGGCAGCAAAGTCTACCGTTCTCCCTATGGCGTCAAGCTGGCCTCGTCTGGCGGTGGAGGCTATCTGACTACTCCATTGATAGATATCGAAGGTGGCAATGTGACTCTCTGCCTGTATGTTATGGATTGGATAAACAAGAGTGGCAAGGCCGACAATTCAACACCTATAATAAGCCTGATTGATGCCAATGGCTCGACTATCAAGGAAGAGACCATCACACCGACAGACGAGTCGTTCATATATTTGCATTTCAGCAATGTGCCGGCACAGTGCAAGGTCAAAATCAGCACAGCTGCCAGTAAGCGTTGCTACGTGTCGTTGGTCCTGGTGTTCGACGGCGATTACTCAGAGGATGAAATAGAGGAACTCTTCTACGAGGACGATGCCGACGATGAGAATGATGATTACGGCTACCTGAAAGCCAAGCGTGTGATGCGCCGTGCGGCAGCGCAGGATGTTACAGGCATATCCGCAACAAGCTATACTGTTGACGGCCTGACCGCTGGTACCACATATCGTGTGCAGGTGCAGGCTGTCGATGCCGACGGACGCACCTCAGCATGGTCCACAGCCGTGGATGTGGCTGTTGAATCTGTTGTAGGCGCAGCAGCGCTGCCTTCGCTGCCAGACAGCGTCCAGCCATACTTTGACCTCTCAGGCCGCCGTCTGGGGACAGCTGCACCCAAGCGTGGCATATATGTGCGTCAAGGCCGCAAATTCATAGTGCAATGATGACTTCACCGACCACATTCGACGATAACTATTGTTGCGGGCTTCATGCCGTGTGTGAGAAACGCTCATGGCGTGAAGCCGCAGCAGCCAATCTCTACTTCGACGACGAGGAACTGGACGCTTTCAGCGGACGCCCGTCCGATGCCTACACCGAAGCGGAGATTGATCTGTTTCGCGATGTGCTCTATACAATGCGTACGGATGAGATTCCGGAATGGCTCGATTGCCTGGAGCAGCGTGGCGTGAATCTCCCCGCAGAACTTCAGCAGGAGAGCACTCTGCTCATTAGTGAATTGGCATGAGCAGTACGGTGAAATACGATATACCGCGTAGTTATTCATGCTACAAGGCTGTGGTTTCAATCCATTTTTGTACTTTTGCGCGCAAATAGGCTCAAAGCATTTAACATTTTACATTTACAATGAATATATCTTACAAATGGCTGCGTGAGTACGTCGATACCACACTCACAGCCCATGAAGTGGCCGAAGCCCTAACCTCAATAGGCCTCGAAGTAGGTGGGGTAGAGGAGGTGCAAGCCATACGCGGAGGCCTGCAAGGACTTGTCGTGGGCCATGTGCTCACCTGCGAACCGCATCCCAATAGCGACCACATGCACATCTGCACAGTGAACATCGGTTCAGCCGACATCCAGCAGATTGTATGCGGCGCCCCCAATGTGGCAGCAGGCCAGAAGGTGATTGTCGCTACGCTGGGCACCAAGCTCTACGATGGCGACAAGGAATCTGTGATAAAGAAGTCCAAGCTGCGCGGCGTGGAGTCCAACGGCATGATATGTGCTGAGGACGAGATTGGTGTCGGAACCAGTCACGACGGCATCATCGTCCTGCCAGACGACACCGAGGTCGGTATGTCGGCTGCCAGCTACTATGGCATAGAGAGCGACTACGTGATAGAGGTCGACATCACAGCCAACCGTGCCGACGCTTGTTCCCACTACGGTGTGGCACGCGACCTGTACGCCTGGCTCGTCCAGCACGGCTATGAGTCATCCCTGCACCGCCCGTCTGTCGACGCTTTCCGCATCGACAACCACGACCTCCAGATACCCGTGACCATCGAGAACCCAGAAGCCTGCCCGCGTTACTGCGCCCTGACCATTACTGACTGCGAGGTGAAAGAGAGCCCGAAGTGGCTGCGCGACCACCTCACGACAATCGGTCTGCGCCCCATCAACAACATCGTGGACATCACCAACTATATTATGATGGCCTACGGTCAGCCGCTCCACTGCTTCGATGCCGACATGATAAAGGGCGGCCAGGTGGTGGTCAAGACTATGCCTGAAGGCACCCCATTCCTTACGCTCGACGGCGTGGAGCGCAAGCTCTCCTCGCAGGACCTGATGATATGCAATGCCGAGGAGCCTATGTGCATCGGTGGCGTGTATGGCGGCAAGGGCAGCGGTACATACGAGACAACCCGCAATGTGCTGCTCGAAAGTGCCTACTTCAATCCTACCTACATACGCAAGAGCGCCCGCCGTCACGGACTGCAGACCGATGCCTCCTTCCGCTTCGAGCGCGGCATAGACCCCGCAGGGCAGATTTACGCTCTGAAGCAGGCAGCTATGCTCTGCCAGGAACTGGCAGGCGGCAAGGTGTCAATGGAAATAGTCGATGTCAACCCCCGACCCATTGCCGACTTCAAGGTCAGCCTTCAGTACCAGTACGTCGACGACCTCATTGGCAAGCATCTGGAGCCTGCAACAATCAAGAGCATCCTGACATCGCTGGAGATAAGGATTGACAACGAGACAGCTCAGGGCCTTGAGCTTACTGTTCCAGCCTACCGTGTCGACGTGCAGCGCCCCTGCGACGTGGTCGAGGACATACTCCGCATCTATGGTTACAACAATGTTGAGATACCCTCGTCCCTCAACTCCGCCCTCTCCATCAAGGGCGAGCCCGACAAGAGCCACAAGCTGCAGAACCTCGTTGGTGAGCAGCTGGCTGGTGCAGGCTTCAACGAGATACTTAACAACTCTCTCCAGCGTGCGGCCTACTACGACAATCTCCAGCAGTACCCGTCCCAGCATCTCGTACGCCTGCTCAATCCCCTTTCGCAGGACCTCAACGTGCTTCGTCAGACGTTGCTCTTCGGAGGACTGGAGACAATCTCACGCAACGTCCGCCAGCGCAATGCCAGCCTCCAGCTGTTTGAATTCGGCAACTGCTACTACTTCGATGCCTCGCTGAGGAGCGATGTCATCGTCCCTGGCGTCAGCAGCAGCCGCGACCCCGAGGTCATCAAGCATGTGCTCGATGCCTACAGCGAGGACTACCATCTGGGTCTCTGGATTACCGGCCAGCGCGTCAGCGGCTCGTGGGCACACCCTGATGAGCCTCAGACGTTCTACGTCCTCAAGTCCCACGTCCTCAACATCCTTCAGCGGTTAGGTGTGCCATTCGGCTCCATCGTATTCAAGCCTGGCGAGGGCGACATCTTCTCCCAAAGCATAGTCATACAGACCCGTGGCGGCAAGACCCTCGCCCAGCTCGGCGTAGTGGCCAAGCGCATCCAGGTAGCATTCGACCTCCCATCCGAAGTCTACTTCGCAGACATCTGCTGGCAGGAAACCATGAAGCTCATCCGCAAGCAGAAGGTCAGCTACTCCGACCTGCCCAAGTTCCCTGCCGTAAGCCGCGACCTTGCACTTCTCGTTGATGCCGATGTCCAGTTCGCTCAGATAGAGTCCATAGCATATCAGACCGAGAAGAAGCTCCTCCGCGAAGTTCGCCTCTTCGATGTCTACGAAGGCAAGAACCTGCCCGCAGGCAAGAAGTCCTATGCCGTCAACTTCACCCTTCAGGACGATACACGCACCATGAGCGACAAGCAGATAGACGCCATCATGCAGAAGCTCATCTCCAACCTCACCACACAGCTCCACGCAGAACTCCGTTGATTTCACGCCGTCTCGTCATCTCGTCATCTCGAAATCTCGTCATCTCGAAAACATTATAACAAAAAAGAAAACCCATGGGAAGAGCATTTGAATATCGCAAGGCCGCCAAGCTGAAGCGCTGGGGCCACATGGCAAAGACATTTACCAAGCTCGGCAAGCAGATCGCCATCGCCGTAAAAGCCGGAGGACCGGATCCCGACATGAACCCGACACTCCGAGGTATTATCGCCACCTGCAAGCGTGAGAACATGCCCAAGGACAACATCGACCGTGCCATCAAGAACGCTATGGGCAAGGACCAGAGTGACTACAAGGGCATGACCTACGAAGGCTATGGACCACACGGCATTGCAGTATTTGTAGACACACTCACCGACAACCCCACACGCACCGTGGCCGACGTTCGCTCCGTCTTCAACAAGTTCGGAGGCAACCTCGGCACAATGGGATCCCTCGCATTCCTCTTCGACCACAAGGCCGTCTTCACATTCAAGAAGAAGGAAGAAACTGATATGGACGAGCTGATACTCGACCTCATAGACTATGGTGTAGAGGACGAGTACGATGAGGACGAGGAAGAAGGCACACTCACCATCTACGGCGACCCCAAGAGCTATGGAGCCATCCAGAAGCATCTTGAGGAATGCGGATTTGAGGATGTAGGCGGAGAGTTTACATACATCCCCAACGACCTCAAGGACGTAACCGAAGAGCAGCGCGAGACCCTCAACAAGATGATTGAGCGCCTCGAGGAATTCGACGATGTCCAGACCGTCTACACCAACATGAAGCCAGAGTAATACTGGGAGCGCAGGCAGCTCGTCTGCAAAAACAAAGCAATTAATTCCTCAACAGCACGCTGTCTATTGTTGGACAGCGTGCTGTTGAGTCTCCTACACCGCGGTGTAGCACCCTCTGCACCGCGGTGTAGCACCCTCTGCACCGCGGTGCAACGACCTCTACACCGCGATGCAACGACCTCTACACCGCGATGCAACGACCTCTGCACCGCGGTGCAACGACCTCTACACCGCGATGCAACGACCTCGACACCGCGATGCAACGACCTCGACACCGCGATGCAACGACCTCAACACCGCGATGCAGAGCACCTATCGACGCGATGATGAGCACCCTTTTAGATCGAACTTTTGCCGTTTTGGGCCATATAATATCACTTTTACACTCATTTGCACCCCCATTTGCACTTCTACACCAATCTGATTATCAATACAATATACCGAATAGTGATATTAGTGATATCATTTTTGCCAAAATTCATTGTAGCTTAGACGCTTACCCCAATCCTGATGCATGGAGCAAATAAACCCAAATCGGTCATTAGGATTTCTCGGTGCTGTATGGCAGTGAGAAATCCTTC
>CALEPV010000023.1 GCA_937910905.1 uncultured Prevotellaceae bacterium
TATAATAGGCGATATTATAACGAATAGTTGGTCTAATGACCGATTTGGGTTTAATCTTGCCGACATGGGAAGCAAGGTCAGAGAGCTTGACAAGTGGCTTCGCCGCCGTCTGCGCCTATGCATCTGGAAGTCGTGGAAGAAATCGCGCACGAGAGTTAAGAACCTCATCCGATGCGGCATAGAAAGATGGCAGGCCTACCAATGGGGCAATACGAGCAAGGGCTATTGGCGTATAGCAGGCAGTGGAATACTCGACCGAGCAATCGGAGACGATGCACTCCACAAGGCAGGCTATAGCTGGATAGGTTGTTACTACAGCGCATCCGCGCTGCCGAAAGGTTCTTGCTCTGGCAAGCGACCGGAGGTCGAGCGGAGGAACCGCCGTATGCGGAACCGCTTGTACGGTGGTGTGAGAGGACAAGTGAACACGAAAGGAGGCAAACACCTCTGATTAGTGTTCACCTCCTACTCGATTGTAAACAAATAGCGGCAAAATGGCTCGCACGCCAACAAAACTTTGTACCTTTGCACCCACTATGAATAGCAAGAAGACCAAGAACAAATGGACTCTGCTGCCAGGACAGCCACTGACCGACATGGACAAGCGAATACTGGCAGCACAGGAACGTGGTAAAATCGTACCTACACGCAACCTTATCAAAACGCCAGAACAGATTGAGGGCATCCGGCGTGCTGGTGTCATCAACACAGCCATACTGGATCTTGTGGGTGAACGAATACACGAGGGTATGTCGACGCTGGAGATTGACCAGTTGGTGTACGACTACACCATAAGTCACGGCGCTACACCGGCATGTCTGGGCTACGAGGGCTTCCCCAAGAGTTGCTGCACGAGCATCAACGAAGTAGTGTGTCACGGCATCCCCAACGAGTTCGACATACTGGAGGAAGGAGACATCATCAACGTGGACTGCACCACCATACTGGACGGCTACTATGCCGATGCATCACGCATGTACGTGATAGGCAAGACTACAGCCAAGAAGCAGAAGCTGGTCGATGTGGCATGGGAGTGCCTGAAGATCGGCGAGGAGGTCTGCTCTGAGCCATACGTATACGTAGGCGACATAGGCAACGCCATAGCCAAGCACGCACACGCCAACGGCTTTCGTGTGGTGCGCGACCTCTGCGGACACGGCGTGGGGCTGGCGTTTCACGAAGAGCCCGACGTAGAGCACTACGGACACAAAGGCACAGGTATGCTACTGGTGCCTGGAATGGTGTTCACCATAGAGCCCATGATAAACATGGGTACGTGGGAAGTGTTCTGCGATGAAGAGGATGGATGGACGGTCATATCCGACGACGAAATGCCATCAGCACAATGGGAGCACACATTCGTGATGACCGAGCACGGTGTGGAGGTCTTGACACATTGAAAAGAGAGAAGAACCTACCACCGCCCTCCCTCAAGGGAGGGAGCGATCACCGTTCAAGAATTGAGAACATGTTTATATGGATAATGTGATTCCATCAAGTCAAATGCATTCTGCACCCTCCCCTATAGGGAGGGCGGGGGGAGGGTCCACCTCCGTCTTTATCCTCGGCATCGAGAGTTCATGCGACGATACCAGCGCTGCCGTGCTGCATGGCGATGTGATGCTGTCCAATGTCACGGCATCGCAGGCAGTACACGAAGCCTACGGTGGTGTGGTGCCGGAGCTGGCATCCAGAGCACACCAGCAGAACATCGTACCCGTGGTGGACCAGGCCCTTAAGCGCGCCGGCATAGAAGCATCACAGCTATCGGCAATTGCATTCACGCGCGGCCCCGGACTAATGGGTTCGCTGCTAGTGGGCGTTAGCTTCGCCAAGGGACTGGCAGCAAGCCTAGGCATCCCCATGATAGATGTGAACCATCTGCAAGGTCATGTGCTGGCACACTTTGTGCGTCAAACAGATGTCGAAGCGCACCAGCCTCCGTTCCCGTTCCTGTGTCTGCTGGTCAGCGGAGGCAACTCGCAGATTATTCTGGTGAAGTCGTACAAGGATATGGAGATTGTGGGACAGACCATAGACGATGCTGCCGGCGAAGCCATAGACAAATGCTCGAAAGTGATGGGGCTTGGCTATCCAGGCGGACCAATCATCGACAAGCTGGCACGGCAGGGCAATCCCCAGGCCTACCAATTCTCGAAGCCACACATACCAGGATATGATTACAGCTTCAGCGGACTGAAGACATCGTTCCTCTACAAGCTGAAGGAATGGATAGCGACAGACGCCGACTTCATAGAACATCACAAGGCCGACCTTGCAGCCTCGCTGGAGCATACGGTAGTTGACATACTGATGCACAAGTTGCGCCTTGCCGCTAAGGACCTTGGCATCAAGCATGTGGCTGTAGCCGGTGGTGTGAGTGCCAATACAGGATTGCGTCAAGCATTCCTGGACCATGCACGCCGATACGGATGGCAAGTGTACATACCGCCATTCTCCTTCACCACCGACAATGCAGCTATGATTGCCATCACAGGCTACTTCAAGTACCAAGACCACGACTTCTGCCCAATGGAAGCGCCAGCCTTCAGTCGCGTATCAATATAATCATACAGACCATAATACAACACTCCTAACCAAGCATCATCAAGCCTTATGCAATCTCTCAGGGAACTATATAGAATAGGTAAGGGCCCTAGTAGTAGTCACACCATGGGACCACAGAAAGCCGCACGCATATACCTGCAGAAGCACCCTCATGCTACGGCATTCGAAGTCACATTATACGGCAGCCTGGCTGCCACAGGCAAGGGGCACATGACTGATGTTGCGATAGAGAGCGTACTGCAGCCTGTTGCACCTACGACCATCGTGTGGTGCCCGCAGACGTTCCTGCCCTTCCACCCCAACGGGATGTGCTTCACCGCCATCGACAGTGAAGGCCGTCGTACAGACAAGTGGCTGGTGTACAGCGTTGGCGGTGGTGCCCTGTCGGAAGGCAATCGTACCGACCTCGAAGGCAATGAATGCATAAGTTATTATTGCTGTCCGCTAAAAGTTTTTTTGCAGGATAAAAATTAGGCTGAATC
>CALEPV010000024.1 GCA_937910905.1 uncultured Prevotellaceae bacterium
ATACCGCTTCAACGGAGCGGAAATTGTACCAAGTTATTTTTTAACGATTACTAAACTTGAAACTTGAAACCTGAACACTTGAAACCATTTTTTGCAAAAAAACTCTCCCAGTATTCGTGAACCGCAATCCCGACGTTGCACCTTTGCACCGCGAAAAGGAAGAGCCAGGGCAAGCGCGCAGCCCAAACGCCACCACACCTCGTTGGCGCTTTGCGGTTCACCCGCAAAGAAATCTCCCACCCTTTCCGCTCGGCTCTGCCGCTTCGCTTGACGAAGAACTATCAACTATCTATTATCAACTTTCAAAAATTCAACACAACAATGGCATTCAAGTACGCAACAGTATTGGTAAAGAACCCCAAGACCAAGCTCCGCGAGGTGCGAGCACGCGCCGTGAGCGACAAGGTCGGCATCCGACAGCTCATGAAGGACATCACAGCTGAGACCACCCTGACCAGCACCGACGTCAAGGCCTGCATCGAGAGCTTCCAGCGGCAGGTGGTGCGCAACCTCCAGAACGGCGACGCCGTGAACCTCGGCGACCTGGGCACCATCTACCCCACACTCCGCTCCGACGCGGCCACCAAGGAGGACAGCTTCAACCCCGCCATGATCCGCGGCGTGATGGTGCGCTTCCGCCCCGCCCACACGCTCAAGGGCGAGATCAACGCCGAGCTCAGCTACACCAAGACCGCTACCAAGAAGGCTCAGGCCGCCGCCAACAAGGCTGCCACCGAGGCCCAGAACGCAGCTCTCAGGGCGCAGGCAGAAGAGGCTGATGATGGCGAATAGGCTGCAGGCCGCGGCGCGGCCGCCCATCGAGACCGCGCCGCGCTGCTCAAGGCCAACCACCCCGCCATTCAGCCCTCAACAGCACGCTATTCACTCCCCAACAGCACGCTATTCAACGCCCCAACAAAATTAGTAATCGAACCCACTTGAAAAAGTCCTAATAGTTCTGTCGCCCCTACGGTTCGAGAGCGGTTCGAGAGCGGTTCGAGAGCCTCGCCGACCGACCTCGCCGACCGACAGGGCTTATTTATAACTGCTTGATTTCCAAGAAGGGGTGTCACCCCTCCCTGTGTTCTTTCGTCCCTCTGGGACTTTTTCAAGTGGTCTCAATAATTGATAATCGCCAATTGATAATTGACGATGTACAATTGACAATTCGTAATTATTGCCTACCTTTGCCGCAGGAATGGATTAACAACAATACGACATAACGATGAAACACATTTCCGTAACGCTCAGCTATGTGCTGGCATTCGTATGCCTTACGGCATGTGCACAGACAACCAACTATTCTGTTGACGTCACCACAGAGAACATGGACATCAACAAGGTCTACCTCATCAATGCTGAGACCCGGCAGGTGATGTGCGAGGTCGATGCCAACCACAACCAGGCTCACTTCGAGGGTCAGGCAGAGGAGCTGCCCGTATTAGCCATCGTGAGCAAGGACAGCGCAGGCGAGCAGGTGCTGGCACGGTTCATACTCGATGGCAACGGCATAGCACTCACCGTGAGTGCACCTGCTGCAGGCGAGCGCACCAACGGCCTCAAGGCCTCGGGGTCGCCACTCACAGAGAAGCTCGTAAGTGTGAACGCACAGATTCGCGAGAAGGCGCAAGCCGTTCAGAACTTCGTGCAGGACGTGCAGACGCGCTACACGCAGCGCCCTACTGACGAGCAGATGGCTGAGCTTGAAGCGCAGTACGAGCAACTGATGGGTGCATACACCCAGACCGTCAAGGACGGAATCACAGACAACCTGGACAACAAGGTGTCGCTGGTACTGCTGCTGCTCAACTTCGACATTCTCAGCGATGATTCCGAATTCGTGCAGCGGACATTGCAGAGCTATGCCTTCGCAGAGAATGAGCTACTGAAGCCTGTGCATGAATATATTGCAGCCATGACGGCACGTCAGTCTGGTGCAGAGCTGATAGACTTCGAACTGCCCGATGCTGCCGGCACCATGCATAAGCTGAGCGAGTATGTGGGGCAGGGCTCATACGTGCTGGTAGACTTCTGGGCAAGCTGGTGCGGCCCCTGCCGTGCAGAAATGCCCAACGTAGTGGCTGCCTACCAGAAGTACCATGACAAGGGCTTCGATATACTGAGCCTCTCCTTTGACAGCAACCGCGATGCGTGGCTGAAGGCCATCAACGACCTGGGTATGACGTGGTATCACCTGTCCGACCTGAAGGGATGGGAGAGCCTGGCTGCACAGAAGTATGGCATCCGCTCCATTCCATCCACATTGCTCTTCGACCCGGCTGGCAAGGTCGTGGCTGCCGACCTGCGCGGCGATGCCCTCAGCACGAGGCTGGAGGAGCTGATGCGATAGATCGCAATGTAAAATGTACAATGTACAATTAAGGGCTGATGCAGCTGTTTGATGTGCACATACTGGGCTGTGGCTCCGCGCTTCCCACGGCTCGCCACAAGCCTTCTGCGCAGGTGGTGAACCTGCGTGAGAAGCTGCTCTTGCTCGACTGTGGCGAGGGCACGCAGGAGCAGTGGCGCCGGTCGGGCCTTGGCTGGCAGAAGCTGGGTCATGTGTTCATCACTCATGCTCACGGTGACCACGTGTTCGGGCTGCCAGGGCTGATTTCCACGATGGGCCTTATGGGACGCACGGCAGGACTGCATATCTATGGGCCTGCCGAGCTGAAGCCATATATCGATGTGGTGCTCAGCTGCTTCTGTCAGCTCCTGTCCTACGAGGTGACCTTCCATGTGGTCGATACCCGCAAACATGCCGTAGTGTTTGAGGACCGCTCCATGCGCGTATGGACATTGCCGCTCCAGCACCGCACACCGTGCGCTGGCTACCTCATAGAGGAGAAGCCTGGCCTGCCGCACATACGTCGCGAAATGATAGACCACTACGGCGTGCCGACATGGGCTATAAACCGCATAAAGCAGGGCGACGACTGGCAGATGGACGACGGAACTGTGGTGCCGCACTCGCAGCTCACCTCGCCCCCTGACCCTGTGCGTCGCTATGCCTACTGCACCGACACTATGTACATACCGCAGCTGGCATCGCTGGTGGAGGGTGTGGACCTGCTGTATCACGAGGCAACCTACAGCTCGGAAGATGCTGTGCGAGCCTCCAAGTACGGTCACAGTACAGCTACCGATGCCGCTCGGCTGGCCAAGGATGCAGCAGCCAAGCGGCTGATGATAGGGCACTACTCGGCACGATACGACGATGAGACCGTGCTGCTGAACGAGGCAAAGGCCATATTCCCGAACACAATTTTGGCCAAAGAGGGGCTGCAAGTGCATGTTTAGGAGGCCATTGTACGTTGAAAATCGCAATTTATTGTGCTTTTAGCCGTAATTATTTGTTGGTATTGTCAAAAACCCATAACTTTGTGCCACAAAGTATAGCATACCAATAGAAATAGATTATGAGCAGAAATATACGAATACTTACTTTGATGCTGGCCTTTGCACTCGCCACCGCGCTGAACATTTCGGCAGCGGAGCCTACAGAGAGTGCTGAGATGGCAATGGATATAGAGGCCCAAACCGTCACCATCACAGTGAGCGGACGGCAGGTGCACGTCACTGGCGCAGAGGGACAGACGCTGGAGATATACAATCTCACAGGTACATGTGTGGCATCGATAGCCATAGACAGTGAAGATAAGACCTTGAATGTCAACTTGCCGAAAGGATGCTACATCCTCAAGGTGGGCAAGGTGGCCCGCAAAGTGTCAATCAGATAACTGCAGCCATGCGTGATAACGAGTATAACAGAGTATAACATACAGTCACGGTAACACACGGAATGACATTGCATTTCGTGTGTTTCTGTTGTGAATCCACACACACGATATGGAAGCAACCCAGCAAACAATACAGCAGATAGGGCGAGCCATCAACAAGGTGGTGGCTAAGTATGCACCCACCAGTGAGCCCGTGATGACGGACATTCTGCTTCAGGTGCGTCCTGACAGCGGTGAGCTGAGAGCCTACAACGACGATATGGAGGAGCTCACACGAATAGTCGTGGATCAATGGCTGGAGCCTACGGAGGAGGACCTCTACGAGGCCGCAGCACCACTGCTGAAGAAGTGCTTGGCGCAGGCGCATGAGCAGATAGAGCGTATGTCCATCCTGCATCCGTTCTCATTCGTGCTCATCGACGATGACCGCGAGACAATCAGCGACCTCTATCTGGTGGACGACGACACGCTCCTTGTTGACACCGAGCTGATGAAGGGGCTGAACGAGGATCTCAACAAGTTCCTCGAGCAGCTGCTCAAAGACTAACCGACAACGAATAAAAGCTCTCATAATGAAACACTTAACTACACTCTTTGCTGCGCTGGCAGTATTGCTGTTCGCAGCCTGCTCCGACTATACCGACACTATACCAGCCGACACCAAGCTGCTGGGCAAGACGGACTTTGCAGTCATGCAGGACCAGTCGGGCATGGATCTGATGAAGATGCTTAACGATGCCGTGGAGACGATACAGGACTCCAACGACGATTTCCCCGATGTCAATGAGATTCTGGCCAGCATCGACCTCTCTGCTCCTATGTACTACTTCCTCGACGGCGAAATCAACAAGGACCCGTTCATCGGTGTTGTGCTCAAGGTATCGGACTCAGAGGGGCTGGTTGAGGCTATCGACCGCGCCCTGCTGAGCAGCGATGACATATCCAAGAGCGACCTCAAGAAGCTGAAGAAGGAGGAGGACGGCTACACCGTATATCAGCCTAAGAACGAGCATATGGCCTTCGGTATATCCGACAAGGCACTGCTGGTGCTGGTAGGTCCTGAGAGCAGCGACCGCAAGATCCGCGAGCGCCTGCTGACCCTGTTGGCCGGTGAGGAGAAGGGCATCAAGGACAATGAGCTCTATAAGACCATGAAGGGCCACGATGCCTTTGCCTCGGTATACGCCAGCCTGGATGTCATACCCGACAAGGTTATGAAGGATGTCAACGAGCAGTTCAAGCGTGAGGGCATCCGCCTGAAGGCCTCGCAACTCAAGACCCTTACTGTAGGCTTGGATGCATCAGTCAGCGGCAAGGTGGCCGATGTGAACTTCTGGTACCAGTCGAGCGACGAAGAGTTTCAGGAGAAGCTGGAGCAGCTGGCCGGCTACATGAAGCAGCCCACAGATGACGGTCTGCAGATATTCACTCCCGACATACTGTACGGTGTCGTGCTGAACATCGATGGCTCAGAGCTGGCTAACAACCTGAGCAGCATCTGCAGCACCCTGGGCTTCGACAAGAACAAGATTACGGATGAGATGAAGAGCATGATACGCAAGCTCAAGGGCAACGTCCTGTTCGGCTACCTGCCTCATGGACGCGACTTCTGGGCTGCACAAACCAGCAACATGAACGACTTCCTGATAAAGCAGTACGCTCCTGACTACGAAGGACATGAGAACTGGTCGCAGGACGACTTCAGCTACAGCGACCGCCCATATTACGAACTCACACACAACGGCACAGAGTTCGTGAAGCTGTGGTCGTACAGCCGCCCCGACTACTTTGGCTACAAGAATGGTTTCAGCTACTATGCCGACGGTTTCGACATAGCCAACAATGCTCTCGACGATGACCCCGACATGCCGGCAGAGCTGAGCAGCCTCATTCAGAGCAACCGCATCACTGCATTCTTATCTGTGGAGAGCCTGCTGAGCGAGTATAGCGATGACCTTAAGGAGGTGCTCGACGAGGTGGCATCTGATGCGCTCGACAAGATTGAATATGTTACATTCAGCTTGAAATAACATCTATTAGGTCTTGGCACTCGTCGTATATATGCTGCTCGCTACGGCAGGGTGGCTCATCGGTCAGCAACTTCAGCTCTCTGAACTGAAGTTGCTGACCTTGCGTTACAACTATCGACCACAGCACCCGCAGGCTGTCAGCATTGTTGCTGCTATGGCTGGCATAGCCTTGTTGCTCTGCGATGCCTGTTGCACCGCGATGGGATGGAGCAGCATTTGGGTTATGGTCGCGGTGCTGACAGCGACAGCCATCTTTGAGTGGCTGCTGGCACGCATATCCAGCCTGTCGCTCATGGTCAGCGTCTGTGCGCGTTGCGCAGCTGTAGTCTTGGCTGCGTGGCTACTGTATGTTATGCAGGTTCAGGTCGTAGCACCGTTCCTGCTGTCGGGGCTGTACCTGCGCAACACACCGTTTGGCATAGTGCATGGTAAGCCGCTATGGCTGGCATGTTATATGCGCCGTAGCCCTATGGCTGCCATTGTGCAGCCCCGGTCTTCAAGCAACGGCATAGGTGATACCACTACTGCCACCCAACGATATTCTGTCCTCGACCATGGCATCATGCCGGACACTGACGAGGATATGATAGACAAGCTGCAAGCCTTGATAGACCGTGTCGGTGAATCGGGTGGGGGCGTAGTGTACTTCCCACGTGGACGCTACCTGTTCAATAAGCATGGCCGTAAGGCTTTCCTGCAAATCAATCACTCGCACATCACACTTGAGGGCGAGGTGGACAGCACCGGCCGTCTGCTGACTGAGCTGGTCTGCTGCGGCACCACCGTCGAGGGCCGTCGCAATCCGTGGCTCTCACCAGCCTTCATCACAACCGGCGAGGCTCTGCAACCCAGCAATCAGTTCTGGGGACTGGACTTCCGCAAGCCGCAGCGCGTGCACCGCGAGAGCAGCTCGCTCTCTGACCCTGGCAGCGATGGCACAATACTCACTCCACCCTTTTCTACTCGGGTGGTGGCTTCAGCCCAAGCGGGAGACCGCCAGCTGCGTGTGGCCAGTAGTGCCGCTGTGGGGCGATACGTCATGTTGGGGATGTACAACACCACCCCTGATGGCCGGTTGCTTAAGGAGCTGCTCGGAGTGGAGACGTTCCGCCAGGAGTGGCTCACCGCCCATCGTGCTGGCGCTGAGGAGGCTCCATCCTTCCAGTGGCTGGTGGAAGTTGTGTCCAAGCCCGACGCTCACACCGTGGAACTGGCCTTCCCGCTGCTGCGTGACTGCCCTCTGAGCTTTGAGCCTGCACTGTTCAATGTGGAGATGTTGGAGGACGTACACATACGCAACCTGCACCTCACAAGCCGTTGGAACGGTTTGTTCCGTCATCATGGCTTCCCTCTCTACTATTCCGTGGCACAGACTCAGGAGATGGACTATGGCTGGAATGCCATCAGCCTGCGCAGAGCTGCACACTCATCGGTGCAGAACGTTGAGATTAGCGATTTCTCTAATCCGCTCTATGTGCACGACAGCCATCAGTGTGAAGTGGCCCATGTGCGCATCTGTGGCTACGACGGTCATCAGGGACTGAAGATGTACTGCCACACATCACACTGCTCCTTCCACCACATAGATTTCTTCTGCCACTATGCCGACATGATGGGAGGCGAAGGCAATGCCTATGCCAACACCTTTGCAGACATACGTTATCTGAGCTCCACCTTCAAGCCTGTGGACTACGATTTCCACGGCTTCAGCGAGGGCCCGATGGCACCGCCCGCTTGGAACACCTTCGAGCGCATTGAGGGCTTTCGCCTCATCAAGGGAGCAGGAGCTGTGTTCAACTTGCCGGCCTGTGCGGTGTGCAACAGGTGGGTGTCCACCGTGAGCGAGGGCGAGCGCCGAGGTGAGCCCATCTTCTTTGCCATGAACTACCGTGCGCGCTCATTTGTGGAGAAATACGTCGTGGCCATGGGCTACACAGTGGTCATGTCGTTGAAACATCGCAATCGCGGTGGCGCTTTCCTCTTGCAGACGTTCCGCAACAAGGTGGCCGACATTGATGCCATGAGCGTACCATGTGATGAGCACAAGCAATTCTTCCGACAGACAATGATAAGCGACATCACAACGACGGCTGTGGTAGATTAGGTGCAAACTCCATCGAAAGTGGGATGGTTACGGCCTAATGTCGGATTGGGGTTAAATGTCGTAGACCGCTTGTGTCAGTTTGCCTATGCGTCCCCAGTCGTAGTATGCACGCAGTTTGTTCCACGCTTCGGTGTCCTGTTTCATCGCTGCCACCTCGGTCGGGTGGTGCAGTAGCCACAGCAGTTGGGCGCGCAGTTGGTCGGCATCCAGCTTGGGCAGAACCCATCCCATAGGCGCGATGGCGAAGGGTTCGGTCAGTCCACCCACGTCTGTGACCAGCACTGGCGTAGATGTAGCGATGGCTGTCATCAGCACTCCGCTCTGAGAGATCTTGCGATACGGCAGTAGATACACGTCTGTATGCTCCAGCAGATATATGAGCTCCTCGTCCGAGATTACTCGGTCGTCCACCATCACGTTGCTGATGCCCTCTGCCGCCGAAAGGTCCACACCGCGGTTCTTGCCTACGAGCAGCAACTTGCAGCGCGGATTGTCTCGCAGCTCAGGCGTTGTGGCCCACACCTCGGTGAGCAAGTCCACACCCTTGTAGGCATATTGGTAGCCCAGTGCAGAGAACACCATGCATCCCTCTGTCTGATAGTGCGCATCGAAGTTGGCACGTTGCTGTTCGAGAGCCTCGGCAGAGTAGTCTACCTGTAGCAGACCGTGGGCTATGACATGCACCTTGGATTCGGGTATGTCGAATGTGTCAAGCAGCTCCTGCCGCGTTATGGCTGTATGCACAATGATGGCATCTGCCATTGCGTACAGCCGTCCGTAGTAGTGCTTGTGGCGGTTGCCCGTATCGTGTGGCAGCACGTTGTGAGCTGTGAACACCAGCTTGCAGCCAGTGAGCCACTTCATCAGTTGGTAGAATGCAACATCAAATGACGGAATGCGCAGCCACTGTAGGTGTATCACTCTGGGGCGCACGCGCAGCAGCAGGAAGAACAGACGCAGATGCGACCACAGATAGCTCAGTGCCTTGCTTCTGTTGTTGCTCAGATTGTTATAGCAGAACAGGCTATGCTGGTGCACGTGCTGTGGCATAGCCTTGTAGTCGTAGTGTGACGAGCAGATGTAGTGTATCTCGCCCTCGATATTGGACAACAGGCTGTAGTCGTAGATGGCGAGGTTGCGTATAGACTGGGGGTCAATATATATGTATGGGCGAGTGTTCATAGCTGTACGGTGTTTAGTGTGTGCCCCTATGTTATAGCAGCCTTCAGTGCGTCTAAGAATCCGTGCCCATACTTCACATCAGGCTCCATATAGTTGCCCTCCGCCCATTCGTTCCATGAGCGGAGATATAAGATGCGGTGCTCGGGCTGCTTGTCCTTGAGCAGAGTCAAGGCTTGTTCCACGTGCTTCTTGAAGTTCTGCGGCGTGGAGTTTACGTAGATGCCATTGGTGATGCCAGACCGTGGGCTCCTGTCCCATTGCGGCATGATGGATGGGAAGATGTTCTCCCAAGCATCCTCCGTGGCATAATAGTAGGGCATCACCTTAGAATAGTCGAAACGTTGGGCTGGCAGCCATGGCAAGTACTTCTGGAGGGTGGCTCGTATGAGGCGACGATACTTGCCTGCATAGCGCATCTCTGCCAATGGGCGACCGTCGGGTGTCAGGGCATCCAAGCCCAGTGACAGGAGACGGTTGTAGACATCGGCACTGCTCTTCAGGTTGGGCAGCACGCGCTCTATGGTTCCATCGTCGCGCCGACGCTTGGTGCTTGTGGGCTTGCAGAATCCCACGAAGAAGATGTCACCTATTCCGCTCTCGGAGGCGAGCTTACGCCACAACTCTATGAATTGTGGCAGCTGGGGGAAGTTGTAAACGTCGTAGATGGTGAACAGAGGCTTGCCGTCCACACGCACATATCGCTTGTCGCGAAAGGCAGGCAGGCAGTATTCGAAGTGGGCTCTGTAGTCTTCCTCGCCGAGATACTCCTGACGCGCTATCATGCGCGTGCCGCCACCATTCTGCCATGTACCTGTGGTCCAGTCGTGGTTGGCCCATGCCAGGCAGAACGGAAAGTCGGGCTTGCCGCTACTGAGCACCTCCTCAAAGGGACGTTGTAGCAGCATCTTGCCGTTGCCGAACCAGTAGTGCCAGTAGCAGAAACCCTCTACGCCGGCCTCGCGTGCCAGCTCTGCCTGCTGCTCGCGTATCTCCGGCAGGCGCAGGTCGTAGAACCCCAGGTCGGCCGGTATGCGTGGTTGATAGTGACCGCGGAACAGCGGACGTGCTTGTGCCACATTAGTCCACTCGGTGAAGCCCTTGCCCCACGCCGCATCATTCTCAGGTATGGGGTGGAACTGTGGTAGATAGTATGCTATTACTCTTGCTTTCATCTATATAAGTAGGTAATCAAAATTATTTAACTATAACCTAAATGGTAGGTGACGTTATGTCTTTTATGTCTCTTTGGCGCATCTTTCCCTCCTTGTCTCAGTCACGTTCTTGAAGTGTCAAGCGTCGCAAGCGCCGAGCGGCCCGCTACGCTCCTTCGACAGGAAGTGAAATCTGCATCCAAATAGAACATACAATACATATAACAAATTTTAATCACCTACTTATTAAACGGCATGAGTACAGCTTTTATTGCACACTGCCTGCACAATTGTGCGTCATATCTCCAGCTTGTTGTGCTCAGATCACCGATGTCGAAGCCATAGACGGGTGCAAAGAGAGCCTGCGCCCATGTACATGCAGCAATGTATCGGCCAGCATAGACATCGAGGTGGGTGCCGTCGCGAGTCAGTTGTAGGTCGGTGTTCAGACTGGTGGCACGAGCCAGCTGTATGGCTGTGCCTGAGGGTATGATAATGTCAATGCCGTCGTAGGTCATCATCTGTTTGGTGGCAGCGCATATTAGTCTCCATCTCTCTAAGCCTGTTGGCTGCGTGTCGGAGAAGACGTCTGCGTATGACCAAATCAACTGCCATGCCAGACTCAGCTGTGGGTTGGTGCTGTTGTCTACGATGAAGTTGATGAGCTGGTTCAGACTGGGGTTGTATGTCGAGTAGTTGATGGCCTGACCGGAGTATTGCTGTAGCACGATGACATCCCACGGATATGACAGCATAGAGCCCAGCGTGCCAACTGTGTCTGGAATATGGTAGCCGGCATAGTGGTTCAGAGCCACTATACTATCAGTCGTTGCCATCTCCCACCAGTGTTTCAGTGTGGCGGCATCGTGGGCAGCTACATAAACGGTATATGTTGTGGTGTCGAGTCCTGCTGCATTGAGCACGCCTTGCAGTTGTGCCACACCGTCTTTACTATAGCTGTTGCCTATAGCCAGCACCCTCAAGCGCTTCTGTCCATCGCACAGCGGGTTGTTCTGGTGGAAATGTGAGATTATCAGAGTCTCGTCAGCATCGTGGCAGGCTGTGAGCGACACCGTCCAGAAGCACAGCACAAACATAGCAGTCAACTGCCGTAACAGTTTGGCTGCAAATGGCATCATAATGCTGGTATGACATGTCTCGTGGTGGTCGCCAACCATGAGCTTGTAGCTGTGGTGTATCATTGCGTATTGCAAAACAGCGTTGGTACTCACTCAAGGTTACGTATCACATGGGCTGGATTGCCTGCAGCCATACAGTAAGGCGGGATGTCGTGGGTCACAACAGCATTGGCTCCCACGATGGCACCTCTGCCAATGGTCACGCCGGGCATGATGCATACCATCTCACCTATCCATGCATTGTCCTCTATCACCACAGGCCCCTTGCTGACCAGCGGGCGCAGATTGGCTGGTGTGTCCAGCTGCTGGCGTTCTGTGGCTCCATGACCATTGTCTGTGATGAACACCTTGCGGCCGATGCGTACCCCTTGTCCTATCTCTATTCGGTTGATGCAGCTGATGTGGCCTCCATCGCCAAACGATGAGTTGTCGCCTATGCTGAGACTTGGCGTGAAGGTCTGGTCGCGATAGCGGTCGAACAGCTCCCACACGATGTCGCACCCTACGTACAGGCCGTTGCCCAGCTGGATGTACTTGCCACCTTTCAGTCGCGAGAACCCGCCAAAGCGGCTGGTACGCCCGCAGGATGCAAACTCACAGCTCACCCATGCTGAGTAAAACTCTTCGCGCAGATGGCGTAGCCGCTCTGTGAAACGGCTGTCTACTATCGCGTGATATAGCGAAGCAAATGGCTGTATGATGGTGCGTAATGTCATCTGTTTATATAACGATAAATACGCGATTTATTGTGCTCGGTGCGCCAGCATATCATCTTACGCTTGATGAGGAATGGCAGCAATACTATTTTTGTGGCTATCCTTTTGCCGATGATGCGAGCCAACAGCTGTCGTGCATACTCGCGCCAAGCAAAGATGTGTCCCCACAATGCTGTGTGGCGACCTATGGCAGAGGCTACTTGGAGCGCTTCAGTGTGTGTCATGCCATGCTGTATGTACCGCATGTAGTATTTGGTGCAGCCATAGTAGAGAGCATGATCGTACTGGTGGCCGCGGGCTGCTTGAATGGTCGTGAAGCATTTGTCCACCAGATGTAGCTGTGATGCGAAATGCTCCTTGCTGTTGATCTTCTTGGATATAGTCTCTGTGCCTGCCTCTACTCTGTAACCGTAGTCGGGTGGCACCGAGGCGTAGGTATAGCTCAGCCCGGCAAGCAAACACTGCAGGTTGAAGTCGGAGTCTTGTAGGGACAGCAAGGCTGTGTCCCACTGCACGCCTCCCGACCGCAGCGCAGAGGTACGGTATATGTTGTTCCACACTATAAAGGGCAAGTTGCGCGAGGCGAATGCCCACAGGTCATCACGATGCACCTTGTAGCCAAATGTATATGCTCCTGGGGTAGCATCGAAGCCATGACTGCCATATATGCCTGACGGAAAGACCACGAAGTCTAAGTCGGGACGTGAAGCGATAGTGTCAACGCGTGTCTGCAGACATGATGGGGTGATATAGTCATCCGAATCGAGAAACGCAATATACTCGCCCCGTGCCTCGCGCAAGCCTATGTTGCGACACGTCTGTGCTCCCTTGGGCTGTTCTTGTCGCTGGATTACGTGTACACGATCATCTGCTGCTTTGTAGCGTCTGAGCAGTTCCAGCGTATCTGCTTCCGACCCGTCGTCTACAGCCAGCAATTCCCAGCTGTCGAAACTGTTGGCCAGAATGCTGTCCAGCATAATCGCGACGTCGGCTGTGTGGTTGAACACAGGCATGACGATGGATAGAGTGGGATTGATAGTGCGTATCATTTGACTGATGACAATACATTCGTCCACTTCTGCTTCCACTTGACTATATCGAAAGCATACTTAGCGGTGTCATAGGCATTCTGCTGTAATCTCTCTCTCTTGTCGGGCTGGTCTATCAATGTCCGCAGCGCCTCATACAGCTCGTCTTCAGCGGGGCTTATCATGATGCCGTTGAACCCATCTAAAACGATGTTGGTCATGCCGCCGACATTCGTACATATAGTGGCACATCCAGACGCCATGGCCTCCAGCAATGACAGAGATGTACCTTCGGAGCCTGTCGTAGGAACAACCGCAATGTCCATATCTCGGTGTAGTCTCAGGCTGTCTTGGCTATCGTATGTGATGAATTGTATGTTGTCGTATCTGTCTAAAATCTTGTGCATGTAGTCAGCATCTGGTCCGCTACCGGCAATCGTGATATGCACATCAGGATAATCTGCGATGATGCGCTGGGCTGCCTTGGCAAACAATCGGGTGCCGCGGTGTATGAAAAACCGGCGTGCAAATATGATATGTAGCGAGCTGTTGCTCTTGGTGGGGCGAGTAGGTGGAACAGTACTGAAGTTGGGGATGCTCTTCAGCTCTGCCTTAGGGTAGGGTAGCACTGCTCTGTACCAGTTGATGAAATTGTTGTCAACACATACCAGCGTGTTCACTTTGGCTACGCGCTGGCATATAGTCCAAGCACGCCTACATTTGCTGACATAGTACCTGATGTATTGCAGTGGACTGCAAGACAGATGCTTGGCCACGTCCCACGATATGCCATGCTGAATGGCGATAGTACGGCAAGGCAAGGCTCGGGCTATGCAGCTCTCGCAACCATACAGCACCAGGTCGTGGCTCATGTCAATATGTGGAATGGCTGCATCGATGATGGCCCGTGCTACAGTCTTGTTGTAGTTCTGCTGGTGCGCAATACCATAGATCTCTGTGCCGTCAATCTCCTTGTGGAATGGTAGGGATGAACGTTGATATATGGTTGTAGTGTGTCCGCATTCTCTCAGTACAGGCAGCAGATTGGTGATGTATGTCTGTATGCCTCCTATAGAGAAGCCCTCTCCGTCGGGGTTAAGGTAGTTGAAGTATATCAGATGAACATGCATGGTTCCTGTTATTCTCTGGTGTCGTGTTCGATACTACAGCGTATTATTTTTGTGTGTAGCAGATAAGTAAGCCACAATCCGGCGACAAGCTGTTCCGTCACCATAAGGGTTGGTTGCTTGGCTCATTTTGGAGTATGCTGCCGGGTCATCTAACAGAGCACTTACTTCGTGGCATATTTTTGTGTAATCAGTGCCCACCAGTTTTACTGTGCCAGCTTCGATGGCCTCTGGCCGTTCTGTGGTGTCACGCATGACAAGCACCGGTTTGCCTAATCCTGGTGCTTCTTCTTGTATGCCACCGCTGTCGGTCAGCACTATATGTGCTTTCTCCATTAGACGTACGAAACACAGATATTCAAGCGGCTCGATGAAAAACATATTGTGATATGTCTCGTTCAAATGCTTCCCAACTACAGTGAGGCGGCTGTCGCCCTCAAAGACCTCTGCTATGGGGCGGCGCACATTGGGGTTGAGGTGCATTGGGTATACGAAGTCGACATCAGGATACTTGATGCATAGGTCTTTGATGGCTCGGCATATCTGTATGAAACCATCACCAAAGTTCTCACGGCGATGTCCTGTGATCAGTACTAACCTGCGCTCTTGTCGCAGCCGGTCAATGTCATAACCTGATTGTCTCAGCTGTGCATCTACGTTTTGCTCCAAGCTCTTGTTGTGCCGTATTTTCTCTACGACCCAGTGCAGAGCATCTATGACAGTGTTGCCCGTAACGATGATGCTCTCAGGGCACACCCCCTCGGATATCAGATTATGATGGCTGAGCTCAGTGGGTGCAAAGTTGTATTTGGCAATACGGCTTGTGATTTGGCGGTTGATTTCTTCGGGCCATGGACTATATATATTGTGTGTGCGCAATCCGGCTTCTACGTGTCCGACAGGTATCTGCTGGTAGAAGGCGGCCAGTGCTGCAGCCGTGGATGTCGTGGTGTCACCATGTACGAGCACTATATCAGGTCGAGCTTGAGAGAGCACCTGACGCATACCCAGCAGCACTCTGCTGGTCACATCATACAAGTCCTGACCTTCTCGCATGATGTTGAGGTCGTAGTCGGGGTGTATGTCGAACAACGTGAGCACTTGGTCCAACATCTGACGATGTTGGCCAGTCACACATACGGTGGTGGTGAAGTCAGCTCGGTGTTTCAGGAATTCATGTACCAATGGTGCCATCTTGATGGCTTCAGGCCGTGTTCCAAATACCAGTAATACGTGTTTCATATCTTCGCTTGCGGTATAGACTTATGTTTCATCATCATGGCCAGCTCCTGTTTCACGATACTCTTAACAAAAGCGTAACTGCTGGTGTTCAGTAATCTGTGCATACCATAATAGAGTAAGAATCCAAAGACGTATTGCGCCGCCAGAGCTATGGCCATATTCAGGTTCAGCAGTGGTATCCAGCATATAGCCACTCCCATAGTGGCGGCTATGGTCAACTGCACGATGACGCCTCGCAGCTGTTCTGCGATGCCGTAGTCGATGATTCTCTTGCTTGGGTGCAGATTGATGAACAGGCAGACCACATTGTACACAACGATTCCCCATGCCACAGCATATACGTCAATCATAAAGCTGACTATAAGTATTACGGTCTCCAGTACCTTCTTCACTATTTCCAGCTTCAATGTGATATTGCTGTATCCCAGAGCCTTGATGACGCTCATGTTTGCACTTTGTATCGGCATCCACAGATTGGCTATGCAGAATATCTGGATAAAGGGTACAGCACCCAGCCATTTGTCGGTCAGGACAATCAGCACAAAGGGCTTGGCAGACACCAGCAGTATGACCAGCAGTGGCATGATAAAGAAATTGGTCACCTCTACGGCACGTCGCATGATGCGCTTCACCTGTTGGGGGTCATCCTGTATGTCTGCGAATGCGGGTAAGAGTATGGTCTGTAGGGATATGTTGATGTTGGTCATAATCATGTTTGGCAGTTGCTTGCCTCGGTCGAAGAATGCCAGTGATGCCGGAGTGTATACCTTGCCAATAATCAGACTGCGTATCTCCTCATAGACCGCTATGATAAAGTTGGTCAGGAAGATTTTCCATCCATAGTTGAAGAGTGGGAAGAATCGTTGGGTAGAGAAGCACATGATGGGCCTCCACTGGATGAACAGCCACATCGTTCCGGTCAGTGCAACCTGCATGACTATCTGCTGTGTGACCAGTGCCCATACGCCAAAGCCATAATGAGCCATCACGATGCCAATGGTGCCTGAACAGATGGTGGCAAGCAGGCTGCAATAGAACATCTTGTTGAAGAGCATGTGGCGCGACACGTATGCTCGTTGTACGGCGTTGAATGAGTTGAAGAACAGATTGATGCTCAGCACTCTTAAAGTGGGGGTCAGCAGTGGGTTGCCGAAAAATGCTGATACGGATGGGGCGGCTGCAAAGAGTATGGTGTACAGCAGCGCGGCCATGCCCATGCTGAACAGCAGTATGGTTGAGAAATCTGTGCTGTCGGCATCCTTCTTCTGTATGAGCGCTGTGCTGAGCCCTCCGTCTATGATGACGTTAGATATATTGATAAACACCAATATGATTGCCACCACTCCATACTCTGCCGGCATGAGAATCCTGGCAAGCAGGATAGTCACAACAATGGAAATGGCCTGTGAGCTGAAGCGTTCCAGCAACTTCCATAGGAATGAATGTGCAATTTTATTGTTAGGCATCTATGGCAGGCTTTTTTGAGCGTTGGTTACAGAGCAGAGCTTTGCAACAAGCTCCGATGAAGATGTAGAAGTAAGGCTCGCTGAGGAAGGTGTTGCTCATCAGCAGTTTGATGATACTGAGTGAGAAGAGAAAGACAATAGATATCTGCTCTTTGGTGCCGCGAGTGACCCACATCGCTTTGATGATCAGATAGCATAGAGCGGCAAACAGCATGGAGCCTAAGAGATAGCCAAATGTGCAGACGAAATCGAGGGGCAACAGATGCGGGTAGATGATATCAAAGTTTCTGCATCCGAATGCACCAAATCCCCAAAAGTAATCGCCATCGTCAAGAATCTGAATCAACCGATCTCGCAGCATACTGCGATGTGAGTCGTTGCCCAAATCTCCTAAGAGCAATTTCTCTATGATGCGGGTGCTGAGGTTCAGACGAGTGAACGTTGTGACCACATAGTAGAGTGTGCTCTCAAGGGTCAGTATGGTCAGTGCTATGGCCAATATGATACCTGCCTTGACATATATGGCACCCTTGAAGCGCATGTAGAAAAAGAAGTAAATCACTCCAAAGAACCCCATGCACACAAATGTGCCTCGGGTGCCACATGACAACAAGAACAGACAACCGGCAACGAATATGAGGGCTTTCCAAATGCGGAATCGTTGCAGCATGGACCACATCACCAGTGCAACGTGTGGCATAATCTGATATGCTGCCCACATATTGTCATCGTTGGCCATCTCGCTTACGGTCTTGTTCTGCTGGGCATATACCAGAAAGTAGAACAGTTCAAGCAGGATGCAAATGGTGGACAGATAGACCAGCTTGTCGAAGAAATCGTGAAAGCTGAACAGCCGCCCGAAGAAGTAGAATGGAAAGACGCAGAAGACGCTGTAAAAGATTTCCTCGTTTAGGAATGCTGTATTCTCTGGAAAGAACGCATAGCACGCAACGAGGTAGAATACGTTGATGAAGTAAAACAGATAGTCGCCTATGGAGAACCTGTTAATCCATGCTGGCAAGGACAGCAGTATGGGGATAGAGACGACTACTGCAATACACGCATCAATGTTGTCGCTTAAGGTGGGGATTCTGTTGAAGACCGCTCTGGCATATTTGAGCAATATGTAGGCCCAAGTGAAGAAGAGAGTATATTTGAGTATAGACTCTTTGTTGTATGATACATAGAGGCCTGGGCAGATATTGACTCTTAAGATATGTCGGCTATTGTCGGTTTCCATATATGACAACAAACTTCTTTAGGTCGTCGCGGAGTATGTATATAGATGCAAATAGGGTGGTTAGGACAAGTATACATAGTACAAAAAGCATTCTCTTGGGACCGGCAGGCTTGATGGGCACGGTGGCACTCTTGATGGTGGTGAATGCCGGTATCTTTTCCTGTAGCTTCACTTGTGCGCTGCGCAGCTGTGTCTCCATAGCGTTCATGGCTCCGAGACTCAGTGACATCTCGTTCTCCAGACGGTCCAGTTCGCTTTTGTAAGTCTGTAGTGCCACGTTCATGTGTCTGTCGCTATAATCGCTGTATGCTCTCAGTGCCTTCAGGTAGTCCTGCTTTGATTCGTCTCGCATCTGCCTGTAGTGCTCCACGTCTTCGCTCACTTTGCTGGTTCGATACTCGATGATGAAATCCTGTAGGTGCTTCTTTACGCTGTCAGCCATCGTAGCGCAGATTAGCGGGTCTTGGTCTGTGACCTTTATGCTGATGACACTGGTGCGGGTATCTACTGAGCAGTGTATGTTCTCGATAATCATTTTCATCAGCATCTGGTCATCCTCGCTCATGTTGAATGGGTCTATCTTGCCATCCTGGCCTACCGGGCTACCGGTGCGCGGCTTGCTCTGTAACAGATTCTTGATAGCCCTGCGTGCTTTGATATATGGCTGCGTGATTGGATTCTTCTTCTGGTGCAGCTTCATGTACGTATAGTAGTCTGTGCTGATGGTGCTGTCCAAGTTGGTCACCTGTATGCCGAATAGTCCCACCGCAAACTCTGGACTCTCAAAGAGTTCCGGATACAATGCTGGATAGATGGCATCTTGGCCTCCGCCGTTGCCAAGGTCGAAACCGAAAGTCGATGCCAGTGAGGACAATCCACCGCCCAAATCGCCTGCACCCAACTCGGGCGCGAGCTTAACCTCGCAGGTGTAGTAGCGTGGTTGAGGCAGCACCCATATACACGACAGGACAAAGGTGATGCCCCAAATCTTAAGAAAGAGGCCCTTCTTGTGCCACAGCTTACGTATGATGTCCAGCAGGTCGATAGAGGTCCTGTTGTCGTCCGTTGTTCCCATTACTTGTTCAGGTTGTTGATTAGTGAGATAATCATAGAGCTGATGCTCACTGTGGATGTACCGAGAATCATTATCTCGGATGTGCTCAGACCTTCGCGCTTAGGCTTGGTAGGCACCACGATCTCGGAGCCGGGCTCGATGTTCTTACCGCTGTCGCGCCGTCCGAGCTGTGCCACAGAACCATTCATATATATGGTATAGGTCAGCTTCTTGCCTGCCCTGGAGCTATAGCCACCAGCGCGCTTGATGTAGTAGCTCATCGAGGCACCTTTCTTGTAAGGTATGGATATGGGGTACATCACTTCGCCGGACACTCTCACGAAGTCGGAGTACTGCGGCACTTCCAGCAGGTCCTTGTCGCGCAGCACGATGTCGTATGAGCTACCGGGGTTTCTCAAAGCCTTCTCAAGGTCGATGCTGACGGAGTAGGTGTTGCCCAAGTTCATCTTCAGGTCCAGCAGAGAGTCGGCTCGAGCCAGGTCGAACTTCTTCTCGCTCTCAAGGCTCTGCTCGTAGATGGATATCTGCGAGTTGCGTAGCGACAGCTCCTGACGGGCACGCTCGCCTTCGGTCATGGTGCGCACTAGGCGTGCACCCTTGGCGTAGGCCAGATTCGACAGGCCACCAGCCAGATTGACCAGTTCACTCACGTGGAACTCACGGCTGGTCATAGCATATTCGCCTTCGAAGTTGACGGCGCCTGTTATCTTGACGTTCTGCTGCTCGTTGAACACAGGACTGCGTCTTACTTGCACCTCATCGAATGGCTGTAGCACAAAGGCGGTGTCCTCGATGATGAATCCGTTGTTCAGGTTGAAGGTGAATACCTCGGCCAAGTCGATCGAAGCTGCCTCGGCATCGGGGCGGTACATGCGGCGGAACACGTCCACACGTGCCGTGGATGCTGCTCGTGTGAGGCCGCCTGCCTGAAGTATCAGGTCCTTGACGGTGGTGTTCTCTGCGTAGACGTAGATACCTGGATAGTTGACTTCACCGTTGATGCGGAGTGTCTGCTCGCCTCGCATCTCTGTCTTGCTGGGCACGTACAGGCGGTCGTTCTTGCGCAGAGGCACGTCGGCAGTTGTGCCGTTTATGATACCTACTAGGTCTATGGGCATCATCTCCAGCGAGAGGTCGTCCTTCTCGCGGTGCATCACTACACGTTCATAGAACGCGTCTTCGGTGATGCCCTCGGCAGCGCGAACCAGGTCGCGTACTGTCTGTATGTGTCCATCCATCTGATAGTCGCCCGGATGCATCACGGCACCCATGATGGACACGCGATTGCTGAAACGTGGTATCACGGAGTCGACAAACAGCGAGTCGCCGTCCATCACGCTGAACCCGTTCAGTGAGAACTCATCAATGGTATGTATGGAGTACTCAGCTCCAGCCTTACGAATCAGACGTATGCTGTTGCGATAGGCATCGCCAGCAAATCCGCCTGCGAAGTCCAGTAGCTGCCCCACCGACTCGCTGGCCTTCATCTCGTAGAACATGGGGCGCTTCACCTTGCCTCTCACCTCTACCAGACAGTCGTAAGGTCCGACGATGATGACATCGTTGTCCTGCAGGCGCACATCGCCGGCGTTGTTGCCGTTGAGCAGATAGTCGTACACATCGATCACGCTGATGCACCTGCCGTCGCGGTACACCTTGATGTCGCGCAGGGTACCCACCTCGCTGATGCCGCCTGCAGCATACAGGGCGTTGAAGGCGGAGCTCAGTCCGCTGATGGTGTAGGAACCTGGGGTGTTGACTTCGCCCAGCACTTGCACGATGATGCTGCGTGTCTCGCCCAGCGAGAGGCTTATCTCGCAGTCGGCATAGTACTGCGACAGCTGTGCCTTGAGTCTGTTGGTGGCCTCGCTGACGCTCATGCCGCCGATGTGTACGGGGCCTACGCCTTCGAGCGTCACGGTGCCGTCGGGCGAGATGGTCTCCTCAAAAGTCTGCTGCGATGCGCCCCACACGTCGATGAACACGGCATCGCCTGCTCCCAGACGGTAGTTCGTAGGCGTGGCTATGTTGAAGCTGGGCTCAAAACTTAGGTTCTCCTGATTGAATATGTTGCGGCCAAACACCTGCTGGTCCTTCGGTATCTGGCTGGCGTAGTAGTCGAGGCTGTCCAAATCGAAGAACTGTGTGTCCTCCTCCATGTCATTGAGCCTCTGCTGGCGTGAGCGGCGGCGCAGCATCTCCTCTTCGTCGGCCGAGTGCAGCATCTGCCCGCTCTGCAGGCGCTGTTGCTGCGACTGCTGGCGGCGTGTGCGGGTGGCACGCTGTGCGCGCTGCCCTCCTGTGAGGTCGGTGGCTCCCAGCTGCTTGCGCTCTGCCTCCACTTTGCGCTGCACTCGCTGCAACTGCTCGCGGGTCACGCCTCGCTGCACCAGCGTGCGTATGATTACTGACCTGTCTGTGCCTTTCTCCTGTTCTTGCATAACGTAGGACACAATCTGGTCGTCGGTCATCGTTTGTGCTTTTACTGGCAGGGCTGTGATGGAGAGTGCCAGCAGCAATAGGCAAAGTATTTTTCGCATGGTGGGTAGTTGTTAGAACTTTTTGCCAAGTACTATGCGCTTGGCAGTCAGAACCATTATCTTAATGTCGAGCCACAGCGAACGGTGCTCTACGTAGTCGAGATCCATACGCAGACGTATGAGCATCTTCTCCATGGTGTCGGTATAGCCGTTGTATATGGTGGCCATCGATGTGGCACCGGGCCGCACCTGGTACAGCTCTTCGTAGCGCGGGTCGTGCTCCATGATTTGGTCGATGAAGTACTTGCGCTCCGGCCTTGGACCCACTAGGGACATATCGCCCACGAGTATGTTGATGAGTTGCGGCAGTTCGTCCAGATGGTGGTCGCGCAGGAAGTGCCCTATGGGGGTCACGTTGTCGGCATTCTCAGTAAATAGTTTTGGTACACCATCGTCCTCGCAGTCCTTGATCATGGTGCGGAACTTCATTATGTAGAAAGGCTTGCCCTTGTACCCTATTCGTTCTTGCCTGTAGATAACACTACCGTGATCGAGGAATTTCATCAGGGCTATGATGACAAGGAAGGCAGGAGACAGGACAATCAGTCCGACTGCTGCGGCTGTCAGGTCGAAGGCGCGCTTTACCGCGCGCTCAGCCGCGCTCATGCCATCTGCGATATGTTCGTTAGGTGCGGTTAATGGTGTCATTAGAATGTGATCAATCTATACCTATTGTATATATAGACACGCCCATTTGTTATGCGCAAACTTGCGATACGTGTATATATAATTAACTTCAATTAAGCTATTTTATTGCAAAGTAACGTCAAAAACTTTGGTTGGCAAAGCTGAAATGGCACTTTTCGGGTGTTTGTATGCCAGCACAACACTTTTTGCGGAGAATGTTTGGAATATTGCTTTTTAATTATAGGACGTAGAAAATGCCCCGTTTATTTGCTTGCTTGGGTAAATCGGAGTACCTTTGCGGCCGTTCTGTGGTGAACGCTTCACGGGGCTGACATGGATTTGACAGCAGGATGAGGTGTTGCGTAAGCATGCAGTGAGTCGCTGGCCGCTCACTTTAATCAATGGCTTGACAAAGATTATCTGGCGAAACTCGTTACGCTCTCGCTGCTTAGTCGAAGTATAGTAGACTGACATTATCGCGGCACAAGGTGCTGCGACGGGACATCACTCAGAGACTACGCTCCCAAGCGCTCTGGTCAAGTGGTGCAGCAAAATGGGAGATAGCCGCCTGTGGCCTCGCGCTGGCGGCGAAGTTTTTAGGGGATAAGGTGCCGGTCGGTGGCTCAGGTCTTGCCGGTGCACGAAAACCGAAGTCTGAGATAAGCGTGTAGAAAGCGCAGGACGTCCCTGTTTGGACGAGGGTTCAATCCCCTCCAGCTCCACTCCGTTACGCCTCCGGGAATTGAACCCTCGGAGGCGTTGCTTATTATCTGGTCCCTCCAGCTCCACTCCGTTACGCCTCCGGGAATTGAACCCTCGGAGGCGTGCTTATTATCTGGTCCCTCCAGCTCCACTCCGTTATGCCTCCAGGAATTGAATGCTGGAGTTGTCTAACGCGTTGGACAAGCCTTGATAACGCGGTGCCAAAATGGGGTGTTGCTGGCCGAGATGCAATAATTATATGTAGGAAACGAAGATTTTGCAAATCGATTCTTCTCGATTTGCAAAATATTGTCTACCTTTGCGCTCGGATTTAACCCAAATCGGTCGTTAGGATTTATGCCAGATTGGTATTTGGTTCGAGCAGATTGGCTGCATCACTGGTGAAGGCGTAGCGGGCTACGTCAAGACCGGGATGTGGACAAGATGCCGAAAGGAATGCTGATATGGCATGAATAGACCTATAAAAGGGACATCATAACGAATAGTCGGTCTAATGACCGATTTGGGTTTAATTGCTGAGGTGTGCCGTTAGGCATAGCGCACGCTGCACAATCGTTGGCCGAAAGGCGCGCAGAGCATAAATCCGGAGTGGCTGAGACAACAGAGTTAATACATAAATCACAATAGTATATGTCCGAATACAATGAGAATGAAGTGCTCCGCGAGGAGGAATCAGAGGGCTTCGACTTCCGAAAGCTGTGGTCCATCGTGGTGCTCAATTGGTATTGGCTGATTTTTTCTACTTTGGCCTGTACAGCTTTGGCCTACCTGTATATACGCTACCAGACGCCGGTATACACGGTCGCTTCGAAAATCCTGATTAAGGCAGACAGCAAGCGCCCTGGCGCAACATCGGCAGAGGGCGTGGATGTGCTGGGCTTGGTGAATAACAACAATGGCTTTGAGAACGAGCTTGAGATTCTCTCTTCGACTGCCATTGCCACCAGAGCCGTTACTGATCTGAAGCTGTATGTGCGCTATTTTGTTGAGGGGCGTGTGGTTATGCAAGAGCAGTATAAGAACAATCCCATAGTTATCGACCTGGAGGAGGCACGCCTGAGTCAGCTGCAATATCCCCTGCAGCTGGAAATGACCAAGGCTGGTGAGGGCATCCACGTGATAATATCCGAGATGGGACCTGGCGGCTTGAGCCTCCTGGCTGAGCGCGACCTGGATTCGCTTCCTGCAAACATCGGCACGAAGACCGGTAGCGTGATTCTCTCCCAGAACCCAGGCGTAGAGATACCAGAGAACACGATGCGGGCGCAGATACTGCCGCCAATGATGGCAGGCCGCATGTACGCCCATGCACTCGAGGTGGCACCTACGTCGAAGGTCACGGACGTGGCTGTACTGTCGATTAATGACAACATCCCCAATCGTGCAATGGATTATCTGAGCCAGCTGGTCAAGGCCTACAACGACGATGCCAACGAGGATAAGAACGAGGTGGCACGCAACACGGAGCAGTTCATCAACTCGCGTATCGAGGTGATACGCGCCGAGCTGGACGAAACGGAGGTGCAGCTGGAGGACTACAAGCGCCACAACGAGCTCATCAACCTGCCCACGGATGCCGGCGCAGCCATGACTAACTCGGCCAACTACCAGCAGCGTCAGGTAGAGATGCAGACGCAGATGAACCTCGTGCAGTCGCTGATGCTGTATGTCAACAACCCCGACAACTGCCTGCAACTCATACCGGCCAACATCGGCATTACCGATCCGGCCACCAACAACATGATTGCCGACTACAACCAGCAGGTGCTGTCACGCAACAAGCTGATGCGTGCCAGCTCCGAGTCCTCGCCGCGCGTCCTGCAGCTCACCGATGAGATCACGGTTCTGTGGACGGGCATTCAGCAGCAGCTACGCAGCATCTATGCCAACCTGCAGACACAGAAGCATGGCATCGACGAGCAGTACGAGCGCTACTCCGGCAAGGTGAGCAACTCGCCAACACAGGAGCGCGTGCTGAACAACATCGGACGTCAGCAGGAGATTAAGGCTGGCCTGTACTTGATGCTGTTGCAGAAGCGCGAGGAGAACTACATCACCCTCAGCTCTGTGGCTACCAAGGCACGTGTGATTGATGAGCCTCTGCTTGGCCCGAAGGTGAGCCCGAAGACCACACTCATCATGCTGGCTGCAGTAATCCTGGGCATACTGCTGCCGCTGGCTCTGTTATACCTGCTGGAGATGTTGCGCTTCCGCATTGCCGGACGCGATGACCTGCAGCGTCTGTCGTCGCTGTCCATCATGGCCGACATCCCCCTTACCACCGATTTGGCCAAGGGCGAACGTGCAGTCGTGGTGCAGGAGAACACCAACGACATGATGGAGGAGGCATTCCGAAGCCTGCGCACCAACCTGCGCTTCATCCTGGAGAAGGACGAGAAGGTGGTCTGCACCACATCGTGCGTGCCTGGCGAGGGTAAGACATTCATAGCCACCAACCTGGCCATGTCGCTGGCATTGCTGGGCAAGAAGGTTATCATAATAGGTCTGGACATCCGCAAGCCGCGTTTGGTGAAGCTCTTCGGCCTGCCATCGTCCACCAAGGGTATCAGCACCTATCTGGTGTCCGACGACGACAGCTTCGAAGCTCTCGAGGAGCAGATCTTCCGTGGTGTGGCCAACGCCAACCTCGATGTGCTGCCTGCCGGTACGATTCCGCCAAACCCGGGCGAACTCATCACACGTCAGAAGCTGGACGATGCGATGAACTACTTCCGCTCCAAGTACGACTACATCATCATTGACACCCCGCCTGTGGGCCTCGTCAGCGATACCTACGAGCTGGCACGCCTGGTGGATGTCACCTTCTTCGTGGTGCGCTCGGAGTACTCCACCAAGGCCGACCTGGAGATTATCAACCGTGCTGCCAAGGAGAATAAGCTGCCTAAGGTTAACCTCGTGCTCAACGGTGTTGACCTCAACAAGAAGAAGTACGGCTTCTACTACGGCTATGGCAAGTACAAGTACTACTCCAAGTACGGCACCTACTATGGTCGCTATGGTCACTACGGTTCGTATGGTCACTATGGCGATAAGACCCAGCATCTTGAGAAGTAATAGACATGAGAGATTTCATCTTCTACGCTCCGACCGAAGTGGCGTTTGGAGCCGACAGCGAGGCACAGTTTGTGCCTCTGCTGCGTAAATACGGTGGCACGCGTGTGCTGCTACACTATGGCGGACAGAGTGCAGAGCGTTCAGGCCTGTTGAATGACTTGCGGCGTGCTATGCGCGATGCGGGTATCCCGTTTGTTGAGCTGGGCGGTGTGGTGCCGAACCCGCGACTGAGCAAGGTGCACGAGGGCATCAAGCTGGCTCGCCGGCAGCACGTAGATTTCATTCTGGCTGTCGGTGGTGGCTCCGTTATTGACTCGGCCAAGGCTATTGGCTACGGCGTGCCATACGATGGCGAGGTGTGGGATGTCTACTCCGGTAAGTACACCCCGCAGACCTGTCTGCCGGTGGGCGTGGTGCTGACCATTCCTGCTGCCGGCTCTGAGATGAGCAACTCCAGCGTCATCACTCGCGATGAGGGCGAGCTGAAGCGCGGCTATACCAACGATATCTGTCGTCCGCGCTTCGCCATAATGAACCCCAGGCGCACGTTCACACTACCTGCCTATCAGACAGCTGCCGGCGTGACCGATATTATGATGCACACTCTGGAGCGTTACTTCTGCGATGACGGCCCGCGCGAACTCACCGATGCCGTGGCAGAAGCTCTGCTGCGCACCATGATGAGTGTGGGCCCGCGCCTGATGCAGAACCCTGAGGACTACAACCTGCGTGCCGAAGTGATGTGGGCCGGCTCGCTGGCTCACAACGATGTGACAGGCCTGCGTTCATTCGGCGACTGGGCCACGCACCAGATAGAGCATGAGCTCTCAGCCCTGTACGGCGTCACCCACGGTGCTGGCCTGGCAGCCGTCTGGGACAGTTGGGCCTCCTATGTCATGTCTGCCAACCCCGCACGCTTTGCACAACTATCCACCAATGTCATAGGCTTGGATACCTCCTTCCCCGAAGTCACCTCCCCTGCAGCCTCCTCCCCTGCAGCCTCCTCCCCTGCAGCCTCCTCTTCTCCTGAAGCAATATCCTCCCCCGATACTACCTTCCCTGGGGCATCTGTCACCTCCCCTGCAGCCTCCTCTTCCTCCTGTTCTGTTGCCGGCGGTTTGTCCGCCGGCTCTGTCGAATCCCTCGCTCTCGCTGGCATTGCCGCCATGAAGGAATTCTTCCACAGCATCGGTATGCCCACAAGCATCCCTGAGCTGATAGGCCGTCCTGCCACCGATGAAGAAATAGCTCTGATGGCCGACAAGTGCACGCGTCATCGCACCATCACCCAAGGCAAGGTCAAGCACCTCACCTACGATGACATCGTAGTCATCTATAAGCTAGCCAATAAATAGCACCGCCCCTCCCTCAATTGTCTTCCGCTTTCAGCTTCGGCATACTCCACCCGAAGTGCACGGCCAGCATACGCGTCACAATCACCACCGTGCTGGATACCAGCGCACATCCGGCTGCATTCCACCCGGCCTCCATACAGAGTATGTACACTATGCCGCCGGCGATACATGCCATTGCATAGATTTCCTTGCGGAAGATGAGCGGCACTTCGTTCATCAGCACATCGCGCATCACACCGCCGCCGGCACCGGTCACGCAGCCCATGGCTATCGCCACCCACCAGGGGAAGCCCAAGCCTAGGCTCTTCTCGATACCGATGGCGTTGAACAGTGCCATGCCTATGCAGTCGAACAGGAACCATGTGTTGTTCTGCTTCACCAGAAATCTGCGGAACAGCATCACCCAGAACAGCCCGAAGAACACGCATCCCAGGTATATCGGCTCCACCATCCAGAACGGTGTCTGACCAAGCAGGATGTCACGTATTGTACCGCCTCCGCAGGCCGTTGCCATTCCCACGATGTAGGCACCGAAAAGGTCGAACTGCTTGGCTGCCGACAGTCGTATGCCCGATACAGCACCAGCCAAGGTGCCGATGCACTCCAGTAGTACAAAGAATGCAGGAAGCTGCATCATAGCTCCCATCTCTTGAAAGAAGGTCTGAAATAGTGTCATCATAGGGCTAATAGGGCTAATGGGGCTTACAGGGCCTATGGGCCTTTATTGTTCGCTCTTGATTGTCGTGTATCCCACCAGCGCATCATAGCGCCCACCGATGGGGCGGTGATAGACAAGGATGATATACTCGTTTTCGGTCTGGTAGAAGTCGCCCTCGGTGCGGGCTGTGGTGCCTTGCGGCCTTGACATCTTGCTGTCTCTATTCCTGTCTCTATACCTGTCCTTGTTGCTGTCCGTGCCCTCATTGAGTTGCAGGAACTGATAGTTGTAGTAGCCCTGCTTCAGCAGTATGGCACACTCGTATGCACCCTGCTGCTCATTGTAGTGCATCAGGCACTGTGGGTCGGGGAAGGTGTTAGCCCACTGTCCGGCTACGTACACATCGCCGCCCTGCAGACGTGGCGACTTGAGCAGGAAGTGCACGAACACGTACTCCGACTGTGTGTCGTTGTCCTCATCGTAGGAGCGGCGCACGATGTAGCCACCGTCGATATCCTCGTCGTACACGTAGCTTTTGGCCGGTGTAGCTGGGAACAGCGTAGCGTGATAGTAAGGGTCGAACCACTCCATGCGGTCTATGCCCATCCCGCCTATGTGCGGGTCCAGTAGTTCAAATTTGTGGAACTCGTTGCCTGCAGGGAATATCAGCTCGCGCCGGTGATTCCATTCTGCGGCTCCGTTACGCTGCATATTGGGCTGCAGGTCTATCACCGCTGTGTCCCAACGTCGGTTCTGCATCACCACGGTGTGCAGCTCGCGGCTGGGGTCCACCACATGGCGTTGGCTGTAGCCCAAGCTGTACTGCAGTTGCTGATGCGACTGGTTGAAGTCAATATCGGTGTTGGTCAGCACCTCGGCTGCTATGCTCATCTCCGGTGCCAGCAGCATGAACGCAGCCTCCAGCACGGGACTGCTGTCACGTCCTGTCTCGTCGGCATACACCGTCACGCGATAGTTGCCGGGTAGCAGCAGCCGTGTGTTTTCGTTGGGGAATGCCACAGCATAGTGCGTGTACAGCTGTGTGGTGTTGAAGCTTGTCTCATAGTCCTCTATGGGCTGGGCGTTGAAGCCGTCCAGCCAGTCGCTCTCGAATACATCCGATGCCGCTGTCCAGTCGGCATTGCACAGCTCTACCTTATATATATATCGCGCGTACTCGTGCGTGAGGTCGTCAAACGACAGCACTACCTTGCCGCCCACTCGGGTCACTGGCGGCTGCATCTCATCATTGTTCACCACCACCCGCACCGTGCGTATCCTTGGGTCGAGGCTACGTGTGTGCTGTGCGCTGGCCGTAAGCGCGCATAGCCAGCAGAGCAATATGAGATAAGCGTGTTTCATCGTTTTCCGTGGGCAAAGGTACAACTATTCCAACATTAAGTCCTACCTTTGTGGCGGATTTCGTAATACAATAATCAAAACACCCCTATGGATAAGCAACTCAAGACAGCCACCCTGTGTGTGCAGGCTGGCTATGAACCCAAGAACGGCGAGCCGCGCGTGCTACCGATAGTGCAGAGCACCACCTTCAAGTACGACAACACCGAGGAGATGGCCGACCTGTTCGACCTGAAGAAGGAAGGCTACTTCTACACCCGCCTGCAGAACCCCACCAACGATGCTGTGGCGCGCAAGATTGCAGCTTTGGAGGGTGGAGTAGGGGCTATGCTCACGTCAAGCGGTCAGGCTGCCAACTTTTATGCCGTGTTCAACATCTGCGAGGCTGGCGACCACATTGTCACCTCCAATGAGATCTACGGCGGCACCTACAACCTTTTCGGCGTTACGCTCAAGAAGCTCGGCATCGAGTGCACCTTCGTCAATCAAGATGCCTCTGAGGAGGAGATTGGCCGTGCGTTCCGCCCGAACACCAAGGCGCTGTTCGGTGAGACTATCTCCAATCCCGGCTGCAAGGTGCTGGACATCGAGAAGTTCGCCCGCATAGCACACGCCCACGGTGTGCCGTTGATAGTGGACAACACCTTCCCCACGCCTGTCAACTGCCGTCCGTTTGAGTGGGGCGCCGACATTGTGACGCATTCCACAACGAAGTATATGGACGGACACGCCACACAGGTGGGCGGCTGCGTCGTGGACAGCGGCAACTTCGACTGGGATGCCCATGCCGACAAGTTCCCTGGCCTCTGTACGCCCGATGCTTCCTACCACGGCCTCACCTACACCACGGCTTTCGGCAAGATGGCCTACATGACCAAGCTGGTAGCACAGCTGATGCGCGACCTAGGCAGCATACCGTCGCCGCAGAACTCGTTCCTGCTCAACCTGGGCTTGGAGACATTGCACCTGCGTATGTCGCGTCACTGCGAGAACGCTCAGCGCGTGGCCGAGTTCCTACAGGCCGACCCGCGTGTGGCGTGGGTGCGCTACAGCGGACTACCCGGCGATGAGAGCCATGCACTTGCTGCCAAGTACCTGCCCAGTGGCTCCTGCGGCGTGATGGCCTTTGGCTTGAAGGGCGACCGCCAGACCGCCATACAGTTCATGGACTCCCTGCGTCTGGTGGCCATCGTTACCCATGTGGCCGATGCGCGTACCTGCGTTCTGCACCCCGCATCGCACACTCACCGTCAGCTCAGCGACGAGCAGCTGCGCGAGGCAGGTGTGGCTCCCGACCTCATTCGTCTGTCCGTAGGCATCGAGGATGTCGAGGATATACTTGATGACATCCGTCAGGCATTGGATAAAATAGCATAAATGAGGCTGCTCACTTCGATTATAGCCTTGCTGCTGGCGTGTGTCGGCAGCAGGGCTCAGCTCACATATCAGGCTGAGGACAGCATACGTGTGGAATCCCTGCTGTCGCGGGCTGCCAGCCAACATGCAGGCAGCGAGACGGCGCAGCTGGTCATGTTCTTTGCCCAGGAGCTGCAAGGCGTACCCTACGTGGCCAAGACCCTTGAGGTGAACAGTCGCGAGAAGCTGGTGGTCAACCTGCGCGAGCTCGACTGCACCACCTACGTGGAGACGGTCTTAGCCTTGGCCTTGACTGCCAGGCATGATAGCTGGCGCTTTGCCGACTACTGCCGGTGGTTGCGCAAACTGCGCTACAGTGCCGGCGTGCTCGACGGCTACGCCTCGCGCAACCATTATTTCAGTCAGTGGATCACGAGCAATGAGCATCAGGGGCTGGTGACGGAACTCGTCGGCGATGCGGCCGACAGTCGCGGCGCATACTATCCTTTCGTCGAACTGCAGTGCATCCAGCTCAACTGGATGACCACCCACGTCAGCAGCTATCCTATGATGGTGGGGCGTACGGCTGTGATTGAGCGCGTACGTCGTGCCGAGCAAGCTGCATCGGGCACTACGGTGCACTATATCCCCCGCCGCCTACTGAATCGTGGCAAGGCTGACATAGGCTGTGTGCACGATGGCGACGTGCTGGCCATCGTGACCAATAAAAGTGGTCTCGACACCTCACACCTGGGTTTTGCCGTGTGGGGCAGCGATGGTCAGCTGCACCTGCTCAACGCTTCGCAGATCCACAAGAAGGTTGTGCTGGAGCCTATGACGCTGGCCACATATATGAGCAAGCATCCCACGCAGCTGGGTGTCAGGGCGGTGCGGCTGAAGCCTTGAGGCTTTGACTCAGGCCGCTACTTCAGGTCTACCAGGCCTGCATCGGCCCAGTCGATCATCATCTTGTTGCTGTCCTGCAGCGCCGTCTCGCGGTCCACGTCGTACTCCTCGGTGAGCAGGTCGGCCAGCTGCTCGGCTGTGAAGTTGGCGCCCTTCACCTTGTTCCACAGGTAGGCCGCACTCTCGTTGAGGCTTATCACACGTGAGAAATCCATGTTGTCGCGTCCGTGAGCCACAACGATGGTCTCACCGCAGATAGTCATTAGATCGAATCCTTCTTTTATGCGCATATCGTAGAGGTATTATCATAGAGTAAGTTTGTAGAAGAACAGCAGCGCCCTGCGTACTGGCAGCAGCTTGAGCCACAGGCGCACGCGCCGCTGATAGCCGCTGTCGCTGGTGTCTGTGCTGTGCCCGTTGGGGCGCAGGAAGCGTATGGCCAGCCCGCACACATCCTTCCGTTCGCAGCTCTCGGTGCCGCGTAAGTTGCCGTCGCCCATGAGTGTCAGCCTGTCGCTGTCGATGCCAATGATGCGGTGCAGTACGTAGACGCCGCTACTGATCTCGGCCAGCACCACGTCGTGCAGCTTCAGCTCGTCGGGCTGGACGGACTTCAGCACCACTCGGTCGCGCAGATGCTCCAGGAACGGTCGCATACTGTAGCCCTTGACGTTGATGGTAGCTGTGTCGCCAGTGTTGCGCATAGCCTGTGTGACGATGCTCAGAAACTGGTCATTGGCCACCTCCCACGTCTTGCCGGTCGGCTTCGTAGTTGCATACTTGTGCTGCTTGTGCCTGCGCCAAGGTGTGGCAACAGCACGCCCTACAGCAATGATTATATCTTTAATGGCTCGCTTCACCTATCAACTCATGGCAGGGGTGAAGCCCCTGCCTATTATCTTAACAGCCCTTCATCTTCGCATAGCTCACTCTCGCTGCATCCGCGTCGGGCAGGCAGTCCAGATGGTATATTGGCACAGCCTGAATCAGCTCGCCCACGGTCTTGCAGATGGACATATATATATATGTGTCCCATTTCATCGAACTCACCGCCGGCAGTAGCGCTGCGAAGGCTGGCACGGGTGCCATGCGTTCTATCTTGTTGTGCGGCGCCTGCTCCAGGCGTGCGATGCCACCTATGGGAGCTTGGATGTTGCGGTAGCATGGTGTCTTGCCGCTCCAGGGTGAACCGTACACGATGCCTTGTCCGTCTGCGATGCGTACCACAGGATTATCGTCGTTCATCAGGTCAGAGCCAGGTATGTGCTTGTACCACAGGTGTGTATGTGTGCTCTTGCCTGTGCCGCTGGGTGCTGTGAACAGGTACCCCCAGCCGTCGTTGCGTATCACGGAGGCGTGCACCAGCAGCGTCTGCTTGTCGGCTGCGGCGAAGGCATAGGCCAGCATGATGGCATTGTTCAGGCCGAACTGCCATGTGTGTTGTCCGGCTACCAGCACGGCCTTGCACTCCTGAAACTGCTTTCTGGCCACGAGGCAGCAGCTCAGCTCTCCGCCCTGCATGTCGGGCAGGCTGATACGAAAACCGTAGTCGAAGCCCTCTATCCTGTCTGAACCCTCTGAACCCTCTGTTCTCTCTGTGTCCTCTGTTCTCTCTGTGTCCTCTGTTCTCTCTGTGTCCTCTGTGGGCTTCCTGTACACCCCGTGGTTCGCGCCACCACAGTCGAACTGTCCTATCTCCTCCCACTCGCTGAAGTCCGGGGGGGGGCCCAGTCGTGCGTCCAGAGACAGAAGCAACTTACCCTCTTCCTCGCTGACGAAAGGCTTGAAAGAGGGTAGTATGTCGGCTTCTACCAGAGCGGCATCGGCCAAGCGTATGTCGAGCAGGTGACCTGCAACATTATATCGTTGTGCGTTCATTACCCCTCCCTATTCGTTCACCTCCACCGGCGCATTCTCTTCGTAGTTCTCTGCCTTGAAGCTGAAGTCCGAAGCGTTCAGTTCGCGGAACTTCACGTTCTGGTCCTTGCTGTAGCGGCGGCGCAGTTTGTTCCACTGCCTCTCGGCCTTGCGTTGGCTCTTGGCAAAGAAAACGGCGCATGTATTGTTGCTCACGCCGTAGGCGCTTTCTACGTGGTACTGCAGCTGCAGGCTGTACAGGGCGCGGTCCATCAGCATCCCGTGCGACGGGTCCACCCATGCGCTGTCCAACTGCTGCACAGGCGTGATGCACGCCAGCGAGTCAGTGAACGATGCCGAGAATCCGAATATATACACCCTCTGCACGCGTGGCTTGCTCTTAGCCGCAGCGCGCTGTGTGCCAGCGACCATCAGTGCCAGCATCAGGAGGAAGGTCAGGACTCCTCCTCTTGCCATCCCTCGCCAAAAGGGGATGTGTGTACGACTATCTGTTTTCATTTTTCCCCCTTTACCCCAGATAGCTTTTCAGCAGCTTGCTCTTGGAGTTGTTGCGCAGGCGGCGTATGGCCTTCTCCTTGATCTGGCGCACACGCTCGCGGGTTAGGTTGAACTTGTCGCCTATCTCTTCAAGGGTCATCTCCTGGTGGTTGATGCCAAAGAACATCTCTACGATTTGCTTCTCGCGGTCGGAGAGGGTGGAGAGGGCGCGGTCTATCTCGCGGCTCAGGCTCTCGTTCACCAGGCTCTTGTCGGCCATAGGGCTGTCATCGTTCACTATCACGTCGAGCAGCGTGTTGTCCTCGCCTTCCACGAAAGGTGCATCCACCGACACGTGGCGGCCGCTGACCTTCAGCGTGTCGGAGATTTTTTCTACCGGTATGTCCAGCTCTTCGGCCAGCTCGTCGGGGCTCGGACGGCGCTCGTTCTCCTGCTCGAACTTCGACAGGGCCTTGCTTATCTTGTTGAGCGAACCCACCTGGTTCAGCGGCAGGCGTACTATGCGGCTCTGCTCGGCCAGTGCCTGCAGTATGCTCTGACGAATCCACCACACGGCGTAGGATATGAACTTAAAGCCGCGTGTCTCATCGAACTTCTCCGCAGCCTTGATCAGACCCAAGTTGCCTTCGTTGATCAGGTCTGGCAGCGACAGTCCTTGGTTCTGGTACTGCTTGGCCACGCTGACCACGAAACGCAGGTTGGCACGTGTGAGCTTCTCCAGTGCGCGACGGTCGCCCTTGCGTATGCGCTGAGCCAGCTCCACCTCCTCTTCTACTGTGATGAGGTCTTCGCGCCCTATCTCCTGCAAGTACTTGTCGAGCGATGCACTCTCGCGGTTGGTGATGCTCTTGGTAATCTTCAGTTGTCTCATATCCCAGATGTTTATACCTTATATATGTATATTAAGCGTGCAAAGGTATAGAAATACTTTTGTTTCGCCAAACTTTTGCCGCAATTATTTGAAAGCACATTGTCTAACGCGTTGGACAGCCTCTTGCGACGTGGTGTGCCTGTCCAAGCAAGCCCGTCCCGCATCGGAATGTGGGGCGGGCTTGGCTTGCTCATCCGCAATTTGCCCTGCTTGAAATTTTACAACCTGTGCGGTTGAAGGGACAAACCAGTGTAGAACGGCCTGCGGTTCGAGAGCCTCGCCGACCGACAGGGCGACGGCGGGT
>CALEPV010000025.1 GCA_937910905.1 uncultured Prevotellaceae bacterium
CGGAGTGTATGTGTTGGCCGATTTCATCGAAGATTTCCTCGTTGGTATATAGTTCGTTGCTGCGCACGTCCGCTACGAACTTGCAGGTGTCTGGTACAACGTTGTGCTGAGTGCCTGCCTCTATCTGTGTCACGCTGACCTTCACGGCTCCCAGCAGAGGCGACACCCGCTGGAACGTGTGGCTGCGCAGCCATTGGATGTCGTCCACAGCCTTGTAGAGGGCATTTACACCCTCGTTGCGGGCTGCGTGCCCTGCCTTGCCGTGAGCTGTGATGTCCAGCACCATGAGTCCCTTCTCTGCTATGGCTGGCAGCATACCTGTGGGCTCGCCTACCAGCGCCACGCTGATGGGAGGCAGCAGCGGCAGCGCACGCTCTATGCCGTCGCGACCTGACACCTCCTCCTCGGCTGAGGCCAGAAATATGAGGTTGTATGCCTGCTTGCGCCCGCTGAGCACGCGGAAGGCTTGCAGCAGGCTCACCAGCGATGCTCCGTCATCGTTGCTGCCAAGCCCGTACAGGCGGTCACCCTCGCGGGTTGGCGTGAACGGGTCGTGCTGCCAGCCTGCTACAGGCTTCACCGTATCAAGGTGTGCGTTGAGTAGTATGGTGGGCCGGCTGGCATCATAGCCATCTGCGATGCACCACAGATTGTTGGCTTCGCGCTGGTACGACAACCCCATTTTCTCGATGAAATCGGCAAAAACGGAGGCTGCATTGGATTCGTTGCGGCTGGCGCGGGGCGTTGCGATGAGGCGTTCCAGCAGGGCTGTGGCCTCAGCGGTCAATGTTGTGAGGCGGGTGTCGTCGATGATGGATGAGGGAGTGTGTGACATAGTTCGTAGGTGTAGTATGTGACATAATTGGTGCGCTTATTGTGAAAAGTCGTTGCAAAGGTATGACTATTTGCAGAATAATCCCTACCTTTGTGCATAATTCAAACGATTACAGTTATGCTCACCAAGTGTAAGATGCCAGTGCTAATCCATGAGCAGGCGAAGATTTATGGCGAAAAAGTAGCCCTCTCTTATCGTGACTACAAGGCCGGTAGGTGGGTAGGCATCACGTGGCGCGATTTCTCGCGCAGGGTGTTGTTAGTGTCCAACGCGCTGCTGCACTTCGGCGTGGCCGAGCAGGAGAGTGTGGCTGTGTTCTCGCAGAACATGCCCGAATGCCTCTGCGTGGACTTCGGAGCCTACGGCATCAGGGCTGTGACCATTCCGTTCTATGCCACCAGCAGCGAGTCGCAGATCAAGTACATGATCAACGACGCATCGGTAAGGTTCGTGTTCGTAGGCGAACAGTACCAGTACGACACTGCGTTTCGAGTTCTGAAGATGTGCCCCACGATGCAGCGGCTGATAATCTTCAGTCGGGATGTGGTGCGCGATGAGCGCGACCAGGTATCGCTCTACTTCGATGAATTCCTGAAATTTGGCGAAGGCTTCAAGTTCAGCGACGAGATTAAGCGGCGCTCCGACGAGGTGGCGCCGGACGACATAGCCAACATCCTATATACTAGTGGCACCACAGGTCTGTCGAAGGGTGTGATGCTCACGTATCGCATGTATGCTGCAGCCATACCAGCCAACGACAAGGTGCTGCGTTTGGACGACAAGGATGTCATACTGAACTTCCTGCCATTCACCCACGTGTTCGAGAGGGCATGGTCCTACTGGTGCCTGTATGTCGGAGCCCGTCTGGCTGTGAACCTGAAGCCGCAGGACGTGCTTCAGTCGTTGCAGGAGGTGCACCCCACGTGCATGTGCTCTGTGCCTCGCTTCTGGGAGAAGGTGTATGCCGGCGTGCAGGAGAAGATAGCCGAGAGCAGTCCGCTGCAGCGCAAACTGATCCTGGACGCGCTGGATGTGGGCCGCAAGTACAATGTAGAATACAAGTTGCGCGGGCTGGTGCCGTCGCTGAACCTGCGTCTCAAGTACAAGTTCTACGAGAAGACAATCATATCGCTGCTCAAGAAGAAGCTGGGCTTCGAACGCGGCAACTTCTTCCCAACGGCAGGTGCCGCCATACCGCGCGAGGTCGAGGAATTCGTTCACTCCACAGGCATCAACATGGTGGCAGGATATGGTCTGACAGAGTCCACGGCCACCGTGTCATGCGACTGGAACGGAGCTGTGAAGACCATCGGTTCGGTTGGACGTGTGCTTGATGGCTTGCAGATCAAGTTCGGCGAGAACAACGAGATACTACTGAAGGGCGACACTATCACCAAAGGCTACTACCGCAAGGCTGAAGTGACAGCTCTCGCAATCGATCCCGATGGCTGGTTCCACACAGGCGACAGCGGCTACGTCAAGAATGGCGAGCTGTTTCTCACCGACCGCATCAAGGATTTGTTCAAGACATCCAACGGCAAGTACATATCCCCGCAGGCCATCGAGTCGAAGCTGGTGGTGGACAGATACATCGATGAAATCGCTATTATTGCCGATACCCACAAGTTTGTGTCAGCTCTGGTGATACCCGACTACAACCTGCTGGAGCAGTGGGCCAAGGAGAAGGGCGTCGCGTTTAAGGACAGAGCCGACCTCTGTGCCAACCCGAAGGCGGTGGCCATGATTATGGAGCGCATATCGACTCTGCAGCAGGAGTTCGCCCACTACGAGCAGATCAAGCGCATCACCCTGCTGCCAGAGGCATTCTCGATGGCAAAGGGCGAGCTGACCAACACGCTGAAGATCAAGCGCCCTGTGATTGCGCAGAACTATAAGGTGCAGATTGAAAAGATGTACGAAGAGTAAAGACACAATATGATAACAGCGGAACAATTGAAGGAGGTGCTGGAACGGACTGAGGCTCTGAACCGCTACTTGGATATCCCACGCAAGCAGGTGGAATGGGAAGAGGAACAGCTGCGCACACAGGCACCGGGATTCTGGGACGATGCGGCAGCGGCCGAACAGCAGATGAAGAAGGTAAAGAGCCTGGAGAAGTGGCTGAAGGGCTATGCCGAGACTCGTACTCTGGCCGATGAGCTGTTCACGGCCTTCGACTTCTACAAGGAGGAACTGGTGACCGAGCAGGAAGTAGATGAACTATATGCCAGAACCATCGATTCCATCGAAGCACTGGAGCTGAAGAACATGCTGCAGCAGGAAGAGGATCCGATGGATGCGGTGCTGAAAATCAACTCCGGTGCCGGTGGCACCGAGGCGCAGGACTGGGCTCAAATGCTTATGCGTATGTATATGCGGTGGGCAGAGCAGAATGGATACAAGCTCACAGTGGCCAACCTGCAGGATGGCGATGAAGCCGGCATCAAAACGGTGACCATGCAGATAGAAGGTGAGTACGCCTATGGCTACTTGAAGAGTGAGAATGGTGTACACCGCTTGGTGCGCGTGTCGCCATACAATGCGCAGGGCAAACGTATGACCAGCTTCGCCAGCGTGTTTGTCACACCGCTTGTCGATGATACCATAGAGGTGTATGTTGACCCTGCACGGGTATCGTGGGATTTGTTCCGGAGCGGCGGCGCCGGTGGTCAGAATGTGAACAAAGTGGAGACGGGTGTACGCCTGCGCTACCAGTACAAGGACCCTGACACAGGCGAGGAAGAGGAAATCCTCATTGAGAACACTGAGAGCCGCAAGCAGCTGGAGAATCGCGAGAACGCCATGCGACTGCTGAAATCGCAGCTCTATGACCGCGCGCTGAAGAAGCGTATGGAGGCTCAGGCCAAGATTGAGGCGGGCAAGAAGAAGATAGAGTGGGGTAGCCAGATCCGCTCGTATGTCTTCGATGATCGTCGTGTGAAGGATCATCGCACAGGCTATCAGACATCTGACGTAGGCGGTGTGATGGATGGCAAGATAGATGCATTCATCAAGGCCTACCTCATGGAGTTCGGTGGAAACAGCGAGCTGGTGCAGTAGCACCGTGTATGTGACAATGTTATAACTACAACAACAATATGAGCAAGACAAAGAAAGAACAGCGTGCTGCACAGCGCGTGGAGCGCGAGAAGAAGCAGGCACAGCGTGTCATCAACTGGATTGTAGGTGCACTGGTAGTGCTCTTCGTGGTGGCCATCGCTATCGCAATGACCATAGACTGACCCTGCATGGCACAGGAAATAGAGCGCAAGTTCCTGGTCAAGGACGACAGCTACAAGCAGCTGGCCTATAACCACACCCACATTGTACAAGGATACATAGCCTCTGGGCAGGGTCGTACCGTGCGTGTTCGCATACGCGACGAGCGTGCCTACCTCACAATCAAGGGGCCGAGTGCCGACGGAGGACTGTCCAGATACGAGTTTGAGACGGAAATAGCTGTGTCAGATGCCAAGGACCTGATGGCGATATGCCAGCCGGGCGTTGTCGCAAAGACGCGTTGGCTGGTGCGTATGGACGATGGACACACTTTAGAAGTCGACGAGTTCGATGGTGACAACGAGGGCCTGGTGATGGCTGAAGTGGAGCTGGGAAGAGCAGATGAATCGTTCAAAAAGCCCGATTTCATCGGATTAGAGGTGACGGGCGACCGCCGCTACTACAACTCTCATCTGCGTGTGTACCCGTTCAAGGTCTGGGGGCGTGGCGATGCTTCTTCCAAGGACGTATAGCTATCATACCTAGGATGACGCCTAGCAGTACTCCGATGCTGTTGGCTGCGAAGTCCAGCCAGTCGCCGCTTCGGTAGGTGGTGCAGTAGGTCTGCAGCAGCTCCAGCGTGCCTCCCAGTGCCTCAGGAAGGAGTATACCACCCAGTATGAGTGGCTTCATGTCAGGACTGCGATGCTGCCGCCAGTGCTCCCACCAGATGATTGAAGTCAGTGTTCCGTACATTACGAAGTGCGCCCATTTGTCCTGAAAGGGCACGTCAAGTCCTATCTCTACCTGCCCCAGCGGTGCCAGCGACAGCACGCAGATGACTGCGACAGTGAGTGTGCTCAGTGGGTATTTACGAATGAGTGTCATTGCAGTGAGGTTATTGTGAAGCCGCAAGCCTCCAAGTCTTGCCAGAATGTGGGGTACGACTTGGTTACTACCATCGGTTCGTTGATCTTTATGTTGCCCAGTGCAAGTGCTACGGGTGCGAAGGCCATAGCCATGCGATGGTCATAGTAGGTGTCAATCACGGGACTGTCTGCCTCTGTGCAGCGCTGGCCATCCCAGATTAGAGTGCCTGCCTCCTCTTCCTTTATTATATAGCCAAGTTTGCGCAGTTCTTTCTGGAGTGCTGCTATGCGATCGGTCTCCTTGATGCGCAGGCTTTGCAGTCCGCTGATACGGAATCGTGTGTTCAGCAGGCAGCACGTCACAATCACAGCCTGAGCTAGATCGGGTGTGCTGGTGAAGTCGTATTCGAACTTCGCTGCACGCTGACCACTGTTGCTGCATATCATACCACCCTCACTCGATGCTACCTGTACGCCCAGCTGTTCGAAGTAGGCTGCTGCACGGCTGTCGCCCTGCTGGCTGTCCTGCCGCGTGAGCTCGCGCAACAGTACAGATGCATCGTGTGGCTTGTCGGTGCACAGGTTGTACAAAGCCGTAATCTCCAGCCAGAAGGCGGCGGCACTCCAGTCGCGCTCTATGCTGGGCTTCGCCGGCTGTACGTAAGGCTGCGGCTTGACTATGATGGTGTCGTCGTTACACCATCCTGCATCTGCGCCCCACTGCTGCATGAGTTTCAATGTCATATCTATATATGGACGGCTGATGATGGTGCCAGTGAGCTTCAGTGTGAGGCCTTGCTGTAGGGTAGGGGCTATGAGCAGCAGCGCTGAAATGTACTGCGAACTGACATTGCCTTCCAGCGTGATGCATCCACCGCTGAGTGACTTGCCCTTTATGCTCAGCGGGGGAAAGCCCTCCTGCCGGACGTAGGTGATGTCGGCTCCCAGCTCACGCAGGGCATTGACCAGCAGTGCTATAGGACGCTGCTGCATCCGCTTGGAACCGGTGATGACGTGCTCGCCTGGCGTGATGGCCAGCCGAGCGGTGAGGAAGCGCATAGCTGTTCCTGCTGCACCGATATCGAAGACGTGCTGACTGCCTAGATTGCTGATGGCATGCATGAGTACATCGGTATCGTCGCATCCCTTGATATGGCCGAGTTCTGATACGCGGGTACCGCATAGGCTGCTAATAATGAGTGTCCTGTTGGCTATGCTCTTGCTGCTTGGGAGTTGCACTGCGGTGCGCAGTAGTTTGGGCTTTGATAGGTTGTAGATCATAAGTGGTATACGCTGAAAACGGCACAAAAATAGGGAAAGGCTTGGAGATAACCAAGAAAACGTCTACCTTTGCGGCGCAAAAGCGAGTTCGGGATGTAGCTCAGTCCGGTTAGAGTATACGTCTGGGGGGCGTGGGGTCGCTGGTTCGAATCCAGTCATCCCGACAAAATTTGCAGGAAACCGCCATAAACAGGCGGTTTCTTTGCTTGTTGGCTCCGTCGGCGAAGCCTCTTAGCTCGCATATCTGCGTGCCGCGACGGAAGGCCTCGGCAGCTTTCTGCGGCTGACCTTGCACATCCATGCAGATGCCTTGTGCCAGATAGATGGTGAGCAGTGCAAGCTCATCGTTCGTCTCGGTTGCCAATGGCAGGCCGTCGTTGTAGATGACCATAGCCGAGTCCAGCATTTGCTGCCGCATCAGTCCCTCTGCCTGCTGCAATGTCTGCCATAGGCGCACGCTGTCCTGCTACGCCCATAGCGGAGCACAGCATAGTAATATGTATAGGAGGGACGTGCGTATAGTGGTTGTGCAGGCCGGTAGACTGTGGACGGCAAAATAAAAACAAATTCCCGAGGTGCTCAAATTTTGTACCCCAAATACAGCTAACTCGCATTTATTTTGCGAGTATAGCAAGTTTGTCGTACCTTTGCCGTGCAGAGTAGATTATGCACACAATATGAAACACACACTACGCAGTGCAGTTTGCACTGAAGGACGCCGTATGGCTGGTGCGAGAGCACTATGGGTGGCCAACGGCATGAAGCGTGAGCAGTTTGGCAAGCCAATTATAGCTATAGCCAACTCGTTCACACAGTTCGTACCGGGTCACACCCACCTGCACGAGGCGGGTCAGATAGTGAAGCAGGAGATAGAGAGGCTGGGATGCTATGCCGCGGAGTTCAATACCATCGCCATAGACGACGGTATAGCCATGGGTCACGATGGTATGCTCTACTCGCTGCCCTCGCGCGACATCATAGCTGACTCCGTGGAGTACATGTGCAACGCCCACAAGGCCGACGCACTCGTATGCATCAGCAACTGCGACAAGATCACACCTGGTATGCTGATGGCGAGTATGCGACTGAACATACCGACGGTGTTCGTCAGCGGGGGCCCGATGGAGGCGGGTCGCTGGCGGGGTGAGAACCTCGACCTGATTGCTGCAATGATCAAGGGTGCGGACACAAGCGTATCTGACGAGGAACTGGCTGAGATTGAGCAGCGCGCCTGCCCAGGGTGCGGTTGCTGTTCCGGCATGTTTACTGCTAACTCCATGAACTCCTTGACTGAGGCTATCGGTCTGTCGCTGCCGGGCAATGGCACGATACTGGCTACGCACAGGAACCGTGTGGAGCTGCTAAAGCAGGCAGCGCGCCAGGTGGTGAAGAACGCGCTGGCCTACTACGAGGACGGCGACGAGACCGTACTGCCCCGCTCCATAGCCACACGCGAGGCCTTCCTGAACGCTATGACACTCGACATAGCTATGGGCGGCAGCACCAACACCATACTGCACCTGCTGGCAGTGGCACAGGAGGCCGAGGTTGACTTCACGATGAAGGATATCGACCAGCTGTCGCGTCGTGTGCCTTGTCTCTGCAAGCTGGCACCGAACACACAGAAGTACAGCGTTCAGGAGTGTGGCCGCGCGGGCGGCATACTCGGCATACTCTGCGAGCTGGCCAAGGGCAGCCTGCTGCACCTCGACTGCAAGCGTGTGGACGGTGCAACCCTCGGTGAAGACATCGAGCGCTACTCTATAATGGAAAGGGGACAATGTAGAATCGGCAATGAGGCCAAGCGTATATACAGCAGCGCACCGGCAGGCAAGTTCTGCAATGAGCTGGGTGCGCAGGAAGCCTACTACGAAACGCTGGACACCGACCGCGCCAACGGTTGCATACGCGACCTCGAACATGCCTATACCAGCGACGGCGGACTGGCAGTTCTGTTCGGTAACATAGCCCAGGACGGCTGTGTGGTGAAGACGGCAGGCGTGGATGAAAGCATCTGGAAGTTCTCAGGTCCGGCCAAGGTGTTCGACAGCCAGGAGGATGCCTGCGAGGGCATACTGGGCGGAAAGGTGCAGAAAGGCGACGTGGTGGTCATCACCCATGAAGGTCCCAAGGGCGGTCCGGGTATGCAGGAGATGCTCTACCCCACCTCTTATATAAAGAGTATGCACATGGGCAAGGAGTGCGCCCTAATCACCGACGGACGCTTCAGCGGTGGCACCAGCGGCCTCAGCATAGGCCACATATCGCCAGAGGCTGCGAGCGGTGGCAACATCGGCAAGATAGTGGATGGCGACATCATAGACATAGACATCCCCAACCGCAGCATCAACGTGCGCCTCAGCGACGAGGAGCTGGCAGCACGTCCGCAGCAGCCCCTGCGCCGTCAGCGCGTGGTGTCGAAGAGCCTGCAAGCCTACGCCAAGAGCGTGGCCAGTGCGGATAAGGGGGGAGTGAGAATAATATAACAAAACAAAATATGGAAAATATAGGCATTGGCTTGGAACTGATGGTGGTCGGTATGGCCACGGTGTTCCTCATTCTGATCATCGTGATACAGCTGGGCAAGCTGCTCATCGCGCTAATCAACAAGGTTGCACCCGAAGAGACCGTTGCGCCTAAGAAGGCAGCGACATTGGCACAGCCTGCACCAGCGGCCGTGGATGCCAGTACAATGGCAGTGCTGGCCGAGGCTGTGAAGCAAATCACAGGCGGCAAGGGGCAGATAAGCAATGTAACGAAAATATAACATCATAATATATGGCACAGAAAGAAGTGAAGTTCAGCCTTGTGTTCCGCGATATGTGGCAGAGCGCAGGCAAGTATCAGCCACGTGTAGATCAACTCGTGAAGGTGGCACCTGCCATCATACGCATGGGCTGTTTTGATCGTGTAGAAACCAATGGCGGTGGATTCGAGCAGGTGAACCTGCTCTACGGAGAGAACCCCAATATCAGTGTCCGCCAGTGGACAAAGCCTTTCCATGAGGCTGGCATCCAGACGCACATGCTCGACCGCGCACTCAACGGTCTGCGTATGAGCCCATGCCCAAAGGACCTGCGCAAGCTATTCTATAAGGTGAAGAAGGCTCAAGGTACGGATATCACCCGCATCTTCTGCGGACTGAACGACGAGCGCAACGTGATACCCAGCATACAGTACGCCAAGGAAGCAGGCATGATTGCCCAGGCTTCGCTCTGCATCACACACTCGCCCATCCACACTGTGGACTACTATGTAAACCTCGCCAAGAAGTTCATAGAGGTAGGTGCCGACGAGATATGCCTGAAGGACATGGCTGGCATAGGCCGTCCAGAGACACTGGGCAAGATAGTGGCTGGCATAAAGGCATACAAGAAGAACATCGTCATCCAGTACCACAGTCATGCAGGTCCTGGTTTCAACATGGCTTCCATACTGGAGGTGTGCAAGGCCGGATGCGACTATGTGGATACCGGCATATCGCCACTCTCGTGGGGTACTGGTCACGCCGACATCATCGCCGTGCAGGAGATGCTGAAGGACGCAGGTTTCAAGGTTAAGGAGATAAACATGGCAGCCTACATGGAGGTACGCACCATGGTACAGGAGATGATGGACGACTTCCTCGGCTACTACATCCCGAAGCTCAACCACCTGAACAACTCGCTGCTCGTGAAGCCTGGTCTGCCCGGTGGCATGATGGGTTCGCTGATGACTGATCTTGAGGAGAACCTCGCATCACTCAACAAATGGAACGCCAAGCACGACAAGCCCGAGATGAGTACCGACACACTGCTTGTGAAGCTGTTCGACGAGGTTGCCTACGTATGGCCTAAGGTGGGATACCCATGCCTCGTGACTCCGTTCTCGCAGTACGTGAAGAACCTCGCCCTGATGAACGTCATACAGATGGAGAAGGGTAAGGAGCGCTGGTCAATGATAGCCGACAACATCTGGGACATGATACTCGGCAAGGCAGGCCGTCTGCCTGGTCCTGTAGCACCGGAGATAGTGGAGCTGGCCAAGAAGGAAGGCCGCGAGTTCATGGATACCGACCCGCAGCTCAACTTCCCCGACGACCTCGACGTGTATCGTCAGAAGATGGAGGAGAAGGGCTGGCCTCTCGGCGAGGACGACGAGGAACTGTTCGAGTACTCCATGCACCCATCACAGTACGAGGCATACAAGAGCGGCAAGGCCAAGGCCGACTTTGAAGCCGACCTCGCTAAGCGCAAGGCTGCTGAGGCTGTTCCCGCCGCAGGCACTGCACCCGCTGCACCATCCGTTCTGACCCTCACTGTGAACGGTCAGAGCTACAAGGTGGATGTTGTCTATGGCGAAGCACCCGCCTCTGGTTCTGTTGGCAGCGGTTCGTCCGCAGCCTCCCCCTCTGCTCCTGCCGGCGAAGGCGAGGATATCCTCGCGCCACTTGAGGGCAAGTTCTATCGCGTGAAGGATGCTCAAGAAGCAGCCAAGAACGTGGGCGACCACGTGGAGGCAGGCGATGTAATCGGCTACATTGAGGCCATGAAGACCTACAACGCCATCCGCGCCGACTTCGCAGGTACCATCACAGCCATCCTCGTCAACTCCGGCGATAGCGTGGAGGAGGATGACCCAATAATGAAGATAGCTAAGTAAAGCCCTACTGATTATGCAAGAAATACTCCAACGTCTATATGAGATGACAGCCATCTCCAACATCGTGGCAGAGCCTGCGTTCCTCATCATGTACGCACTGGCCTTCACGCTGTTGTACCTCGGCATAGTCAAGAAGTTCGAGCCGTTGCTGCTCGTGCCTATAGCCTTCGGTGTGCTGCTGGCCAACTTCCCCGGCGGCGGCATGGGAGTGCTGCAGGCCGACGGCGAAGGACTAGTGACCTTTATGAAGAACGGAGTGGAGGTGAAGAAGGACATCTACGAGATGAGTCTGCCTGAGATAGCACACGACCTCGGACTGATGAACTTCCTCTACTACGCCCTCATCAAGAGCGGTCTGCTGCCACCCATCATCTTCATGGGTGTGGGTGCGTTGACCGACTTCGGCCCCATGCTACGCAACCTGCGCCTGTCCATCTTTGGTGCTGCCGCACAGATGGGAATCTTCGCAGTGCTGCTCATAGCTCTGCTCGTTGGCTTCACCCCGCAGGAGGCAGGTTCGCTGGGCATCATCGGCGGTGCCGACGGCCCGACAGCCATCTTCACCACCATCAAGCTGGCCCCCCACCTGCTCGGTCCTATAGCCATTGCTGCCTATAGTTATATGGCTCTCGTGCCGGTCATCATCCCTCTAGTAGTGAAGCTACTGTGCTCGGAGAAGGAGTTGCGCATCAACATGAAGGAGCAGGACAAGCTCTACCCCAACAAGACAGAGTTCAAGAACATGCGCGCGCTGAAGATTATGTTCCCCATCGCAGTGACAACCATCGTGGCCATCTTTGTGCCTACGGCTGTGTCGCTCATCGGTATGCTCATGTTCGGTAACCTGCTGAAGGAGATCGGCTCCGACACCTCGCGCCTGCTTGACGCTGCCAGCAACAGCATTATGAACGCAGCCACTATCTTCCTCGGGCTCTGCGTAGGTGCCACGATGACCGTAGATGCCTTCCTCAACTGGACAACCATCGGCATCGTAGTGGGCGGCTTCTTTGCCTTCGCACTCTCAATAGCCAGTGGTATCTTCATGGTGAAGATCTCCAATCTGTTCAGCAAGAAGAAGATTAACCCGCTTATTGGTGCTACTGGCCTCTCGGCTGTGCCTATGGCCAGCCGCGTGTGCAACGACATCAGCACCAAGTACGACCCGAAGAACCACGTGCTGAACTACTGCATGGCCTCCAACATCTCAGGTGTGATAGGTTCTGCCGTAGCAGCAGGTGTGCTGATATCTTTCCTGGGATAGTCCGCAGTCACATAAAAGTTCCACCGCGGTGCAAGTGTCGTTGCACCGCGGTGGAACTTTTGTTGCAGCACGGTGCAAGTGGTGCTGCACCGCGGTGCAACTTCAGCATCGGTTTTGGTGTAGGATGAATGCCTTGGGAATGGTATTTTTCATGTGCCGCGGCACAAAATGTGCCGATTGCTTGGCTTATGTGAAGCGGCATGATTATCTTTGCGTCTGAACAGCGACATTTAACCCAAATCGGTCGTTAGGATTTATGTCAGATTGGTATTTGTTACGAGCAGATTGACTGCATCACTGGCGAAGGCGTAGCGGGCTACGTCAAGACAGGGATATGGACAAGATGCCGAAAGAAATGCTGATATGACATGAATAGACCTATAAAAGGGACATTATATCGAATTGTCGGTCTAATGACCGATTTGGGTTTAACACCTAAACGAAGACAAACTAACAGAGATATTACGATTATGAAGCTGACACGGAGCAAGCTGATGGCATTCTGTATGTCGTTGATGCTGGGCATCGGCGCCATGGCAGGTATGGCCGATGCACAGGTGGTAGTGGCCCGGCTGAACCCCACGGCAGTGGAAGTGCGGCAGCCCGACGGCCGTACGCTGACGCTGGACTTCTATGGACCCAACATTGTGCGTATGTTTCAAGACCCGCATGGCGGCATAGTGCGCAGCCCTGTGGCCACACCGCCGGCCGAGATTCTGGTGAGGAATCCGCGCCGCGACGTCGGCCAGCTGAAGGTGGAGGAAACAGCTGGAACCTACGAACTGCAGACTGCTGCCATACGTCTGCACATAGACAGGCAGACGGGCGACATCGATGTCTACGAGGGCGACAAGCTCTTCGCAGCGACACACATCAGTGCTGCCGTGGAGTACGATGGCCGCTCACACACCACGCTGACGCTCTCGCGCCAGCAACGTGAGCAGTTCTACGGTGGTGGCGTGCAGAACGGTCACTTCGCGCACGGTGGACGTCAGATACAGATTGTGAACACCAACAACTGGGTGGATGGCGGTGTGGCATCGCCTTCGCCCTTCTTTTGGAGCACAGCAGGATATGGTGTGCTGTGGTACACCTTCGCTCCCGGGCACTACGACTTCGGTGCCACGGATGCAGCCAAGGTCACGCTGACCCACGACACCGACTATCTGGATGTGTTCCTGATGGTCGACACACAGCCGGTGGCGCTGTTGCGCGACTACTATCAGCTCACGGGCAATCCAGTGCTGCTGCCTAAGTTTGGGTTCTACGAAGGGCACTTGAATGCCTACAACCGCGATTACTGGCTGGAGACGGAAGCCGACGGCATACTCTTCGAGAACGGCAAGCGCTACCGCGAGTCGCAGCAGGACAACGGCGGCACGCGCGAGACGCTGAACGGTGAACTGCCAGGCACGTACCAGTTCTCTGCCCGTGCGGTGATTGACCGCTATCGTGCAGCCGATATGCCGCTGGGCTGGGTACTCCCCAACGATGGCTACGGTGCTGGCTACGGACAGACAGGCACACTGGAAGGCAACATCAATAATCTGCGTCAGTTTGGTGAGTATGCCCGTCGCATGGGTGTGGAGGTTGGGCTGTGGACACAGAGCGACCTGTACCCCAAGGAAGGTGTGGAAGCTGTGCTACAGCGCGATATAGTCCGTGAGGTGCGCGATGCAGGCGTGCGTGTACTGAAGACCGATGTGGCCTGGGTGGGCACAGGCTACTCATTTGGACTGAACGGTGTGGCCGATGTCGGTGAGATAATGCCTTACTACGGCAACGATGCCCGCCCGTTCATCATATCGCTCGACGGCTGGGCCGGTACGCAACGCTATGCCGGCATCTGGACCGGCGACCAGTCGGGCGGTGACTGGGAGTACATACGCTTTCACATACCTACGTATATAGGCTCTGGTCTGAGCGGTCAGCCCAACATCACGTCCGATATGGACGGTATCTTCGGTGGGCGCAACTTGCCGGTCAATGTGCGTGACTTCCAGTGGAAAACCTTCTCTCCTATGCAGCTCAACATGGACGGCTGGGGTAGCAACCCCAAGTATCCGCAGGCGCTGGGCGAGCCCGCCACGAGCATCAACCGCTGGTACCTGAAGCTGAAGTCGATGCTCATGCCCTACACATACTCTATAGCTCACGAGGCCATAAGCGGCTTGCCGATGATACGGGCCATGTCGCTCGACGCAGGCGAGAAAGTGAGCACTATGTATCAGTACCTGTATGGCCCGAACATTCTGGTGGCACCAATATATAAAGGTACGCGTATGCAGGCCGACGGCTCAGATGTGCGCAACAATATCTACCTGCCCGAAGGACAGTGGGTGGACTTCTTCTCAGGCCGCTGCTACGAGGGCGGACGCATAATCAATGAGTACGAATGCCCACTGTGGAAACTGCCGGTGTTTGTGCGGCGAGGAGCCATCATACCGATGATACACGCCCACAACAATCCGTCGCAGATAGACCGCCACAACCGCGGCTTCTACTTCTACCCACTGGGGCAGAGCGAGTTCACCGTCTACGACGACGATGGTACTACGCAGGCATATCTGGCAGGCGAGAGCTGCACTACACGCGTCACCTCGTCGCTCGACATAGATAAGAAGGGTCGTGGCACTCTAACCATGACTGTGGAGCCTACGCGCGGCAGCTATACGGGCATGGAAACCTTACAGACCACAGAGCTGATAGTGATGTTGCAGGACAAACCTAAGACTGTGACGCTATTGCTCGATGGCCGCAAGGTGCGTCTCGACGAGGCTCAGACGCTGAAGGACTTTACCGAAAACACCAACGTCTACTACTACGATGCCGCACCAGAGCTCAACCTGTGGTCTACGCTTGGCAGCGAGATGGGGCGGCTGAGCGTGAAGCATTCGCCGCGACTCTACGTGTGCGTGGAGGATGTGGACGTCACGAAGACCACTATAGATGTCGTTGTGGATGGCTACACCTTCGATACCACCGACCATAGCCTGCAGAACCACGGGCAGCTGGCTGCGCCTCAGTTCACAGATGCCGAGGCTGGCGACGATGTACATCCTGCCTACCAGCTGGCTGTGGCGTGGGGCAGTGTGGACCATGCCGACTACTACGAGCTGCTACATCAAGGCACAGTCTACTCACAGCCGGGCTCGCAGCTCGTACTGGAGGACCTGCAGGCCGACAGCGCCTACGACGTAGCCATACGTGCCGTCAATGCCGATGGTGCCAGCGACTGGACACACCGCACATTCCGCACACAGCCCGACCCGCTACGCTTTGCAGTGCGTGGTCTGAAGGCCACCACCTCGTGTGCCAACCAGCCGGGACAGGGCATAGCACACATGACCGATTTCGATGAGGGCAGCATCTGGCACACCGCATGGGATGCAACTGCTGTGCCGTTCGACATGGAGATAGACTTGCACACCGTGAACCAGCTCGACTGCCTGCACTACCTGCCGCGCACCGATGCGGGCAACGGTACGATACTGCGCGGCACCGTGCAGTACAGTCTGAACCGCACAGCGTGGAGCGAGCCGATGGCCTTCGAATGGACTGCCGATGCTGCGGTCAAGGAGATCAGTTTTGACGAGCATCCTACAGCGCGCTATCTGCGTCTGCACGTTACCGAGGCTCGTGGCAACTTCGGCAGCGGGCGGCAGATATATGTGTTCCGCGTGGCGGGCTCGGACTACTACATTCCGGGCGACATCAACCACGACAACCGTCTGGACGAGAACGACCTGACATCCTACATGAACTACACAGGTCTGCGTAGCGGCGACGGCGACTTCGAGGGCTATGTCTCGGGTGGCGACATCAACCAGAACGGTCTGATTGATGCCTACGACATCAGTCACGTGGGCATATCTCTCGAGAATGGCATCAGTGATGAGGCTGTTCCGGCAGTGACAGGCAACGTGACAGTGACGGCCGACAAAAGCTTTGTGGCAGCTGGCGACATCGTGACAGTCACTGTGCGCGGTCGTGGGCTGCAGAGTGTCAATGCCCTGAGCCTCGCACTGCCGTACGATGCCGCCGTGCTGGAGTACATCACCACCGAAGCACCGGCGCTGGCCTCAATGCGCAATCTCACATACAATCGTCTGCATACCAACGGACAGAAAGCACTCTATCCCACCTTCGTCAACTGCGGCGACAAGCCTGCCGTGGCGGGCGACCAGACGCTGATGACCATCACCTTCCGCGCCAAGCAACGCGCACGCGTCAGCCTCACGGCCAAGGATGGTATGCTGGTGGACAAGCATCTGAATACACGTACATTCTAACTGGGGACGCAGGGCTTTGGGTATTCCAGCCCTGCCAGCCCTGCTGCTTCAACCTGCAGATAACAAAGAGCGGCTATCCTCACGGACAGCCGCTCTCTCAAAAATCATTTACCTTATAAACTAACTAACTTAAAACTCATTCCTTCTTTGGCTTAGTGAACGCAGGCGGCACTTCCACTGTTGGTCATGCCATTCAAGATTGCTAATGCCGCAACTGTTACGGCATATAGCGCGATTAGGGTTGCATTCATAGTGTTAATCCTTTAATGAAACAATCTTATTTACCTTCGTGTGTCCTGGCAATATCGCATTGCCTTTGACTTGGACTCATTACCTTAGTGGTCCAAAAGGAGTTCGTGTGTCACCGCTCTCGGTGGCCTCCTTTTGTTTTGCTGGTGCAAAGGTAGGCCATTTTGGGTTAATATGGCTCGTATTTATGTTGCAAAACATATAATTTGCCCTTTTCCTTGACCTCTGTCAAAGAAAACGACTATCTGCAATGTGTAGTTTACTGTGTCGAACGGTTGTGATTAAATGCTAAATGATGTAGCAAATAGCAAAATAAGTAGGCCTAAGTTTGCGTTATATTGGAAAAGACGCTAACTTAGCCGTCGAAAGTTACACACCTTATCTAATTACCTAACTGACTATGAACAACGAGGACAGAAACTACTGTCTTATCCTTGCCGGCGGTGTGGGCTCCCGCCTGTGGCCAACGAGCCGCGAGAAGATGCCCAAGCAGTTCATCGACTTTGGCGGTACAGGTCGGACGCTGATACAGCTGACCTACGATCGTTTTGCATCGTTTATAGATCCAAACCATATTTATGTCTCTACGCAGGAAAGCTATCTGCCGCTCTTGCAGGCACAGCTACCGCAGTTGCCGCGTGAGCAGGTGTTGGCCGAGCCAGTACGACGAGGCACGCTGGCACCGGTGACTTGGGCAACGAGTGCCATCAACCGTATCTGTCCGGATGCACGCATGGTGGTATCACCGGCTGATCAGGAAATATACGATTATGATGCCTTTCGCGAAGATATACTCCGCGCACTCGACTGGAGCGGTAGCCAGGATGGCGTGGTCACCATGTGCGTTAAGCCTACACGATCCGAGACAGCCTATGGATATGTCCAGGCAGGTGAGCCTATGCCTGGTGTCGAGCGCATCTACCACGTAAAGACATTCACCGAGAAGCCGCCTGCCGACTTCGCACAGATGTTCATGGACAGTGGCGAGTTCTATTGGAACACAGGTCTGTTCGTCTTTGCGACCCACTACATGCTGAACAACATCATCAAGCATGTGCCGGAATACCGCGATGAGTTCCCGGAGATGGCCAACTTGGGAGCTACGGCTGTCACTGAGGTGGTGCCGCGCTACTACTCTGCATTGCCCAATCTGTCGCTGGAGTACGCCGTTCTGGAGCACACCAGCCACAGCTACATGCAGGTCTGCCGCTTCGGATGGGCCGACCTAGGCAGCTGGCAGGGTGTCGGTACCGATGCCATTCATGCTACGGGCCACAACACACCGCACCCGCCTACTGACATCAAGGTCGATGGTCGCGGCAATGTGACAGTGCACAGCGAAGCACTCTTCGACGATGCTGCCGACAACATTGTGCGTCTGCCATCTGGCCATCTGGCAGTGGTTAGCGGACTTCAGGGCTTCGTGATAACAGAAGAGGACGGCGTGCTGATGATTTGTCCGAAGGACGATGCTGCCGCCATGCGCCGGCTCCAGACGCTGGCACACCTCGACAGCCTGTAGGCTGATTTCCTATAGAGGGCTTCATCATTATTGTGAGAACCAGAATTACAGCCGCGCCAGATACGAATTGTAACGTATCTGGCGTATTTTCTTGTTTTTATTAGCGGGTTCCTGTACTTTTGTGCGCAATTTGAAAGTAAAGGCATAATACAAGTACAAAACAATGAAACAAGGACGCACACTATTTGATAAAATCTGGGATGCACATGTCGTGCGACGTGTAGACGACGGTCCAACACAACTCTATATTGACCGCCTCTACTGCCACGAGGTGACATCGCCGCAGGCCTTCGACACCCTGCGTGACAAGGGCCTCGGTGTATTCCGTCCCGAGCAGGTGGTGGCAATGCCCGATCACAATACACCGTCGGACAATCAGGACTGCATCAAGGATCCCGTGGGACGCAAGCAGGTGGAGACGCTCAAACGCAACTGTGAGGAGTTCGGCATCCGAAAGCACTTCACGATGGGTACTCCAGACAATGGCATCATCCACGTTGTAGGTCCGGAGAAGGCTCTGTCGTTGCCTGGTATGACCATAGTGTGCGGTGACAGCCATACCTCTACACATGGTGCTGTGGGTGCCATAGCGATGGGCATCGGCACGAGCGAGGTGGCTCAGGTGCTGTCTTCGCAATGCATCCTGCAGAGTAAACCGAAGACTATGCGCATCAACATAGAGGGCGCTCTGCCCGAGGACACTACGGCCAAGGACGTTGCACTCTATATAATGGCGCAGATGACTACCAGCGGTGCCACGGGCTATGCTGTGGAGTACGCCGGTTCGGTGGTGCGCAACATGAGCATGGAGGGACGCCTCACGCTGTCCAACCTCAGCATAGAGATGGGTAGCCGTGCAGGTCTCATTGCGCCCGACGAGATAACCTTCGCCTACATCAAGGGACGCGAGTACGCGCCCAAGGGAGAAGCATGGGAGCAGGCTGTAGCCAAGTGGCGCCAGCTCTACTCTGACCCGGATGCGGTGTTCGACAAGGAAGTGACCTATCGCGGTGAGGAAATCACCCCGCGTATCACCTACGGTACGAACCCAGGCGCTGGCATTGCCGTTGATGGGCACATACCCGCTTTGGATGAAGTGGCAGAGACTGAGCGCGACCAGTTCCTCAACCAGCTGGCATACATGCAGTTTGAGCCTGGACAGAAGCTGGAGGGAACACCGGTGGACTATGTCTTCCTTGGCGCATGTACCAATGGCCGTATTGAGGACTTCCGTGCCTTCGCCTCTGTGGTGAAGAGCCGCCATAAGGCTGAGGGCGTGACTGCATGGTTGGTGCCCGGCTCATGGCGTGTGCGTCAGCAGATAATAGACGAGGGTATAGACAAGGTATTGGAGGCCGCTGGCTTTGAGCTTCGCCTGCCGTCATGCTCCGCCTGCCTTGCCATGAATCCCGACAAGATACCTGCCGGCAAGCTGGCCATCAGCACCAGCAACCGCAACTTCGTCGGTCGTCAGGGTCCTGGCTCACGCACCATCCTTGCCAGCCCCTTGACTGTAGCTGCCAGTTCTGTGACAGGCGTGATAACTGATCCGAGGTCTCTCAAGAATGTGCAATATGCCAAACAAGCTACTCCATCCCTAACGGAGAGAACGTGTGGAAGAGCCCGTTTCAATATAGTTCAGTCCACATGCATACCCATAGCAATAGACAATTGTAATACGGACTTGATCATACCTGCTCGCTACCTGGCCAGCACGACACGTGATTCGAAGTTCTTCGGTGATGCATTCATGCACGACTTGCGCTTCGATGCCGACGGTAAGCCGGTGGCCGACTTCGTGATGAATCGTCCTGAGTACGCTGAAGCTCCTCATGAAGGAGTGCACGAGATAATCGTTGGCGGGAAGAACTGGGGCTCGGGCTCCAGCCGCGAACATGCAGCATGGGCCATCGCAGGCTATGGTGTCCGTGTGGTCATCAGCAGCAGCTTTGCCGACATCCATCGCAACAACCTTCTGAACTGCTTCGTGCTGCCTGTCATCGTGAGCCGCGAGTTCCAGCTGGAGCTCTTCGACAGCATAGCTGCTGACCCGCAGATGCAGGTGAAGGTGGATGTGCCAAACCAGACGGTGACCAACTTGGCAACAGGTCACAGCGAGCATTTTGACATCAATGGCTACAAGAAGTACTGTCTGATGAATGCCCTCGATGACATCGACTTCCTACTGGAGAACACGCAGAATATAGAGGAGTACGAGTGCAAAAAGTAAGCGACATGATACAACAGCAAGAGCCAAAGACTCCGCGAGCCCGTATGACGTCCCCGCATTTCATCGAGATTATGGACACCACGCTGCGCGATGGTGAGCAGACTTCGGGTGTGAGCTTCATGCCGCACGAGAAGCTGATGATTTGCCGTGCGCTGCTTGAGGACCTGTGTGTAGATAGGGCAGAGGTGGCATCGGCACGTGTGAGCAGTGGTGAGATGGATGCCGTGCAGCGCATTTGCCGCTGGGCTGCGTCGAAGGATTGGCTCAATAGGGTTGAGATACTGGGTTTTGTCGATGATGGCAAGAGCCTTGACTGGATAGAGCAGGCTGGTGGCCGCGTTATAAACCTGCTTACCAAAGGCTCGCGTCGCCACTGCGAGGGACAGCTGGGCAAGACACTGGAGCAGCATGCGGCTGACATACGCCGTAATGTGCAGATGGCAGCAGAGCGTGGCATCAGCGTGAACGTATACTTGGAGGACTGGAGCAATGGCATGAAGGAGTCTGCATACGTGTTCGGGCTCATGGATGCTCTGTCAGACCTCCCGGTGAATCGCTTCATGCTTCCAGACACACTGGGTGTCCTCAACCCGCTGGAGGTGATACGCTTTATGCGTATGATGGTGCGTCGCTACCCGAATGTGCACTTCGACTTCCATGCCCACAATGACTACGACTTGGCAGTGAGCAACGTGCTGGGAGCTGTGCTCGGTGGTGCGCGAGGCCTTCATACGGCCATCAACGGACTGGGCGAGCGTGCCGGCAATGCGCCTCTAGCATCGGTGCAGGCCATTCTGGAGGACCATTTCAATGCACATACCAACATCAACGAAGAGCGCCTGAACGATGTGGCGCACATGGTGGAGAGCTACAGCGGCATTGCCATTCCACCGAACAAACCTATCACGGGCAGTGCCGTGTTTACACAGGTGGCGGGAGTACATGCCGATGGCGACAATAAGCATGGCCTCTATCAGAATGCCCTGCTTCCGGAACGATTCGGTCGCAGGCGTGAGTATGCGCTGGGCAAGGCCAGTGGCAAGGCCAACATACAGATGAACCTGGAGCAGTTGGGTTTGGAACTGAACGAGGAGGACATGCGTAAGGTGACGGCACGCATCATAGAGCTGGGTGACAAGAAGGAGCTGGTCACACAGGACGATCTGCCCTACATCATACGCGATGTGCTGAAGCACGATGCTGTTGACCAGCGCGTTAAGCTGTTGTCATACATGGTGTCCACGGCCTATGGTCTGAAGCCTATGGCACAGGTGCGGCTCAGCGTAGACGACAAGATATATGAGGAAAGTGCGCACGGCGATGGTCAGTACGATGCGTTCATGCGTGCAGTGCGCCACATCTACCGCGACCAGCTGGACCGTAGGTTCCCCTGGCTGTCGAACTATAGCATAAGCATCCCACCGGGTGGACGTACCGACGCATTGGTGCAGTGCTCCATCGAGTGGGAGTTTAATGATAAGACATATCGCACGCACGCCCTTGATGCCGACCAGACAGAGGCGGCTATCAAGGCTACAATCAAGCTGCTCAACATCATTGAGCCCATCTACGCGTAGCATGCACAGGGCCGCATGCTCATGCCGACGTCTTCATGCAGGCACGCACCAGATACCCGATGAGTGCAATGTAGGCTACGAGCGACAGAGCTTCCGCCCATGCTGTCTCTACCCATGCCGCGGCCATCAAGTCGACTCCGGCAAAGCGCAGCAGTACGGACAGTACTCCCATCAGCGCACCTCCGGCTATGAATCCGCTGGCCAGCAGTGTGCCTCGCTCGCCGCGGGCAGCATTGAGCTGCTTGTTCTTGCTGCGTGAGGTGACGTACCAATTGATGGCTCCACCCACCAGCAGTGGTATGTTCAGCTCCAATGGTATGAACATACCGAGGGCAAAGGCCAGTGCCGGGACCTTGAATGCCGTAAGTATCAGTGCCAGCAGAGCACCTATCCCATAAAGCAGCCAGGGTGCTCCGGCACCGCTCATCAGAGGTTCTATAACGGCTGCCATAGCATTGGCCTGTGGAGCCGGCATCTCGTTGGTGTTGGAGAAGTCAAAGGTGGCATTGAGCAGCATCATCACTCCGCCCACGGTGGCGGCGCTGACCAGAGTGCCTAGAAACTTCCACGTCTCCTGCTTGGCAGGGGTGGTACCAATCCAGTATCCTATTTTCAGGTCGGTGATGAATGAACCAGCTACCGAGAGTGCAGTACAGACCACACCGCCCATAATCAGTGCTGCCACCATGCCTCCCGTGCCGCTCAGTCCTACGGCCACCATAATCACAGAGGCCAGTATGAGTGTCATCAGCGTCATGCCCGATACAGGGTTACTACCCACAATGGCTATGGCGTTGGCTGCTACGGTGGTGAATAGGAAGGCAATAATCGTAACCAGCAGTATGCCCACGATGGCAAACAATAGGTTGCCCTTCATCACTCCAAGCCAGAAGAAGATGAATGTGGCTACGATGGTGAGCAGTGCTCCAATGGCAATAATTCGGAATGAAATATCGCGCTGGGTGCGTACCTGTGCAGCTGTCTGTGCTGAACCGCCACGCATCTCCTTGCTGGCTAGCTTCACTGCGCCGACTATGATGCTGCGGCTCTTCCATATACCGATGAGCCCTGCCATAGCGATGCCGCCTATACCAATGCTCTTGGCATAGTAGGTGAAGATTTGTTCCGGCTCCAATGCACCTACAGGCATAGTGATGTCGGCGTTCCACTGGTTGAGCACTATATCGGGGAACAACAGTGCCATGCCAGGTACGATTAGCCACCATACGGCTAGCGAACCGGCGCAGATGATGGCCGCGTACTTCAGGCCTACGATATAGCCCAGACCCAGTACGGCCGCCCCAGTGTTGACCTTGAACACCAGCTTGGCTTTGGTTGCGATGGTGGCTCCGAGCGGCACCACGCGTGTAGTGAATGTCTCAGCCCACCATCCAAATGTGCTAACGACGAAGTCGTACAGACCGCCTATCAGACCAGCTATGAGCAGTGGCTTGGCCTGGCTGCCGCCTCTCTCGCCGCTCACCAGCACCTGAGTAGTGGCTGTGGCCTCGGGGAAGGGATACTTGCCGTGCATGTCCTGCACGAAGTACTTGCGGAATGGAATCAGAAACAGGATGCCTATGATGCCTCCTAACAGTGAGCTGAGGAATATCTCCAGGAACGATGCCGACATCTCCGGATACTTGTGTTGCAGTATGAAGATGGCGGGCAGGGTGAAGATAGCTCCTGCAACCACCGAGCCCGAGCAGGCGCCAATACTCTGTATAATCACGTTCTCACCCAGCGCTCCCTTGCGCTTGGCAGCTGTGGAGACGCCTACGGCGATGATAGCTATCGGTATGGCGGCCTCGAAGACCTGTCCTACGCGCAGGCCCAGATAGGCAGTGGCAGCCGAGAACAGTATGGCCATGACTATACCCCACGCCACGCTCCATGCGTTGACTTCGGGGTATACCTTGTCTTGTTGCATCAATGGTTGGTAGCTTTCGCCCTCCTGCAGCTCGCGGAAAGCATTCTCTGGTAGTTGAGTTGTCATGCTATATATAAAATGTTTACGTTGACAAAAGTACTGCAAAAGCGGCTAAATCACCAAATCTATCACGCATTTTGGCTCGTTTATGGCAAAATAATGCATATTGCAGGCATGATAATAAATGTGCTATTTGTCGCTTATGCTTGCTTCTTTTACCGCGCCAAAAAGTTTGGCAAAGTGTTCGATTTTCTGACGCATAATGTTGTAATGCGTTAGTAAACAATCTGATAGTATGTTGTACAACATAAAATAAGCCAAAGTTAATTGTTCAATAATTGCACACATGTACCCTTTTAAGATTTGCAGGATTGACCTAAAGTCCGTACCTTTGCAGCGCAAAACAAGAGAATAAAGGGGGCATCCGAAAACCCATAACAGAGTAGGAGCGTCTGTATAATATACATTAATAAAAAAAGACGATTATGAAAAAGATTCTTCTTATGGCTATGATGGCCGTATCAACGATGGCTGCAAATGCACAGGTATGGGTAGGTGGCGCTGTAGGTTATGACTACAACAAGGAAAACGGTGTAGCCGACAGCCACATCACTGTATCTCCTGAGGTAGGTTACAACCTCGACGAGAGCTGGGCTATCGCTCTCGACCTGAACTTCCAGTACCGTACTGGCGACCAGCCGAACCACACACGTTTCTCTGTAGCTCCTTATGCTCGCTACACTTTCTTCCGCAGCGGTATCGCCAGCCTCTTCGTTGATGGTGGCTTCAACGTAGGTGCAGAGAAGCCCGAGGGCTTGGATTCTCAGACAACATGGGGCATTGGCGTACGTCCAGGTATCGCTATCTCTGTAGCTCCAAAGCTCACATTCGTTACTAAGCTCGGCTACCTCGGCTACGAGAACAGCGATGTGAACGATCGCAGCAGCTTCGGTCTCGGTGTGAACAACGAGGCTCTGACCTTCGGACTCTACTACAACTTCTAATAGAAGTCATAGCACATAACAATAGAGCGTGCCGCCAGTGCGATAGTGCATTGGCGGCACGCAGCGCGTTTAGTGAGATGCAGTAATGGCTACAGTGCGCTGATGAATGCGCGTGTAGCCACAAATGAGCGGTCGGCCATAGTGCCCCAGAAGTCCTGGTACTGTTCCAAGTGGGCCTCGCTGCCGGGGATGTCGCTGATGGTGCGGAAGCTCAGAAATGGGGTAGAGTGGAGGTAGCAAGTCTGCGCTATGGCATTGCTCTCCATGTCCACGGCCAGTGCATCGGGGAAGTTCTTCTTGATTGCGGCCAGCTGGTCGGGGCTTGTTATGAACTGGTCGCCCGTGCAAATCAATCCTTCGTGCAGGGTCGGCAATGCTTCAGAAGCTGTCGTGGCACTGGATGCAAGGCTCATGGCTGTGCGCAGCAGCGAGCTGTCGCCGTCGAAGCGAGGGGGCAGTCCTTGTATCTGTCCCACTTCGAATCCCTCGTCTAGTACCACATCGTGGTAGCATGTCTGGCGACCGACCACCACGTCCATGACGCTCAGGCGGCTGTCCACACCGCCAGCACAGCCGGTGGACAGCACGCAGTCGGGCTTGTAATGGCGCAGCAGCGTGGTGCAACCCACGGCAGCGTTCACCTTGCCCATGCCCGATTGCAGTAGCACTAGAGTGTTGTTGCCCAGCTGCCCAGTAGTGAAGGTGCAGGGCCCGTCGGTCTCATGGGTGGTGTGGCTCAGCAGTGATGTAAGCTGCTGATGCTCCTTGCTCATGGCCGAGATAATTCCGATTATCATATATTATATAGGTGTTGTGACGAATAAATATAGGCGTTGCGACTAGTCCAGATGAAACACTTCCTGTAGCGGCACCGTCACTGGGCTGTTGTCCGGATTGGTTTCCATGATGTCTTTCATGTAGGCCCACCAGCGTTTTGTCGTCTCATCGGCTCCCATGTCCTGCGAGCTCTGCTCGCCCTCTATCTCCTGATAGCCGAACAGTATGTTTGTGTCGCGGTCCCAGTAGATGCTGTAGTTGCCTACACCGGCATCCTTAATCTGTTTCTTCAGTTCCGGCCACAGAGCTGCGTGGCGACGTTCGTACTCAGCCTCAAATCCAGGCTTGAGGAACATCTTGAATGCAAATCGTTTCATGGTTGTAGTGCGGGCGCGCGGCCCGATTGTTTTGGTGTGAAATGTGTTAGTTCGCTGTTTTCGATTCGCAAAGGTAGGGAAAATTTTGCGTTTTGAAAGCATTTGTGTAGCCAAAGGGTCTAATATGCACAAATTTGGCCTAAATCGTAACAATTCTACAACTTTGAGCTTTAAGACAAATCGGACTAGTTTGTAATAACCTACCTTTGCCGCACAGGACTTGAAGAATGCCCGTATATATGACCAACGAACAAGCCATCCACACTCAGGACACGCTCCTGTCAACTACCGATGAGTACGCTCCACGACGAGTGGACTCTAAGAAGATTGACCTGGAGGACTTCATGGAGCGCAACTTTCGCTCGGATCTTTCTATGACCGAGTTTGCGCGTGCCGCGGGTCGCAGTCTGTCAACCTTCAAGCGTGACTTCAAGCAATTCAGTACACTATCGCCCGAAAGATGGCTCACCAACCGCAGGTTGCTGGCAGCGCACGACTTGCTGCGTCGCGGCCGTCGGGTATCCGACGTATGCTTCGACGTGGGCTTCAAGAATGTGTCGCATTTCTCTGCCATCTTCAAGCGCAAGTTCGGCCAGACGCCTGGTCAGGTGCGCAAGGCGCAGCCCGCTGATACAGAGGACAAAGATTAGTCACCCTGCTGCCTACAGTACATTGCTGAGACAGCAGGGTGAATTGTATTTGCGATTTGCAATTGTCGAATCGCATATTTATTGTACTTTTGCCATTGAATGGTAAAGAACGAACTTCGTATAGCCTTCGTAGGCTTGGGTGCGCGGGGTCTGACGGCCTTGCGGCTGATGCTGCCCGTGGAGGATGCCAGGGTGGTAGCGCTGTGCGATGCCACCGCAGCCGGTGTGGAGGCAGCCCAGCAACTGTTGCCCTACGCGGTGCGCCACTATGTCGGAACCACGGCCTATGCTGATGCATGTCGTGCCGACGATGTGCAGCTGGTGTACGTGTGCAGCGACTGGCAGAGCCATGCAGCCATAGCTTTGACAGCTCTCAACTGTGGTAAGCATGTAGCAGTCGAGGTACCGGCAGCTACGACGATGGATGACATCTGCCATTTGGTGGCGGCATCGCGGCGCAGCGGCAGGCTGTGTTTCCTGCTGGAGAACTGCTGCTACGACCCGCTTGTGGCTGAGGCTGTGCAGAGCATACGTCGTGGCGACATAGGCGAGCCAGTACATGCCGAGGGCAGCTACTACCATCATCTGGGTGACCGCTGGACGCGTTGGCGTCTGGACATGAACCGCAGTCAGCGCGGAGACCTGTACCCGACCCATGAGCTTGCACCGCTCTGTCAGGCACTGGGCATAGGCATCGACGACGAACTGCAGACACTCGTGGCGATGGACAGCGATGCGGTGTTGGGCCGCAGACTGTATGAACATATGACAGGAGAACAGGCCCCCGACTTCCAGAACGGCGACCATACCTGCACACTCATCCGCACCCGCCGTGGGCGCACCATACTGCTCAAGCACGATGTGATGACCGAGCGGCCCTACGAGCGTCTGTTCCGCGTGGTGGGCACCAAGGGAGTGAAGGAGGTTGTGGACCGCGGTCAGACTTCGCACGATACCCTCACACAGAGCATGAACCGTAGGCTCGTAGCCTGCCTGTTGACTGGCGAACCACTGGACCTTGATGTGCTGGACCTGGCTCGCCTGTGTGCCGTCGTGCCGCTCTCGCGGCAGTCCATAGATGGCGGCTTCGTGCCGGTGCAGTTCCCGCAGTTTGCCATATAGCCCCATGATCCATCGTGCTTTGCGGCTCGCCCGCAAAGCATCATCCGTCTATAAACCTTCAGCTCTCAACCTTCAAATTTCAACTTCTCAACTTTCAACTTTCAACTCATAATGACACATTACCTATCAGTAGACCTCGGCGCCACCAGCGGACGCACAGTGCTGGCCACATTCGACAATGGGCGCATCAATATGCGCGAGTTCACGCGCTTTGACAATCCTCAGATTCCAGTAGGCGGACACCTATACTGGGATCTTGCACATCTCTACAACGAAGTGCTCAAGGCGCTACGCAAGGTAGCTGCCGAGGGCCTGAAGCTCAGCAGTATAGGCATCGACACATGGGGATGCGATGTGGCTTTCTTCGGCAGCGACGGTCAGTTGCTGGGTATGCCCTACTGCTATCGCGATTCGCACACCGACAAGGCTATGGATCGCTACTTTGCCGACGCAATGTCGGCACACGAGGTGTACCGTCGCACAGGCATACAGTTCATGCCGTTCAACACGCTGTTCCAGCTATACACCATGCGTAGCAATAGCAGTAGCTCCCTTGCCGCGGCCAGCAAGATACTGTTCATACCCGACGCGCTGATATACATGCTGACGGGTGAGACCGTATGCGAGCAGACAGTGGCATCGACCTCGCAGATGCTCAATGCCGATACGGGCGACCTTGACGAAGAGCTGCTTGCCACGCTGGGGCTCAGCCGTCAGCAGTTCGGGCGACTGGTGAAGCCGGGCGAGACCGTGGGTCGTCTCACGGCACAGGTGCAGGATGCGACCGGAGTTGCAGACATACCCATAGTGGCAGTAGGCAGCCACGACACTGCATCGGCCGTTGCAGCTGTGCCGGCTGCAGATGCCAACTATGCCTACCTCAGCTGTGGCACGTGGTCGCTGCTGGGCATCGAGAGCCAGCAACCCATCATCACTGAGGAGAGCTTTCGCGAGAACTTCACTAACGAAGGCGGACTGGACGGCACTACACGTTTCCTGAAGAATATCTGCGGCCTGTGGCTCTATGAGCAGTGCCGCAAGGAGTGGACCGACGTGCCGCAGAACGTCAACGACCTGAATGCCTTGTGCCTCACATCGTCGTGCCAGAGCCTGCTCAACCCCGACGATCCGCGCTTGGCACATCCCGTTTCGATGACTGCTGCCATACGCGAGGTGCTGGCCGAGACAGGACAGACGCTACCGAAGACACCAGCCGACTATGTACGCGTCATCTTCCGTTCACTCGCGGCCCGCTACGTGGAGGTGGTCGGGCTGCTTCGTCAGCTCTCAGACATTGACATCCGCCGCTTGCACGTCATTGGTGGCGGCTCGCGCAACCAGTTCCTCATGCAGTTCGCAGCCGATGCCCTCAAGATGCCTGTCATTGCCGGCCCCACTGAGGGCACAGCGCTGGGCAACGCCTTGCTGCAGGTCCGTGCCGATGGTCTGGTCAGCTCTCTTACCGAGATGCGTGCCATCATAGCCCGAAGCATAGAGCTGATACGCTACGAGCCGCGGCAGGATTAATCGCCAGAAAGCGGGGACGGGGAGGGCGATGTGTCGCTGTTTGTGGAAGATTAGGACATTTTGCGGAAAGGGGAGGTATCGGGAATGTGCGGGATTATTGCGATGCCCTGCTCGTACATCACCTGTCCGAAGTCGGGCATCTCCGAGAAGAATACGTTAACCTTTCACCTTTCACCTGTAGGGGCGACAGAAGAATTAGTCCTTTTTTAAGTGT
>CALEPV010000026.1 GCA_937910905.1 uncultured Prevotellaceae bacterium
TGCCCAGGGCGAGGATTCCGTTGCATCTGCCGTAAGCCTGTTGCGGGAAGGTGGTGCGTGCCAGGATGTCCTCGACGGCCCACCTCACCGACGGGCCGACTCTCGCTCCCCAGTCGATCAGCGTGGCGGCATTGACCTCCTTGGTGCGCTCGTATGCCTTGTGAGCCTCTGGCATGTGGCATGGGTCGGTAGAGTAGCCGTATGGCACGAGGCTGCGGCGATGGGTGCAAACCAGCTCGTCAGCGACATACACCTCGACGTACTCCACGTCCCATAGGACCTTCACCTTCTGGCCGACATACTTGTAGGGGACGCTGTACATGTGACGCTCAGAGCCTACGCAGACATGGTAGGTGCTCGACAGCTTCACTTCCTTGCGCAGCCGGAAACGGTACATACTGTCAGGAAGCGGCAGCATCTCCGGCTTCTCGTACTTCTCGAAGATCTCACGGCGTGTGCTGCCCTTGTACGGCAGGGCGCAGTACTCCTCCAGAAGCTCCCAGATGCGCTGGTTGAGGGCGTCGAGACTGTAGAACTCATCACCCTCAATGCGGGCATAGACATATTGGTAGAGCTGGTTTACGGCACCTTCCACCGGGCCTTTGTCGCGAGGCTTGCGCACACGGCAGGCAAAAGGCTCGATGCCGTAATAGAGAGCCCACTCCACATTGGCGGCAGCGTATGTCAGGCTGTAGCGGTCGGACTTCGTCACCCACTGCTTCATGTTGTCGCTCTTGCCCACCTTGGGTACGGCGCCCATAAACTCAAGCCCCTTGTTCAGGCCGTGGAAGAACCACTCCGTAGTGGCATTGGGCAGGGCCATCATGAATGGCAGGTTGCTGTAGGGCATAACGCACACAAGCACCACAAGCTTCTGCTTCTCCCTGGTGCGGTAGTCCGTCAGCCAGAGCGGGTCGCCTGCGAAGTCAATCTGCCACTCCTTGCCAGGCTCGTGCTGGTTGTGGTACGAGTAGTCGTTCCTCTCACGGTACTCACCCACATGTTTCTTGAACTGAGTGTAGCCATAGCCCTTCGGGCATTCCTTCGAGTAGTAGTCGTCATAGACGTACTTCAGGTGGGAATGACGGCGGCTGAGACGCTTCAGTATCTCAGGCATCATCCTGTCAAGCTCCGCCTTGCGGTCATCCTCCTTGGGAGGAGTCTGCTCACCAGGCATGAAGATTGTTTTGAACTCGTCATCAGGAAGCTTGAGCAGCTCCCCGATGGCCTTACCACTCTCATCGGACAGTTTCTTCACTGCCGACACCAGACGTTTGCTGCACCTGACCTCTGCACAGATCTTGTTCTGCGACAGGCCATCGCCAAGCAACTGGAGAATTTGTCTGATTCTTTGCATAGATTGAATCGTTTTGGTTAATAATGTGAACTATTCTCAGGCATTGCTGCCATGACCACAATATAACCAGTTGTCAAGTCAGTACTATATCGGTACCAAGAAAGTGATACAAGTGCGGTACCAATGGAGTGACATGAGCGGTACCACGAGAGTGATATGAACGGGGAAGATTATTAACGAAAGGGAAAAAGAAAATGCCTGGTACAAGCGGTACCATAGGTGCGCTACGAAAAATATATCCACGCTTAGCAGCGGTACCGTGACAGCGCTACAGACGGTACCCGATGAGCGATATTATCAGCATGTTGGTATCTTTACGCATCATCGTCGCATTTGCCACAAAATGTGCACATCTTCATGTGCAGAGCCATATCAGCAAAACGATGGAATATACCTTTTCTGTTCATTCCTTTTGTAAGCTGGCAGGAATGCCCTTACTTTGCAGCAAACTTTTCGAACAAACGAAACCAAAAGAGATTATAACATCGAAAAAGACGAAAAAAGCAAATGCCCAATGAGCAGATGCAGGTATTGGCGAAGCATGTGAGCTTCGAGACATGGGAGCCTATAGATGACTCGCACACGCTGTGCCGCTTCGTGACGAGCTGGGCCACCACTGCCAGCGACTTGGAAGCGCTGCGAGAGGGAGTGAGGGAGATGAGAATAAAGAGTGAAGAATGGGGAGTGAAGAATGGGGAGTGAAAAGTGAAAAGTGAAAAGTGAAAAGTGAAGATGAAAATAGTGCCTCAGAATGGTTCGCATTCTGAGGCACTAAAGTTATATCCAGGATGGAGATTTACTTGGCTGCTTCTGCCTTCTTGGCGGCAGGCTTCTTGGCAGCAGCTGGCTTCTTCTCAGCCGGTTTCTTCTCGGCAGCCTTCTTGGCAGCTGGCTTCTTGGCTGCTGGCTTTGCCTCTGCATTGCCCTCAAACTTCTTAAGACGTGTTTGCAGACGAGTGATTTCCTTGTCCTTCACTTCGATTTCCTCACCCTGGTTGCGGATGGTAGTGAGCAGGGCATTGAGCTCCTCGTTCTCAATCTCCGATGGGTAGAGGGCATTCACGCGGTTTATAAAGTCGCCGAGGATGTTCATGTAGTTGGTGAAGGCATCGTATGGGCTGTCGTAGATGCTGCGATACATACCTACGCTCATGGGCTTGGTAGTCATGAAGCGGAAGTTGTTGCTGGCCTGTATGCGATCCCAGTCCTGAGTGATGCGGCGATCCTTGCAGATGAGCACGCGGTCTGCCACGCTGTAGAGCTTGTTGAAAGCCTCACGCTGCATGACGTTGCCCAGCCAGCAGCTGGTGTCGCGCTCCTCGTCGTTCCACGACATTGGGAACGGAACATCAAGCTGTGCCACGCTCTTGGTGCGGGCAATAATCTCGCTCGGTGTGGCGAATACAATGCCACGTTGCTTGGCCACAGCCGGCAGAGCCTTGATGAACTCCAGAATGTTGCTGGACAGCGGCTGGTAGACACCCAGAGCGCAGAGCTCCATGAAGATGTTCACTATCTGCTCGTCCTCAGGCAGCTGTGCAATCCAGTCGATATATGTATCGGCAAAGAGAGGATACTCATTCCACGACGAGTTGTTGAAGCGGAGCGAGATGTCGTCGCTGAGCTTATAGTCACGCAGCAGCAGCTTGAGGTTGGGGTTCTGGTTGCAATGGTAGAGGAAGTGAGGGCTCTTCCAACCGAGGATATGCTTGGCACCCTCAGCAATCATGCCCTTGTAGCCCATGCTGGCCACAAGGCCACCGATGTCGTCGCTGTAGATGAGCGAGCTGTTGCGCAGCACAGTAGGCTTCTTACCGAAGAGTTCCTTCATCTTCTTGGCCTGACGGCTAACCTCATCACGGAACACATCTTCGTTGGCCAGCGAGCTGAGGCCGTGGCTGTAAGGCTCTGCGAGGAACTCCACGCAGCCTGTTTCGTTCAGCTCCTGCAGCAGCTCCAGCACTTCAGGTGAGTAGTTCTCAATCAGCTCCAGTGCTGAGCCGGAGATTGAGAATGCGACCTTGAAGTCCTTGCCATAGAGCTTGGCCATCTCTATGAATGTGCGCAGGGCTGGGATGTATGAACGCTCGGCTGTCTCGGTGATAGCATGCTCGTTCTCATAGTCGTCGAAATAGTAGTGATCCTTACCTATCTCGAAGAAGCGGTAACGCTTCAAGTGTATGTTTTGATGAATCTCAAAATATAAGCAAATGGTTTTCATAAGTATTTTAGATGTATTTGAGAGGATGTCTATGTGTTCATTATTTCCACTCCCTCCCTGTGAAGGAGGGTGAGAGGTCGGTTTTAGTACCGCGCCAGCACCTGGTCGTATAGTTTGCGGATTCGTTCTCCTACCTTCTCCCAAGTGATGCCGTCGACCTCCTTCTTGCCTTCAACCTGCAGATACTCGTGAAGTGCGGGGTTGGTGCAGAGGCTGTACATGGCATCGGCCATAGCGTCGATGTCCCAGTAGTCGGTCTTGATGCACTTGTCGAGAATCTCAGCACAGCCGCTCTGCTTGGAGATGATGCTTGGCACACCGCTCTGCATGGCCTCCAACGGCGAGATGCCGAAAGGCTCGGATACAGACGGCATGACATATACATCACTGTCGCGGAATATCTCGAACACCTGCTTGCCCTTCATAAAGCCTGGGAAGTGGCAGCGGTCGGCAATGCCATAGGCTGCTGCCATATCGATCATCGCATTCATCATGTCACCAGAGCCAGCGAAGCAGAAGCGTACGTTGTTCGTACGGTCGAGCACACGCTTGGCAGCCTCGATGAAGTACTCAGGCCCCTTCTGCATGGTGATACGGCCCAGGAAGGTGATGACCTTCTCCTTGCGATCCTTGTAGGGCAGACGCTGATCCACGATGGCTTGAAGCTCAGGAGCGAGTGGATATACAGCATTGTGCATAGCGAAGCACTTGGCTGGATCCTGACCGTAGTGGTTTATGACGGTCTGACGAGTCAGCTCCGACACACACATGATGCAGTCGGCATTGTCCATACCGTTGCGCTCGATGCCATAGACAGTCGGGTTGACGTTGCCGCGAGAGCGGTCGAAGTCGGTGGCATGTACATGTATCACCAGCGGACGTCCGCTGACCTGCTTGGCATGGATGCCGGCAGGATAGGTAAGCCAGTCGTGGGCATGTATGATGTCGAACTGCTCTGTTCGAGCCACCACGCCGGCGATGATGCTGTAGTTATTGATTTCCTCGGTGAGGTTGCCAGGATAGCCGCCTGCGAACTCCATAGCGCCGAGGTCGTTGACATGCATGTAGTTGAAGTCGGCATAGATATGGTCGCGATAGCGATAGTAGTCATCGGGCGACATGATGTTGCCCACACGCTGCTGCACATAGTCGTAGCTGACATCGCGCCATGCAATAGGCACCGCGTTCATAGCGATAATCTTGCAGGCAGAACGGTCTTCGTCACCAAATGGCTTTGGCAGGCAGAGCATTGTTTCCATATCGCCAAGGGCATGAAGTCCCTGTGATATACCATAGTTGGCAGTAGCGAGTCCACCGAATACGTGAGGAGGATACTCCCATCCAAACATTAATACTTTCATATAGCGTTCCTCCTATTTTAGTCCATTATATATTTGTCAAGCAACTTAACCACACGCATGATTTCAGCCACATTCATAGCGAACGACATGGCACCACGTCCGTGGAATGGCGGATTGCCGTCGAACAGCTCTGGTATGGTGCCGATGCAGTGGTAGAACAGTTCCTCCTCGTAGCCCACAAGCTGACGCTCCACGAAGCTGACACGCGAGCGACCATAGACCTTCAGGCAAGCCTCCATGTAGAAGCCTGCCAGCCAAGGCCACGCTGTGCCTTGATGGTAAGCGTAGTCGCGCTGCGTCTGAGGTCCGACATACATTGGGTTGTAGCCACCGCTCTTCGGTGAGAGAGAGCGCAGACCCTTCGGTGTGAGCAGCTCCTTGGTGCACATATCGAGCACACCCTTCTTCTGCTTGGCATCAAGCGGTGAAAAGTCGAAGGCACATGCGAAAATCATGTTGGGGCGTACGCTCCAATCCATCATAGTACCGTCCACGTAGTCGAGCAGATAGCCATGCTCGTTGAGGAAGGTGCTCACGAAGCTCTCCTTAGTCTTCGCTGCCAGACGCTCCAGCGGCTCAGCCTCGGCCTCGTCGTTCATAGTGTGGCACACCTGAGCGCTGAACATCAGGGCATTGTACCACAGGGCGTTGAACTCAACGATATAGCCAGAACGCGGCACAATAGGATGGTTGCCTGCTGTGGAGTTCATCCATGTGATAGCCTTGTCGCGACCGTTGCTGTACACAAGACCATTATCGTGAACATAGAAGTTAGGATGCTTGCCTGCAATGAGGTACTCCATGATGTCGCGCAGCAACGAACCGTACTTGGCAATGCAGTCCTTCATGTTGACCAGCTTGCCGTACTGCTGTATGCACCACACTGCCCAAAGCAGTATGTCGGGGTGCTCCATCTCGTAAATTCTCACCGACAGAGGACGTCCCTCAATGAAGTCACGGATGCCCTTCTCGGCAGTCCGCATCACCTTCTCATAGTGGTCGACCTCGCCGTTGGTCAGCGTCAGGCCCGGCAGCGAGATGAACATATCGCGAGCACGGCACTTGAACCAAGGATAGCCTGCCAGTATGTAGGTCTCTCCGTCGCGATAGTTGAGGAACTGGTGTGCACTGTTGACCAGGCAATGATAAAAGTTGTCGCGAGGTGTGCGGATATTGACCTCGAAGTCGGTCAGAAGCTTCAGTTCCGTAGGCTTAATCTCAGTCAGACCCGCGCTGAAGATTACGCTCTCGCCCTTCTTGATGTCAAACTCGAAGTAGCCGGGTACGTACAGGTCTTCGTTGCTTGCATAGCCGCGCTCCTGCTCCTTGGGGTACTCCACTCCACGATACCAGTCGGGACGGAACACCCACTCGGCTTTCTTGCTCAACTGCATGTACAGCTCTGGGTAGCCAGGATACATGCACGTCTTGATACCGTTCTTCACCGGCTGATAGTCGCGCGAAGCACGTGGGTTCTCATGTGTGAATTCACGCACGCTGCGGAACGCTAGCCAAGGCTGCAGACGCAGAGTTGTCTTGCTGTGGGCATCAAGCAGAGTGTAGCGGATTATCACGCGATCCTCAAAGTGCTGGAACACCTGCTCGCGCTTCAGTATCACGCCGCCCACACGGTAGAGTGTCGTAGGCACCTGCTGACAGTCGTAGTCGCGGATGTACTTGTGACCACGAGGGCTGAAGTTGTCGCCTGAATACTTGTGTAGCCCAAGGTTGAACTCTGCCCCGTGCTGCACGACCGTTGCATCCAGAGAGCTCAGAAGCACGTGGTTCTCATCGTCCAGTTCCGGCACGGGCACCACCAGCAGGCCATGATACTTGCGGGTGTTGCAGTCCAGAATGGTTGAGCAGCTGTAGGCGCCCGACCTGTTGGAACGTAAGACCTCCTTCTTCAGAGCCTCCTCTAGGTTGGTCATCAGTGTCTTGTCAAACTGTAAGTAGCTCATAAGGTAAGGTTGTTTTTATTTATAAGGTTTTGTTCAGCTATTACAATATAAAATCCTCTATTGGTGTCCAAAATTAGCCAATGTTTGGCGAGTACCGAAATAATTTGGCAATAATTTGACTTTGAGTTTTGGTCTGCGATGATAATTGGTGTAATTTTGTGCCGTAAAACATAAAATACGACTCTCCAGAGAACACTATGACACGCAAATCAACGCCACTGAAAGACATACTCCCCAAGCTCACCGCTATTCTCGCCCCACTGAACGAGGAGCAGCGGACATTGCTTACAAGGAATGCCACAATACAGACGTACAAGAAGAATCAGATTATCTACGCCGAGGACGATGAGCCGACACATCTGCTCTGCCTGATACAAGGCAAAGTGAAAATCTACAAGGACGGCATAGGCGGCCGCACACAGATAATCCGCGTAATCAAGCCTGTAGATTTCTTCGGATATCGCGCAGCCTTTGCATCGCAGGACTACGTGACATCTGCTGCGGCACTGGAACAGACCATCATCGTGAAGTTCCCGCTGAATATTGTCACAAGACTGCTGCAGGAGAACGCACAGCTGGGTTGGATGTTCATCCAGCACTTGTCCGTTTATCTCGGCACAGCAGACCAGCGCACGGTGAGTCTGACCCAAAAGCACATACGGGGCCGACTGGCTGAGGCTCTGCTGTCATTGAAGGAGAACTACGGTCTGGAGGAAGACGGCTCCACGCTGAGCATCTACCTAAGCCGCGAGGATTTGGCCAACTTCTCCAACATGACCACAAGCAATGCCATACGTACCCTCTCCAACTTTGCGACGGAGAAGATAATCGCCATTGACGGACGCAAGATAAAGCTGATTGACGAGGAACGTCTGAAGAAAATCAGCACTGCGGGCTAGACTACGGCGCAGCCTAAGGGATAATCACATTGAAGTATTCCGGCAGCAAACTCACCTCCAGCGATGAGGGTGCACCACCCATGTACTGCCCGTCGATGCTGAACGGTGCATGATGCAGTTCGTCGAACATCACTGCACGGCTGGTACGGTGCGCACGTACATTCTTATGATTCAGGAAACGGCCTGTGAGCAACATCCAAATGCCATTTGCCAGCTTTGTCAGCTCCGGACGTGACACCATGCTTACATCCAGATGGCCGTTGTACGGCACAGCACTCGGCGTGAGTCCATAACCGCGGGCATTGCCTACGCACACAGTCATCACACGTTTCTCTGTACGCAGCTCGTTGACAGCAAACTTCATGCGCCACTCGCGACGCTGGAATATCATCAAGAACATACTGCTGAGGTAAGACAGCACGCTGAGTCCGAAGATACGTCGCGTCTTGTACTTCAGGTTCATAATGTTGGCCACCAATCCTATGTTCACGCAGTTTAGGAAATAGTACACCTCAGATGGTTCTGCCAATTGGCATACACCCACATCCACCAAGCGTGTACGGTGCCGCATGAGTGAATCTACGCTCCGCTCGTCATCGTCCTCGTCCAGCCCCCAGAAACTGGCAAAATCGTTGCCACGCCCATTGGGAATTATGCCGAGCGTTGTGCGGCTGCGGCATTCGTCGCCTATCTCAATGATGCCGTTCAGTGCCTGATTGATAGCAGAGTCGCCCCCTACAATGACAATCGTAGTGTAGCCGTTGTTGCAAAGCATCTGCGTGAGCCGCTTCACCGATTGCAGGCCTTCGCTCTGCACGAAATCATAATCTATGCCTCTCTCCGTGAGCAGTTCGCGGATATGCTCCCACCTCTTGTGGGTGCGGCGTATGCCCTGCTTAGGGCAGTAGATTATTCCCCAGCGTTCCATAGTTTATTCATTATTTCTGTTACGACCTGATTTGTGGGCTGTATCGCATCTACCCACTCTATGTCCACTCCTCTGCGCTCCATGCCACGAAACCACGTCATCTGCCGCTTAGCAAACTGATGAATGGCTATCTCCAGCTGTCGCACCATCTCATCATAGGTAAGCTGTCCCGTGAGATAAAGCGTGACGTATCTGTACTCCAATCCATAGCTTATCAGAGCTTCTGCCGGCACTCCGCTATTGAGCAGTCGCTGCACCTCGTCAACCATACCCTCGTGCTGCAAGCGATGCTGCAGTCGGTAGGTGATGTGCTGACGCCTGACATCACGCGGCACACTGAGCCCGACTGTCAGCGAGCTGAGTTGAGGAAAGGGCTGTGTCTCGTCTATGCGATGTACCCTGTAGTATTCCTCAATCTCGATAGCGCGTATGGCTCTCCGCTGAGTGTCCACATCCGTTGTGTTGTGCAAGCGCTTGTATGTAGCCAGCAGTTTAGCCAATTCTCCTAAACTCCTCTGTTCCAGTTCACTACGCAGTGCAGCATTAACTGGCACCTCAACCAATCTGTACGCCCTCAGCACGCTTTCCAGATAGAGTCCCGTTCCACCGCACAGTATAGGTTGATGCCCTCTTGCCCTAATGTCGTTGTAGGCTTTCAGGAAGTCTCTTTGGAACTCGAACACCGAGTACTTTGTACCGGCATCAGCTATGTCTATGAGATGATACGGGATGTCGCCATAGTCGGCCAGGTCCTTACCTGTGCCTATGTCCATGCCTCGGAACACCTGCCGCGAGTCGGCGCTGACAATCTCAGCACAGACGCCGTGCTCCGCCGACAAGCGACCCGCGAGCTGCGTGGCTAAAGCTGTCTTTCCACATGCCGTGGGGCCTAATATGGTGATGAGGTCGTACATATTCGGCACAAATGTACAAATAAAATGCCGTCCGACTGATTGTCGGACGGCAAAATGTGCATTGCTATATTGCTTTTCAGCTTATGCTTACTTGAGCTCAGCAAGGTACTTGATGGTGCGAACCATCTGAGAAGTGTAGCTGTTCTCGTTGTCGTACCAAGCAACAACCTGAACGAGAGAGTTGCCGTCACCAATCTTGGAAACCATAGTCTGGTTAGCATCGAAGAGTGAACCGAACTTCATACCGATGATGTCGCTGGAAACGAGCTTCTCCTCTGTGTAGCCGAAGGACTCGTTGGTAGCAGCCTTCATAGCAGCATTGATGCCCTCAACGGTAACCTCACCCTTAACAACAGCGTGCAGGATAGTGGTAGAACCAGTTGGAGTCGGAACGCGCTGTGCAGCACCGATCAGCTTGCCGTTCAGCTCAGGAATAACGAGACCGATAGCCTTGGCAGCACCAGTTGAGTTAGGAACGATGTTCTGGGCACCGGCACGGGCACGCTGAACATCACCCTTGCGCTGAGGACCGTCGAGAATCATCTGGTCGCCAGTGTAAGCGTGAACTGTTGTCATGATACCGCTCTGGATTGGAGCAAAGTCATTGAGAGCCTTTGTCATAGGAGCCAAGCAGTTTGTTGTGCAAGAAGCAGCGCTGATAACAGTGTCAGCAGGAGTCAGGGTCTTGTGGTTTACGTTGTAAACGATTGTTGGCAGATCGTTGCCAGCAGGAGCTGAGATCACAACCTTCTTTGCGCCAGCTGCGATGTGAGCAGAAGCCTTCTCCTTAGATGTGTAGAAACCTGTGCACTCCAGAACAACGTCTACATCCAGCTTGCCCCAAGGCAGCTCAGCAGCGTTAGGAATAGCATAGATAGTGATCTTCTTGCCATCAACAACGATGAAGTCCTCACCAGCCTCAACAGTGTGCTTGTTCTCACCGAACTTGCCACAGAAACCACCTTGAGCGGTGTCATACTTCAACAGGTGAGCAAGCATCTTCGGGCTTGTCAGGTCGTTGATAGCAACTACTTCATAGCCCTCAGCCTCGAACATCTGGCGGAAAGCAAGGCGACCGATACGGCCGAAACCATTAATTGCAACTTTTGTCATTTGTTTCTCTTTTCTTTTAAGATGAGTGAATAACTATTGTTGGATAACTCTTGTATATACCTTATTAATATATATATCACCCGCAATTGCAGTATTCTGCACTCTTGCAGGCCATCATCAGCAGGCTAATTATAGCCCATATTAGGTAAAATTGCAGCCGATATTGCATTTTCTTTGCTTTGAGCACCGCAAAATTACACTTTATTGTTTACATTCGCGCCATCAAACCCAACAAATTTACTTTAATTATGGCAAAATCAAGTTTCATTTCCGAATTTAAGGAGTTCGCCGTACGCGGCAATGTTATTGACATGGCAGTCGGTGTGATCATCGGCGGCGCCTTCGGCAAGATTGTTTCATCTGTTGTTGACGACCTCATCATGCCTCTCGTGGGCAAGCTCGTAGGCAACGTGAACTTCACCGATCTGTATCTGGTTCTCGACAGCAATGCTGAAGTAGAGCCCGGCACAGCACTCTCTGCTGTTCGCGAGGCTGGTGTACCCGTATTCGCATACGGCAACTTCCTGCAGAACACTATCGACTTCCTCATCATCGCATTCTGCATATTCCTGTTCATCAAGGGTATCAACAAGCTGAAGAAGAAGGAAGAGGCTCCTGCACCAGAGCCACCAGCTGAGCCCGAGCCAACTAAGGAAGAGCTGTTGCTGACCGAGATTCGCGACCTACTCGCAAAGAAGTAATGCTACCTTGAAAGTTGCAGCGTGCTGCAAGTATCGTTGCAGCGTGCTGCAGAAGCACTTACAGCGTGCTGCAACGATACTTGCAGCACGCTGCAACTTATACCCTCGTATCGCTCTGATATACGACACATGACATACCCCGCTACTTTTGAAGAGAAGATAGGCATGGATGAGATACGCCGACTGCTCGGCCAGCAATGCCTCAGTCCCCTCGGTCTGCAACGAGTGGAGGGCATGACCTATCTCACCGATGCCCGGCATCTGAACGAGCTGCACCAACAGGTGGGCGAATATGCCCGGCTGATGCAGCAGTCCGACAACTTTCCCGATGAAGGCTACTACGACCTGCGGCCTGTGCTGCGACGCATACGTGTGGAAGGTACCTACATGGAGGTTGACGAGATATCTGCGCTGCAGCGGTCGCTCTTGTCCATAGCATCCATCATCAAATTCTTCAGTAGCGATGACGAACAGCCCTACCCTGCCCTGTCGCGTATGGTGGCAGGTGCTGTGGCATTCCCCACCATCACCCGCCGCATAGAATCCATACTCGACAAGTTCGGCAAGATCAAGGACTCGGCCAGCGCTGAACTACAGCACATACGCCGCGAGCTGGCAGCAACCGAGGGCAGCATCAGCCGTGTGCTCAACGGCATCCTGCGCGCAGCCCAAGCTGACGGCACTGTGGCCCAGGACGTGGCACCAACCATGCGCGACGGACGCCTGGTGATTCCAGTAGCTCCGGCTCTGAAGCGCAAGATCAAGGGTATCGTCCACGACGAGAGCGCTTCGGGCAAGACCGTGTTCATTGAACCACAGGAGGTGGTAGAAGCCAACAACCGCATACGCGAGCTGGAAGCCGACGAGCGGCGTGAAGTGATACGCATACTGCAGGCGTTCACGGTAGAGGTACGTCCTTTGACGGACAGTATGCTGCAGAGTTATGAGATGCTGGCCGATGTGGAGTTTGTACGTGCCAAGGCTCATCTGGCAATGGAGCTGAAAGCATTCACCACCACAGCACCCGCCATTGCCAACCACCCTCTGATTGACTGGACACTGGCTGTGCATCCGCTGCTGCGCCTAACGCTAGAGCGCCACGGCAAGCAGGTAGTGCCATTGGAGATAGAGCTGACGCGACGCCAGCGCATACTCATCATCTCTGGACCCAATGCCGGCGGCAAGAGTGTCTGCCTGAAGACCGTAGGCCTTCTACAGTACATGCTGCAATGCGGACTGCCCGTGACTATGGGCGAGAACTCTCGTCTGGGCGTGTTTGACCACATCATGATTGACATCGGAGACGAGCAGAGCATCGAGGACGAGCTGTCCACCTACAGCTCGCATCTGCTCAACATGAAGCAGATGATGCGACGCGCCAATCCTTCCACGCTGCTGCTGATTGATGAGTTCGGCGGCGGCACGGAGCCACAGATAGGCGGTGCAATGGCAGAAGCCATGCTGAAGCGGTTTGTTCAGCAAGGCGCCTTCGGCATCATCACCACCCACTACCAGAACCTGAAGCTCTTTGCCGAGCAGACCGATGGCGTGGTAAACGGTGCCATGCTTTACGACCGATATCTGATGCAGGCGCTGTTCCAACTACAGATTGGACACCCTGGTTCCAGCTTTGCAGTGGAGATTGCACGCAAGATAGGCATACCCGAGGATGTAATAAACGATGCATCTGAGATTGTTGGACGCGACTATATTAATGCCGACAAGTGGCTGCAGGACATAGTGCGCGACCGTCGCTACTGGGAGCAGAAGCGCCAGACCATACATCAGCGCGAGCGCCAGATGGAACAGACGATAGGCCACTACGAGGCCGATGTCGAGGAACTGCAACGCCAGCGCAAGGAGATATTGGCCCGTGCACGCGAGGAAGCCAAGCAGATCATCTCCGATGCCAATGCCCGCATAGAGCGCACCATCCGCGACATACGCGAAGCCGATGCCGAACGCGAGCGCACCCGCATTGTCCGTCAACAGCTCGACGAGTACCGCGAGCAACTGGAACAGGAATCCGACACAGCAGCCAACGATGCCGTTGAGCGCAAGATGCGTCAGATTGAGGCACGCCGCGAGCGCAAAGAGAAGCGGCGTCAGGATGGTCAAGGCAAGGCTGGGCAAGCAGGTGCAGCCAGTCATTCACAGGATGTCAATGCCGCCAGCCAAGCCACCGATGCCAAGCCACGACTCACCGCAGGCTCGTACGTCAGGCTCAAAGGCCAGCACACCGTGGGTGTGATTGAGGCCATCGACGGCAAACAAGCCTCTGTCATCTTTGGACAGATGCGCACTACGGTCAAGCTGGACCGTCTGCAACCCGCACAACCGACCAAGACAGAGCCTACGACAGCAACGGCATTCACCTTCCTGGGACGCGACACGCAAGCCGCCATGCGCGAGAAGAGCCTCAACTTCCGGCAGGACATCGACGTGCGTGGTATGCGCGGTGACGAGGCACTGAACGCCGTGACACGATTCATCGACGATGCCATACAGGTCGGCGTACCACGTGTGCGCATCCTGCACGGCACCGGTACAGGCATACTGCGACAGCTCATCCGCCAGTATCTGCGCACCGTAGATGCAGTGGCCGATGCACGCGATGAGCATGTGCAGTTTGGCGGTGCAGGCATCACTGTAGTCGACCTGAGATGAGCCTTCTGCCAAATCGCGTGTCGGACCTCATGCCGGCACCATTCAGGACATTTCTCATCACAACGTGCATGGGCATAGTGCTAGGCTATGCCTTGTGCCACAACGCTGCCGGCCATACGATAGCCGCAGCACACACGATACTGATAGCCGCATCAGCAACCGTTGTACTAGCCACCGCAGCGCTGTTCATCTCCTACAGGCGACAGCTGCACAGATTGGCATCAGCAGCATTGGTATTGTTGGGCCTGAGCATGGGCACGGCCCGCATGACCCACTATGAACAATCCCTGCAATCGGCATACGAGCAATCGACGCAGGCCATCACAGGCGTTGTAATCACACAACCCACAAACCGCCCCAGACACACATCGTTCAACATTCTGACTGCCGGCAGGCATCAGGTGGCAGTAAGCATCTGGCGCGATGACAGTCTGGCAGCGATGGACCCACGGCTTGGCGACATAGTCAGGCTGCAGTCGGGCATCCGACAGCCCAAGCCACACCGCAACCCTGATGTCTTCGACTACGACCACTGGCTGTGGGTGCAAGGCATAGCCGGTACGGTGCAGGTCAATGCAGATGCTGTAAGTCGCCCAAGCCGTGCATCTGAGGCCGCCTATTCCTTACCTTATATATATAGGGTACGTATCAAGGCACTACAGTGGCGTAAGCGCGTGCTGGCTATGCTCCACAACAGCGACCTCAGCAGCGAGACTAGTACACTGCTGGCAGCAATGACGCTTGGCGACCGCTCAGCCATAACTGGCGACATGCGTACCCTCTACAGCGAGGCGGGTGCCAGTCATCTGCTGGCTCTCTCAGGTCTGCACCTGGGCATAGTCATGGGACTGCTGCTATGGCTGTTCAACGGACGCCTGCGTTACAGCCGCTGGCGCGGCACTTGCTGCGTGGCATTCATAGTGCTGGTGTGGGGCTTTGCACTGTTTGTTGGCCTGCCCACATCGCTGGTACGCGCTGCAATGATGACCACCATCTGGATTCTGGCAGCCTGGCTGTCGCGCAACAGCAGTGCCATACAGCACCTGCTAGTAGCCATAACAGCAATGCTCTACCTGCGCCCCACTTACCTTTTCGATGCGGGAGCTCAACTGTCGTGTGCTGCCGTGGCAGGCATACTAATAGGTATGCCTCGTTTCAGCGTCCTGCTGAACCATCAGCGCGTTAAGCCCGTAACACAACGCCTGCGCCGCTGGCATCTGCTACCTGCCATCAAGCTGCTGGCCGTATCGGTCTTTGCGCAGCTTGCCACAATGCCACTGGTGGTGTACTACTTCCACACCATATCGCCCTACTCGCCACTGTTCAACCTGTGTTACATTCCTCTCACGACGGTGCTTATATTCGGAACCATTCTGCTCTTGACTCTTCTGGCAACAGGCGGTTTCGGTGCAGGCGTTGTAGCCACGGCGCTGAATGTCGTGATGAGCACACAGCTGGAGATCATGCACTGTCAGGCCTCACTTCCCCGTGCAACCGTCAATGTCAGCTTGCTGCACAAGGCTCAGCCCCAACTGATATGCTACGATGACACGTCAGTCTCCGCCCTACACATCGTACTCTCACCCAGCAATAGCTATCTGCTAGCCTCCAGCAGCGACACAACTCTGCCTGGTAGCCTGCCAGCATGTGCAACGTTCTGCCACCAGCGCCTCACGGCACCCCCGACTATCACGTATGGACAGCAAATACTGACAGTGGGGGCGGACAAGATAGCCATGCTGGACACGCCATACGTCCTTGCCGGCACCGCAGCCACAGCACCGGAGCTGCACATAGCCGACACCGCAGAGCCTAGCATCGCGCTACTGTATCTCTGCCATAACTTCAGAGGCAACATCGGACAGCTACCCGCGGCTCTGAGGCCAAGGCTGCTTGTAGTAGGCCACTCGCTCCCCTACCGCACACGACAAAACATCGTAGCAGAGGCCCGCAATCTGGGAATCCCATGCTACGATATAAGTCGCCAAGGAGCCTTGCGCCTCAGCCTTCCGCTATCCAGTAAGTGATGGTTAAAAAATAACTTGGGACGATTTTATAGGAAAGGATTAGCACTCATCTTTTTGGCTTCTTTGCCTCCACTCATCAGTCACGTAGCCCGCTACGCTCCTTCTTCGTGAAGACAAATAAGCTCAAAAATATGAGTCAAATCGTCCCAACTTATTATTTAATCATCACTAAATAATACTCGCTACTTCACCAGACGGTTGTGCTCGTCCGGGAATATCACCTTGGGCTGGTAGGTCTTGGCCTCTTCATAGTCCATCAGAGCATAGGCCATGATGATGCACACATCGCCCACCTGCACCTTACGGGCTGCAGCACCGTTCAGGCAGATACAACCTGTGCCGCGAGGACCCTTGATGATATAGGTCTCAAAGCGCTCGCCATTGTTGTTGTCGCAAATCTGCACTTTCTGCCCAGCCAGCATACCTGCGGCATCCATCAGGTCCTCGTCAATAGTGATACTGCCCACATAATTAAGGTTGGCCTCTGTGACACGCACACAATGGAGCTTGGCCTGTAACACTTCTATCAGCATGGCTTGTACTTTCTTATGCTATGTTTATTACCGCTTATAGGCTATATGATCAATCAGTCGTATGGGTTTGGAGCCGCAGAACACTGTGATACAACCCACGATATGTGCTGATTCGTCCCACAATGTGACATCAGCTAGGCTTTCGCCATCCACAATGCTGTAGTACTGCACTTCCAGTCCGTCCACTGCATTGATTGTGTCTATCACCCACTGCCTTGTCTGCTCCACGCTATGCGCTGCCGCATATTCGAGGCTGCTACGCAAGGTCTGATATATTGCGGCTGCGATGGTGCGCTCCTCGTCGGTAAGCAGTGTGTTGCGGCTGCTCATAGCCAGGCCACTGGCCTCGCGTATTACTGGACAGGGCACAATCTGCAACTGCAAGCCAAGGTCTGCCACCATACGACGGATTACGGCAATCTGCTGGAAGTCCTTCTCACCGAAGTATGCACGGTCGGGGCGCACATAGTCGAACAGCTTGCTGACTATCTGGCACACACCGTTGAAGTGTCCAGGACGGTAGGCTCCCTCCATCACGCTATCCGTAGGAGGATAGCTGAACGTACGAGTATCTGGCTCAGGATAGACCTCAGCAACCGATGGCGCAAACACTGCCTGGGCACCAACGCCCTCCAGCAGAGCGCAATCGGCTTCCAATGTACGGGGATAGCGCTCCAGATCCTTGGGGTCGTTGAACTGTGTCGGATTGAGGAACACGCTGACAACAGTCACATCGTTCTCCTCTACACTACGTCTCACAAGAGAGGCATGACCTTCATGCAGAGCACCCATCGTAGGCACCAGTCCTACGGTTTTGCCTGCGGCACGCTGTGCGTCCAAATACTCGCGCAGCGAGCTTATTGTGGTAAGCAACTTCATTATACTGTTATATAAAAGCGGCGCAAAATAACTCATTAATCGTCAAATATCGAAAGAAAAAGGCTGCCAAATCGCAAAAAAAAGTCAAATAATGAACATTCCTGCCTCTTGCGTTGCATATATCCAACTTTTTATTTATATCTTTGCAGTGCAGATAAACCCAAAATGGACACAACGGAAGCTATGCTGAAGACAAGAAAAGTACTGTTCATCACACAGAGCATTACACCCTACACACCCGAAACAGAATTCTCATACCTGGGACGTCGCGCACCGCACATCATGCAGGAACGTGGTCGCGAGATACGTACCTTCATGCCAAAATGGGGTGGCATCAATGAACGCAGATGCCAGCTACATGAAGTAATACGCCTTTCTGGTATGAACCTAATCATCGACGAGACCGACCATCTGCTCATCATCAAGGTCGCTTCCATTCCATCGGCCCGTATGCAGGTGTACTTCATCGACAACGACGACTACTTCCAGAAGCGACTGGAGAAGGCCGACGAAGCCGGCAACGAGTATGCCGACAACGGCGAGAGAGCCATCTTCTACGCACGTGGCGTGCTGGAGACGGTGAAGAAACTGCGCTGGGTGCCCGATGTGATACACTGCCAAGGGTGGATTTCTGCACTAGCTCCCATGTACATCAAGACCGCATACCGTGAAGAGCCATGTTTCCGTGATGCCAAGGTTATCTTCACTCCCAGCGGCAACGATTTGCAACTACCGCTGTCCAAGCAGTTCCGCTCTAGCTTTGCCTTCAAAGGCATGACGGGCAAAGAGCTCGACAGCTACCCGGAGCAAATGCATATCGACGACCTCTACCGTCTGGCTCTGTCGTACAGCGACGGTCTGATGCTCACGGAGGACAACGCCGACCAAGGTCTTATTGAGGCTGCTCAGAGCCGCAACCTGCCCATACTGAACCCGAGCGACCTGCACGACAGCGACAATGCCGATGCTATGGCTGCTTTCTTCGACCAGGTTTGGGGCAAGAAGGGCGAGGAGCCAGAAGACTGACAAAATGAAAATGTATAATTGACAATGTATAATTGACAATGGACAAACCCATTGCACGTGCCATGCTATGCTTTGTTGCTGCACTGGCACTCGCCGCATGTGATGAAGACACCGCATCGTTGGGCATACACGACCAGGCTGACGAAATCAGCACATCAGCAGAGACTTTTCAGTTCACTACGCGTTCAGTAGCAATAGGAGCAGTGCCGGCCAATAGCACCAAATGCTATCTCGGTTCAGTATATGACCCTGAGACCGAGACCAATATAAAAGCTGAATTTGCCGCACAATTCCACACCTTCGAGAACTACACCCTACCCGACGAGCAAACGCTGGTGCGCGATGCCGCCGGGCAGATAGCCTGCGACTCTGTGGAATTGCGACTGTACTTCAGCAGCTACTATGGCGATGGCGACAACCCGCTGAAGATAGCCGTCTATGAGCTGGACACAACCAACGTCATCAGCGAAGCAGAGAACTATGCCACCGACCTGCAGCTGGAGCAATACCTACCCGCAGGTGCCACCCCGCTGGTCACCAAGGTGTTCACCGCCACAGACTACACCATCAGCGACGATGAGCGTACCAGCACATCGCACTACGACAATGTGAGGATTGTGCTACCCAAGCAGTTCGGTACACGCATCATGCGACAAGCCATTCAGCGCCCTGAGTTCTTCGCCGATTCATATCAGTTCATGCACCATGTGTGCGCCGGCTTCCTGTTCAAGCTGCAAGGCGGTGAGGGCACAATGCTCACGCTGGATGTCAGTGCTTTGAACGTCTTTTTCCGCTACAATGATGCCGATGCCGACACAACCTACACAGCCATAGCACGCTTTGCCGCTACACCGGAGGTGATACAGAGCACACGGTTCAAGACCGATGACCTCAGCACGCTGATTGATGCAGCCAACGACTACACCTATCTCAAGACCCCGGCTGGCATTGCAACAGAGATAACACTGCCCGTTGACGAGATTTTTGCCGGACATGAGAACGACAGCATCAGTCGTGCACAGGTAACACTGACTCGCCTCAACAGCGCAGTGCCCACAGCTACACAGCTAGGCATACCGCAGACATTGCTCATAGTGTACAAGCCTTACTACACAGAGTTCTTCCAAAACCGCGATGTGGCCGATGGGCGACGCAGCTTCACGACCAGCTACGACAGCGGTTTCAACACCTACACCTTCGCTAACCTGTCACGTCTGATATCGTATATGCACCAACAGAAAGTGGCAGGCATGGCAGCAGAGGGACTCACATCTGAGCAGTGGAACAGCGTGCACCCAGATTGGAACCGTGCCATCATTACACCAGTCACCACAACGTCTGTGACCAACTCAAACGGCTACACCACACTTGTCAGCGTGAGTCACGACCTGAGCCTCACTAGCATACGACTGCTTGGTGGCACAGCACCACAACCAATGCAAGTTATCTACAGTGGCTACAAATAAACATCTAACGTATGAGGGTCAGGTACCTTTTACTGCTCATCGCTGCCATGACCACTATTCTGTCCTGCACCACCAGCATCGAGCACATCGATTTCATACGTCAGGCTGATGGACGGCTGTGGGAAGGGAGCAGGGAATACAAGTTCACCGGCGCCAACCTATGGTATGCGGCACTGCTGGCATCAGAGGCAGCTGGTGGAGACCGCGAGCGGCTATGTGCAGAGCTCGACACCCTGCACGCGCTGGGCATAGACAATCTGCGCGTACTAGTGGGGGCTGATGGCGAGACAGAGATGACAGGACAAGTGTGGCCAACGCTGCAGACGAGCTCAGGGCAATACAACGATGCACTGCTGGACGGGTTGGACTATCTGCTGCAGGAGATGGGCAAACGGTATATGAGGGCTGTTCTCTACTTCAACAATGCATGGACATGGAGCGGAGGCTACAGCTACTATCTGCGACAAGCTGGACTTGGACAAGCGCCGTCCGATATGAGCGACTACCGTGGCTACACCGCTTTCGTTGCACAGTTTTCTACTTGTCAGGAGGCTAAGCAGATGTACCTCGGACACCTGCGCAACATCGTGGGGCGCACCAATAGATACACCAATCAGCCCTATGCATACGACCCCACTATCATGGCTTGGCAGCTATGCAATGAGCCACGGGCATTCTGCGACACACTTAAGGCAGAATTCGCTGCATGGCTGTCGGAGGCTGCTGCCACAATACGCAACATCGACCCGAACCATCTCATATCCACTGGCAGCGAGGGACTCGTAGGGTGCAACTTCGATGCCGACCTGCACAAAGCCATCTGCTCCGACCCCAACATCGACTATATAACCATGCACATCTGGCCTACAAACTGGGGCTGGGCAAGGCGCGATGCCATAGAGGAGGACCTTGATACGGCCTGCATACTGACAACAGCTTACATCGAGCAGCACGTAGAACTGGCTCGCGAGCTGCACAAACCGATAGTAATTGAGGAGTTCGGCTACCCGCGCGACGGCTTCAGCTATTCACCATCAAGCGCTACCCTCCTGCGCAACAGCTACTATCAGCATATTGCTGACATTGCCGCAGCCACACCAGAGATAGCTGGACTGAACTTCTGGGCTTGGGGAGGCACAGCTATAGCCCTGCATGAAATGTGGATACCAGGCGACCCGCTTATGGGCGACCCGCCACAAGAGCCACAGGGACTATTCTCGGTATTCGCCAGAGACACGGCGACAATCTCCATCCTTCGCAAATAGCAGACACGCGTATCACACACCTATCTAATACCCTAAAATCCGCAACCAAAAACCAAAAATGTCCAATTAGCTCGCTTTGACATCTC